>NZ_CP080530.1:0-329474 GCF_024746835.1 Mesorhizobium sp. AR02 | reverse complement strand
CTTTGTCCCGGCTTGGGGCATCGACCTATTTCTCTCAAATGCGGACGCGGACGTAAAAGGAGCGGTGGACGGCGGAGCAGCAGCTGCACGGCTCGGCTTGGCGCCCAAGGACCGTGCCGAAACGCCTCAGGGCGAGGTCCGGGTCGCGTTCGACGGCGATGCTGTCGTGTTTGGCCCCGAGTCTGACGCCAATCTACAAGGAACAGGGGCTGGACGCCTTCCTAGCTCATGAGACCGCGAATGCGAGCAATCCAATGGCCCGCGGCCCGTTTGGCAATTTTCTTCATAAGCTATCCGCATTGCGCCGGGTTTTTCTTAGTGAGGGCAATGTGAGTAAGGTCCGCATCGCACTTGTCACAGCTCGGAACGCCCCCGCCCACGAACGCGTCATTCGCACGCTGAGAGCATGGGGGACCCCAGCTGACGAGGCACACTTCGTTGGCAGCCGCGACAAGGCACCCATCCTGAAGGCACTCGGTGCTCATATTTTCTTTGACGACCAAGAGAAGCACGTCCTCAGCGCGGCGGCAGTGGTCCCTTCCGGCCATGTTCCCGGACCACATGATCCCGCTACGCCGGTAATCCCGGCCGGTTGACCCTATGGGAACGAGATCGCGTCGCGAGTTGGTGAGCGAACGACTCCGACAGCAGGCGATCTGGGCTTGTGTCGGGCGGAATGGCGGTTTTCGCCTCATGGTCCGTCGTTTCGGTCACCGCTGCCGATGGCCAAAAGCCGACATTGCGGCGAACACTCGCAGCCTCTCGATTGCGCATAGGTCGCCGACACGGGATAAACTCTCTGCCGCCTGACTGCGCGAAGCAGCTCCCCGTCGCGCGATCCTCTGGCGATTGTCTCGTAGAGCCGCTCCGCTCATACGTTCCCAAAAAAGGACCATGATTCTCGTTTCTCGCCAATGTTCTCAACTTGGGCCTAGGCCTTCTCGCGCGGTACGCGATGCTCCTACCGATCTAACCCAAAATCGCCGGGGACATACGAGAGACAAAGTTGCTGGGAAGAGTTACAGGTGAGCGAATGCCGATTCAAAACGAGCAACCCGCATATGCCTATCACCGCGCTAGATCGACTCAGGGGAAACGACGCCTCCCGGTGGAGTCATATCGCCGCCGCCGAACGCCGTAGCGGAGAGCGCTTGGAGGTCTTGGCCCGTATCGCAAACGACCTGCTACCTACCGACGAAGGCAGCTTCGTTGTGTTCGGCTCTCTAGCGCGCGGTGAATATACCGCAGGTAGCGATCTCGACTGGACTGTCCTGATCGACGGGCGCGCCGACTCCTTGCATTTGCAGATCATACACAAGCTTAAGACCGAACTCGAAAAAGCTGGCTTCAAGGTTCCGGGACCAACTGAGGTGTTCGGCGGTCTAATCTTCAGCCATGACCTGGTCCACGCCGTCGGCGGAGACGAAGATACTAACAAGAACATGACCCGGCGTTTACTATTGCTGTTGGAGTCGGCCCCCGTCCATGCTGCGGGAAGCGTCGAGACCCATGCCCGCATCGTGCAGGCTATCCTTAATCGCTACGTCCAGGAGGACGCTAGCTTCATTGGTAGCAACAAGCGTGCTGACAGGATTCCGCGTTTCCTCTTGAACGACGTGGTGCGTTTCTGGCGCACTATGGCAGTCGATTACGCGAACAAGTACCGGGCCCGAGGCGGTCAAAAGTGGGCGCTGCGAAATATAAAGCTACGGATGTCGAGGAAGTTGCTCTTCGTCTCCGGCTTCTTCATGTGCCTATCTTGGGCACTTGAGGACCACGCCCAAAAAAGCGACGATTTCGAGATCCAAGATCTCGTAGATCATCTACTGGCTTGGACCCAACGCTCTCCATTGGTCTCTCTGGCCGGCGTGGTAGAGCGATATGCGCCGGAATTGGCGTCCGACATCTTCGATAGTTACGATTCCTTTCTTGCTGTTCTCGACGATGAGGCCCGTCGGACGAGGCTTGAGAATTTGTCTCCGGACGAAGCGTACGAAGATGAGGTATTCTTGGAAGCGAGGGGCGTGGCGACGAAGTTCGATGACGCACTGACCAAGTTGTTGTTCGAAGCGGACGCCGGCGTTGCCAAGCTGGTAAAAAAGTATGGGGTGTTCTGATGCCGACGATCGGCTTCTCCACGGGAGCAATCGCCCGTGACGATTTCGCGACGGCACTTGATCTGCTGGCACCCACGCGCGCCTCCGCCGTAGAACTCTCCGCGTTGCGAACCGCAGAACTGCAGCCGTTGTTGGCCGCGTTGCCGGGGTTGTTACCCGGGTTGAATAAACGATATCGCTACGTGAGTTTCCACGCTCCCACCAATTTCGACGACGAACGTCCGATGGTTCAGCAACTGAAGACTATCGCGGATATGGGACTGAATGTAGTTGTCCATCCCGATACGATCGGCGACATCCCTATATGGCGGGCGCTAGGGTCGCGTCTCTGTCTGGAAAACATGGATTCTCGCAAACCAGTCGGCCGCACAGCAGAAGAACTACAGCCATTCTTCGACATGCTCCCAGATGCTAAATTGTGCCTGGACATTGCTCACGCCCGCCAAGTCGACTCCTCCATGACCGAAGCGGTGCGTATTCTGCGACGGTTCGGCGGCCGGCTTGCTCAATTCCATGTCAGTGAAATCAACAGCAAAGGTACACATTTTGCGATGTCCTTCGCCGCCAAGCGCGCGTACGAACCCTTCGCAATGGTCTTGTCCCGTACTCCAGTTATCATTGAGTCCATGGTGACGCGGGATGCGATCGTGCGCGAGATAGCCGAGACGGAGAAGCTACTGACCAACCATCGGTATGCCGCCGCCCACACGGCCGATGGCCGGATCAGCCCAATTCAGCCCGCCGAGTGAGCAAATATTGGCGGGCGCGTTGGGATAAACCTGATCGTACGAAACGTGGTGCCGATTTACTTCCGAAATGGCCGCTCTGCGGACCCTCGACACTGGCATCAAGCGAATCACGGTTAAGGCGGGACGTGCTCAATATTTCTGCGCGGGCGCATAGGCCACCGCCGCCAAATCATCCTTCGTATATTTCGACCAGGTCACCGCAAGTCCGCCCGAAAGCTCGCCCAGCCGGACCTTCAGGTTTTGCAAGCATTCGCCCTCATTGAGTACTCGCAGGGTGTCGGCCATAACCAGTGTCGCGGCCAACATACCCACGAAAGGCACAGCGACTGACTTCCCAGCATATCCGATAATGCCACAACGGTCGCGCTTCAGGCGTCGATAGGCAGGGTTTTCTTCAACCGCTTTCAAGATCGCTTCTTCAGCATCTGCTTTCTCGGCGGCCGAAAGCACCGGCCAGATTTCGCCCGCCGCGCGCGCATTCGGCCATGTCCGGAAGCTAATCGAATCGAAGTTAGTCGCGGTGCCGCCGAGCCCGCTATCAACGACACGCCCAAAACTGGCGCCGACGATAAGCTGGCGCGCCTCATTGTTGTCGAAGCCACTGAGCGCAAGTGCTGGTTCGCCATCGAGCCTGCGCGTGTGCTCGTTGAAGCGCCGTTCGACAAGGCGGCTCTTGATGCCGAACCGCTCCAGCCAGTTCGAGCACACCCGAGTCTTAAGCTCGCCGATGTCGCGGCTCCGGAACAGCACACCGGTTTCGGTATTGGCCTTTTCTACCTTGTCGAAGTCCAGCAGATACAGAAGTACATCGGTAGGATCGGCGAAGGGAAGAGTCGCGAGCGCCCACAGATAAGCGTTGCCGAGGTGCCCCAAACCTAGCAACCACGCCTGCTTTGGCAGCGCGGTCACGACTGGCCCGACGGCTTCGGGATTTGCGTGGTCGAGGTCGGGGCGCCACAGCGAAAGACCCACGACGCGTCTTCCAGCCAAAAGGTCGATGCCCGCGAAACCTAGGAAGGTCTCCGAGATGGCTAGGGCGGCAGCGAGAATCGGCGCAAGCGAGCAATGTTCGCGTTCCGCATAGCGACTCAGAACGTGCTGCGGACCCGTTACAGCCGCCCAACCGTCGAACGTCACGCGTGTGGCCGCTCCGTCGTGGGCAGCATTGCCGAAAAGAACAAGCCGACCACCGTCGGTCGGCGTCATGTTGCGCTTTCCAACCTCCGTAGCTAGGGCGAACCCAAGCGTGGCTCTCCCTGGCGCTCCAACCAGGGCCGGCGCGCTCAGGACGGAGTCCGGCGCGTCCACGCGGACAGCGCCCGGAAAGCACCGGGTTGCCAGACGTACCGCGGTCAAGGCAGCCAGTTGAAGCGACCTCGACGCGGCGACATCGTCGCCCAGCTTCATTGTCACCGTGAATCCTCGCCGCCGTGCGAGCACCTTCCCGGGATCATCGCCGTTACGATCTACGAGCAGCTTAGAGATTCGCGAAATGCTTGCCATGTGCGCCCCTACCAAAAGATCAGGCGCAAGCGATCTGATTGACCGCCTCGGTCATGCCGCCGCCACCTGTAGCTGCCCAAATATTCATGTATCCCGACGCCACGCTTTGACCACGGTGCCATGCGCGCGAAGTATGGGAAGATCAGGGCCGTATGGCCGACTTCCGGAATCATGGGATTGCGCTGATCCGTCACACTCTGGCCTGTATTCGCATTGCCGTGGGTGTGGGAGTCGGCGAGCACTTCAAGGCCGCTCTCCCGGCAAATCTTCCAGAGCGCCGCAAGACCGTCGCCGTGGAACATGATGATCCCATTCTGATAAGCGTGCGGGTCCAGTTGGTCGTAGAAAACGACGCGCCCCACGGTTCCCAACTGGCCAGTCCACCGGCCCAGCAGAAACGCGCCGCTCTCACGGCGCCCTTTGCCGCGGAAGCGTAGCCCGAGGACGAGCCACGCCCAGATCCACACGCTGACCCGGATGTGTTTTTCGATCTGTTCACTGGCCGGCATAGTCGTCCCCCGTCAGCAGCAGTTGAAACTCATCGAGGTAGTCGGTGATCGTTTTTCGCTCTGTCCAGGCAAGATGCGCCATCGTGCTGGTCCAATCGGTGTGCGAACTCAAGGTGAAGCGGTCATATGGATGGTAAAAGGCCTTGGACAAACCGGGCTGCCAGTCCGTCCGAAAGACCTTCGCAAAGCGCGATCCCGGTTTTCCCTTTGGGTATTTCGAGGCACCCAGCATGGTCTTTCCGACCGGGTCCCAGAAGGACCCGGTGGGAGAAACCGAGCGATATCCGTCGACATCGATCATGATGTAATAGCGATCCGGCGCACCCGGCCGTTCGGCCGCCTGCAGCCAGAAGCACATATGCGGCCACGACATGCCCTCGGGCAGCACGTCAGCTTCCCCAACGCCCCAACGACCTGCTAGGACGCCGGTGCGAAACCCGGCGTCCTCAAGGTCCATGAGAAATAGCTTCTGATCCGGCGTCATCTCAATCTCACCCCTGAGGCGTTACTTCTTTGATGAGGTCGAACGCCACAGCGCAAACCGGCGCGCTGGTCAGTTCGCCGATATGGGTGTCGCCGCGCGGCTGAGTCGTCGTCCCGGTAATCTGGAGGACGTACTCGGCAGCTGAGGCGGGATCGAGCTTGAACGCCTTACGCACCCATTTCGTCAACGTCGCCACCGTCGTCGACGGCGCGACCTTGCGGTGTTTGGTCTTGGCGCCATAGTGCACCTCGATCTTCACGCGCTTGCAGCGAGTGACGTGGACGTGACGGCGTTTCCCGAGTTCGAGATCCGCCACGGACTTCTTGCGGTCGACGGGCTCGGCCTTGTCCTCGCCGTCCTCGGACTCGAAGTCCTCCAAGACGTCCTCGCTCTCGCCGACGAAAACGAGGCCGTCGGCAAAGTCCTTATCGCCAAGCCCCAGGCGGTCCAGCACATCGGTCAGCTTGTCTGTGTCCTCGACCGAGGCCACGACGGGATTGCGCCCGTTCGCATGTACGAAAATCTCAGATGCCATTTTGGTCTCCTGAAGTCAGCCGCGGATCACGTCGACATCGCCAGAACTACGGCCGATACCATAATTCGTCAATAGCAAACATTTTTAATGTCCGTTTTACAAACCTTGTTTGCGACATTGACAATCTCGCCGCCCGAGAGGTAGAACAAGACATGAACCATGACTGGGTCTATCCAGAAATCGGCGGATTGATTCGCCAGCGGCGCAAACAACTGAAGCTCACGCAGGAACAGCTTGCGCCGCAGGTCGGACTTTCCAGAACGTCGCTTGCCAACATCGAGGGCGGCAAGCAGAAGGTGCTGGTCCATCAGCTTTTCGCTTTCGCATCCGCGCTTGGCATCGAACCGGCAGACCTGCTGCCGAGACCTGCCCGTCATGTCGCCGCCGCCGACGAGGTCAAATTCTCGACGAAGCTTCCGGCGCATCAGCGCGCTCAACTCGCGCAATTGCTAATGGACGAACCAACAACTGCAAAAGGGGGAGAGACCGTTGCCAAGCAGGCTAAGCGCTGACCAACCAGAGAAGATGGCCGCATCCGTACTGCAGCGTTTCAAGTTAGGAGAAACTGCGCCCATACCCGTCGACAGAATTGCCAAGGGCCTCGGCGCCGTCGTGCGCTACTCTGCGCTCGATAATGAGCTGTCGGGCATGATCTTCATTAAGGACGGCACGCCGATCATCGGCGTCAATGCCCTGCATCATATCAACCGTCAGCGCTTCACCATCGCTCACGAATGCGGCCACTTGGAGCTGCATCGCGACCTGCTTTCCAACGAGGTGCACGTGGACAAGGATTTTTCCGTGCCGGTGCTGCTCAACCGCGACAACCAATCATCGCTCGGTACAGAGCCCATTGAAGTTCAAGCGAACCGCTTCGCGGCGGCGCTGCTTGTTCCTCTGCCACTTCTCCAGAAGATTCTTCATGGTCGGCTGGCGTCTGCCGATATCGATGACGAAAGCCCGCTGGATGAGCTGGCACGAAAATTCCGCGTCAGTAAATCGATGATGGAGTACCGACTGAAGAGTGTATCCGCAACGAAGTGAGGGCGGCATGGCATTCGTGTTCTACGACACCGAGACGACCGGCACGAACTGGCCTTACGATCAGATTCTACAGTTTGCTGCCGTCAGGACCGATGCCGATCTGCAGCCGCTTCAGGAAGCCCAATTCCAGAGTCGCATGCTGCCCCACGTCGTACCCAGCCCGGAGGCCATGAAGGTAAACGGGCTGACGCCGGCGCAACTGGTCAACCCGGCGCTGCCTTCGCACTACGAGATGGTCCGCGCCATCCAGGCGACCATGCGCACATGGGGCCCATCGATGTTCATGGGCTTCAACAATATAGGCTTCGACGAGAATTTCCTGCGCGCGGCATTCTATAAAACGCTGCATCGACCATATCTCACCGTCATGGACGGAAATTCCCGCTCCGACATCCTCAAGGTTGCACGCGCCGCTCACCTGATTTCGCCTGGGGCCTTGCGCGTCACCTACAGCGATTACGACACGCCATTGTTCAACCTAGGTGAGCTTGCACGCGCCAATGGCTTCAATCACCCAAATGCCCATGATGCCAGGGCCGACATCGACGCGACCCTTCACCTCGCACGCATCCTGATGAACGAGGCGCCTGACGTCTGGAACAACTTCATGCGTTTCGCTCAGAAATCAACCGTCCTACAATATGTCCTCGATGAGCCCATCTTCGGCATGGCTGAGTTCTACAAGGGCAGGGCATATAGTTGGCTTGTCACGCGGATTGGCGTTTCGACTACCGACAAAAATGTTCACTACGCCTACGATCTTCAGTTCGATCCTGACTACTTGGCCGCCCTCGACGATGATGAACTGACTGACCGACTGGCCAACATGCCCCGTCCGATCAAGAAGCTAAAAGTCAACGGGTGCCCCGTGATCTTCGGGGTCGAGGATGCCCCATCTGGAACCGAAGCGCGTTTTCTGGACGACGCAGAACTTGAACGCCGCGTACGACGATTGCGGGATGATCCGGTGCTCACGGGCCGGCTGGTCGCCGCGCGCGAAGCGTCGCTGCCGGTCTACCCGCCTTCGGCCCATGTCGAGCAGCAGATTTTTGATACATTCACCGGCGACAACGACCTCGCAGTGCTCGAACAGTTTCACGCGGCGCCGTGGGGCCAGCGGCAGGCCATTCTTTCGAGCATCCGGGATGGGCGCCTGCGCGTTTTAGGCGAAGAACTGGTCTATCTGGAAAGTCCCGGCGTGCTCACCAACGACCAACGCGCCCATCACGCGGAGAAGCATCGGCGGCGTGTTCTCGGGTTGGACGGGATGGAGCCTTGGCTGACGATCCCAGCAGCAGTAGAGTTAGCCGAGTCCATGCTTGCCCTGGCAAGCACAGCCGATCAGGCGCATCTACAGATGCATAGGGCACATCTTGTAACTTGGCACGATCGCCTAGCTTCTGTACCAGCGTGATGCTCTGCCTGAACTATTGATCCTCTGAAGATCGCCGTCTGGTGCCCGGCTCTGACATAAGCGGGCGAGGTCCGTCGTCCGCTTTGGGCCAATCCAAGCCCCATGTACATCGAATTGAACGTCCGGAATTCGCGCACTTGTGCAGATGCTGCCAGGCTGCTTTCCGGCCAAACAAGACGCCCATTGTCTGGAGCCCAGCGTCGCCAGTTGGCTCCCAGCCGTAAATCTGCGAGGTGTCGTTTACGGGCCAGCAGCTTCCGTCAGCGCGCCCTCGAATCGGGGTACAGGATTTCGACCACACGGGTTAGTTTCTCCTCCTGTGCTCCGGCAAATGATCGATGCTGAGCGCAGGTTATGCAACTTCATACTTCGTATGATTTCCCAGTGCGTTGGTGGCGATCGGGGGCAAGTCCTTGGCGCTGATTCTCTCCACCATTGTGACCAATGTCATCAAGTGATCGCTCAGGAACGTGTCGAACTTTGCCAATGCCGGTTGCGCCAGTCGAGCAGCAAGTTCTTCTCCGTCTGGCGCCGGCGAACCAGCTATGTCCTGCAGAGTCTCTATGGCTTTCTCGGCCTGGCATTCCTGAAGCTCAATGGCATGACCGAAATGCGATGCTTTGAACTCGCGGGACAGCAGCGCAAGGGTTAGGGTCTGCAGTTTCCTGGTTCCGACCCAAGGGAAAATCAGGACCCCTTCCCCGTGCGCTACGATTGAACGGCGATCCAGCTGCAGGTCCAGGAAAGAACCGCGCGCCTCATCCAGCAGGCGGTTGGCGGCAGGATCGAGATAGGGGTAGGCCTCATCGGATGCGAGAACCGCGCGCATCGTTGCCACCACGTGATCGTGGATGGCCGCCCCCTTGCCACTAAAGTGCGGTGGCTTTCCAGCCCGTGTCGACTTGACCATGATGATACGGGCGCGATCGTCGATTTCGATGACTCGCCAACGGCGCCCGGCAAAAATGATGGTTTCGCCACGTGCCACCGGAGAGCTCAGCGGATAGGTGCCGAGCGTGCGTGCATCGTGAATGATCCGATACTCCCGTTCAGTGGCGAAGACGGCGTAGAATTCGTGCGATTCCGTGATCTTTTCCCCGGTCTCGGCGACCATGAGCAAGCCTTCCGGGGACTGCTCTATCAACTGGTTTTCAGGTGTGGCCATGCACCGAAGCAATTCGGCGAACAGCGTCCTGTCAACAGCTCGGAAGGGGCCGCGCTCGCACAACAGCTTCCAGGCGACCGTCGGACTTACGCCGCCGGTCTGCACGATCAGCGCCATCACTTGATGGAGCAGCGTTGAGAGATGCAGCCCAGCTGGCATTGGCGGCTCACACCATCCCGCTCGCAGGCACTCGACCATCGCGATCGACTGAACCAGATCCAGACGAAGCCGGTCGATTGGGTGTCGTCCCTTGCCAATGGGAGCCTCGATGACGAACATACGCAGCGTTGCGGGCTTTCCGGCCCTGCGGCCGGATCGGCCGAGGCGCTGGCGAAGTGACGCGACCGAAAAACCCGGCCCGATCTGCGCGATTGTCTCAACCTCGCCAATGTCGATTCCGAGTTCCAGGGTGGTGGTCGCGACCGCCGTGGTCGGCCGCGGATCGTCCCGAAGCCGCGCTTCGACCTCCTCGCGCATCGCCCTAGCGAGATTGCCATGATGCGGGAAGAACTCATTTGGAAAGCTCGCTTCGTCGCACATCGAACGCAGCATGTCAGCATAGACCTCGACATTGGCGCGAGATCCGGCAAACAGCAGATTGCTCTGGCCGCGCAGCAGACGAAACAAGTCGGACGCCAGCGCTGCGGGGACAGTCGATTGTTCGAATGGTTCGGTCGGCTTTCCCACCGGATCGCTATCGTCTGTGGTAACCGTGAGATCGCCAGGAGCGGTGCCGTCCAGTAGATAACCCCGGATCTGCAAACGGACCCCGTTTCCCTCGTCCCTGCCTTCCACAATCGTGACACTGGCGCCCTTGCCGGGCCGCAGTGCCTCGGCAGCGAGGCTCATGTCGCCAAGTGTTGCTGAAAGCCCAATTCGATCGATGCTGTCTCGCGCGGTCGCCACCTCGATTCTGTTGAGGATCGACTGCAGCTGCATGCCACGCTCTGTACCGATGAAGGCATGCAACTCATCGATGACCACCGCATCGAGGCGCGAAAACATCTGCGCAACCTCCCCGCCCCTACGGACGAGCAACGCCTCAAGTGATTCCGGAGTGATCAGCACGACACCGGACGGTCGTTTTCGTGCTCGCGTTTTGGCGTCCGCCGACACGTCGCCATGCCACTTGTGCAGGAGCACGCCGCTGCCTTCGCACAGGCTTTCCAGCCGCCGGTGCTGATCGTTGATCAACGCCTTCAACGGGCTCACATAGAGGATGGCGAAGCCATCGGCGCTGCCTGCGTGCTCGGCATACCGGGTCAACAACGGCAGGAAGGCGGCTTCGGTCTTGCCGGCGGCAGTGCGTGCGGAGATTACGACATCGCCGCCCGCGAGGATGACCGGGATAGCTTTTTCCTGGACATCCCGTAGCGACGGCCATTTCCGCTGCCATATCCAGCGCCTGACCGGCTCGGAAAGCGTGTCAAATGCGGAGGGTTGCAAGCTCGTCGTCCGCTCCCCCTTCGACGTCGTCGATGGGCAGGTCGCCTGCACCGCCTCGATCTTCCGCGACGTCCACTGCGCCGAGCATGTCTTTCCAATCTGTGCCGGGGTTTTGCTGGAGGATCGCGAGCAGATCGACGAAGGCTTTCACCGTGTTGCGCGGGGTCCGAAAATAGGCCTCGCCGATCCGGTTGGCGCAATGGTCCATGAAGGCGTGGAGTGCGGCGTCTGGCACGAGCCATTTCTCCTGATCGCCGGCGGCGAAGACGTCGCGTAGCCGCTCCAGGAGATGGTAGAGTTCCTCCGGCGTCAAGTTCGGCAGATTGACCACCGGTCCGGAATAGTCGGCCAGGCCATTGCCGGCAAAACTGTTCCCTGCAAGGCGGGATTGCAAGGCCTCGTAGGAGTAAAGGCCGCGCCGCGTGTCGAGCAGAAATTCTGGTGTGCCGCCCAGAATGAAGCCGATGCCCTGCGTCGTGCCCTGCAGGACATCGTTGAAGACGCGCAGGATCTGCTCGTAGTTCTGTTTGCGGGCCTGGGCACTCTGCAGCTTGTAGAGATTGACGAGTTCGTCGAGGCAGACCAACAGGCCGCCGAAGCCAGCCAGTCTTGTGAAGCGAGCGAGCAATCTCAGGCCATCGTAGAAGGACGCGTCGTCGATGATGGTACGCACGCCCAGATCGCCTCGCGCCTCTGTCTTGGTCGTATATTCGCCGCGCAACCAACGCAGCGCGGCGTCCTGCAAATTGCTGTTTCCTTCCTCGTAACCCCGCGCATAGGCAACGATGACAGTTGCGAAATCATAGCCACCGACCATCTCGCGAAGATCGACAAGGCCTTCCTTGATGGCGTTTTCAATAGTCGTCCCGCTTGAGGACGCGCGTTCCGACGCCTTTTGTATGTAGCTTTCCAGGATATTTCTAAGCGCCCCTCCGTCTGGAGAGGTACGGGTCGCAAGACTGGTGGCGAGCTCGGCATAGAGCGTACGCGCCTGCCCGCCGGTGGCGTGGATGCGGCGATCCGGAGAAAGGTCGGCCTGGCAGACGGCAAGCTTGCGCTGAAGTGCAATTTGCCTGATGAGAAACAGGAAAAAGGTCTTGCCGGCACCATAGGCGCCGATGACGAGACGGATACTCGACCCGCCGTTGCTGATCCGCTCGATGTCCTGGATCAGCGCTTCGATCTCGCGCTGGCGCCCCACCTGAATATGCTGGAGACCGATGCGCGGCACGACACCGGCGCGCAAGGCGCTAATAATGGTGTCTCGATCTCTCGGTTTGATCGGCGGGGGTTTTGTCGTCATGCTGACATTCCTTCGACGGATACGGTAAGCGACGGAGGTTGGGGAGTAGCTTCGGAAAACAGGCTGGGGTTGACGATGACAGGGTCCTCGCCATCCAGGACGAGTTCGTCAAAGCGGTCGAGCGACCAATCGTTTAGTGCTTGCTTCGCCGCGCCCGGCATCAGGTCGGCATTGCGCACCAAACGCTCAAAATCCGAAGCCGTCCAGGTTTCCTGCTCGATCAGTTGCGACAGAAGCCACGCATAGCGTCGCTCCAGTCCATCGAAGCGCGCATCCCCATTGGACGTCTCGATTTCTTCGATCGCGGGCTGAAGCTCGATCGGCGGCTCTGCTTCGTCCACGAAGATATCGGCAAGGACGCTGAAGGTGCTGCGGGTTTCGCGTCGGATCGCTTCGAGACGCGAGATGTCGACGCGCGTCGCAGGCGCGCCAGCGGACGCCGGCGACACCGGAATGCCGGGCGGTTGAATCCCGGCGGGGATAACCAGGGGAAGATCGTCATTTCCGTCGCGCGGCCTGTTCTGCGGCGCGACACTGCCATGCAGTCGCGAATACAGCGAGTTTTCGTCCAGACCCATCTGCCGGAACAGCTTCTCGAGCTGCGACACTTCTCGCGCGTGAAGGGTTCCGTCTGCGGCTGCTACAGCCACCAATTCATCGGCGAGATCTTCGCGGCGGTCCGCTGGCACGTCCCCTATGCGTTTGGTCCAGTCCACAACGCGGCCGGCATCGGCCGCGCAGACCTTGAGCTCGGCTTTGAGGCGGACACGTTCGTCCCTAGACAGACCGGGCGCCTTGTCTATCTTCTCGAAAAGCCTGCGTTCCTCCAGGGGGTGGAGGAGACCGTCGGCGAACGCAATCACCATGCCGAGCATGATTGACAGTTGCATGGGGCGGTAGTGCTGGCCCAGTTCGGGATCGGCTTCAGCTTCGCGCTCCAGGGCAAAGACCATTGCCAGTGCGTCTGGCTTTGCGGACTTCAGAGAAAAGCAAGGGTCGGCGGTGTTGCCATAGCCGAGGGCGGCCAGAATTCCCGACAGTTCCTTCTGCTTGGCCCGCGTGGCAATTTTGCCAGGCTCCATCCCGGCCAGTTGGGCGAGTTGCTGAATGGATACCAGGGCACCATTGCTCACCAGTTCCCGGAGCCGGCTCAACGGCTGACCAGGAAGCTCTTCCGCATTCTTCACGCGCAAACCCAAAGGCAGCTGAGCCACGGCGGCAAGGGTAGGCCTCAGTCCTACCGAACGGCCGAGCATGCGGCTGTAGTCGTCCAGCCGATCGGTGCAGTCATCAAAGATGCGGCGTGCGGCGCCTATCGGTTCGCTGCGATTGGTGATGTCCGGCAGGTCGCCGCCAAAGGGGCGAAGTTCAAGATCGAACGTCCCGCTGCACGCACGGTAGTTGACCCTCAGTTTTCGCACTCCGGCTGCCGCAACGCGCACGCCATTGGGATATTTCTTCTCCACCGCTTCTGCGAACAGTTCTCGCAATACAGTCTGTGCCCGTCGCGCCGGCGTTCGCACCCGCGTCTCAGGATCGGCGATGACGTAAGCCAGCAAAAGATCTGGCTCTATCGCGTCTCCGCTGCGCACCCGCATCCCGAGGGCAACCTTCAGCATTATCGGGATGTCGTAGCTATTTTCCTCGACCTCCAGATGAAGCTTTTCCGGCAACTGAGCCGATTTGAGCTGGTAAGCCGAAAGCAGCTCACCGGCATAGCGCTTGAACGAACCATTCCCTCCGTACACCTGCAACAGCCTACGAACCTCGGCAACGACACCATCGGCGTCGGCTGGGCTTTCCTCCAACATGAGGCGTCGTTCGAGACCGTAGAAATTGAGGAACACGTATCCGATATAGGCGTCGGGATCGGAGCGCGATCCAGCAAGCCAGTCCAGATAGGATTTTCGCGCCCCGGGCGAAATGCGGGAGTAAGACGGCCAGTAGCCCATCGTTTGACCCAGCGGATCGCCGCGAGCGGCCACGGTCAACCTCGGATCGATCAGACAGTTCTCCGCGTCGACTGAACTTCCCTGTCTCGGCAGATGCTCACCTACATAAATCATGCCCCCGCGAATGTTATGGCTTCCGACCGTCGTTTCGGAATTAGCCGGAATCCATTGCGCCTGGCTCGCGGCGGGGCTCGCTCGCACTGGGGGTAGCCGGTCGAACCAGCGCGGCTGGTCCGACACGGCCGTGTTAGGAACAAGAATAGGGCCGCGCTGCGGAATGAAATCCGAAACCTGAGCATTATGCGATGCGAGCGATCCTTCGATTGTTGGCGCTGCGGGGGCGACCTTGGTGTCCTCAATGCTTTGCCAACCCGCTGCTGCGGGAGCGGCTGAAGGATTAGGCGCTGGTTCGGGCGGTCTAAAGGCTCCGCGTTGTCTGATGAAGTCGTGGACAGCTTTATTATGTGCCGCAACAGAAGTCGCAATATCTGATGGTAAGGTTTGTTTCTGTTCGACCGGTTGTTTTCTAACTGCAATATTGGCTGGAACGATCACATCGTTCCGAACCAAGAGGTGCCTGTTGCTTCTGGCCGATTGGTCGAGACTGCTATCAAGTTGGCTGCCCTTGCTTTCGGAACCCGACGGCTGCGTCTGATCCGTTGCGGCCGTAGGTAGAATGAGAACAGGATCGCGGCTTCGAATGGATTCCGCTATCTGAGCAATATGCGATGCGAGCGATCCGTCGCTTGTTGTCGTTACCGGGGTGACCTTGGTAGCCTCTAAGCTTTCCCAACTCGGTTTTGCAGGAGGTGCCGGCAGCCTGGCTGAAGGATTGGCCCCCGATTTTGGCCGTCTGATTGCTCCTCTCTGACGGATGAAATCGTGGACAGCGGCGTTGTGTGCTGCGATTGAAGCCGCAATGTTCGGCGACAGGATCGGCGTTTGTTCGACTGGCTGCCTTCTATCAGCAATGCTGGCTGGCACCACGCGATCGTTCGGAATACGCAGGCGGTGCCTGCTACTTCTGATCGACCGGTCGAGACCGTGATCAGGTTCGCTGCTCTTACTTCCGGACCGTGCTGGAACCGGGTCCGCGCCCGGTTTTCTTCGCCGTCTCCGCAAGAAGAAGAACGCGGTTGCGACCGCTAGCAGGCCCAAATAGATCAAACGCGGTGTGGGGGTGGTTGGCGCCTCGCCGACCTTATTGGGCTCGGGCTCCAAACGATCGGATTTGGCTGACGCCCCCTCAGTGTGCGCCGCCAAAGGCGGCGCCTGGTGGACATCGCCATCAGCTTGCCGGGCTTCACCGTGACCTGTCTGTGGAGTTGTCTTCGTTGGAACACCAGGCTTCTTTAAGAGCGACGGGGGCGAGTGCGTGGCTATGGGCGTCAACGGGCCACGCGTCACCTGGGGTTGCGGAAAAAGTGCGGCTGACGTCGCTTCGTCCAAAGTACCGGTCTGAGGAAGATTGTTCGCTTTCTGGAAAGCCTTGAGCGCACTGATGGACCGACGTCCCCAAATTCCATCCGCGGTCCCGAGATCGTACCCATGGTCGGCAAGCGCTTGTTGAATCTGCCGAGCGGAATGTTGAGATTCCTGTGAAGTTGCGGGGTCTGTGACGCTCAATGCTGTCGCCAAGGCGACCATCACAGTCCAAGAAAATGGCAACCTCATCCCTTTTGCCCCGCCGTCCCAGTTTAAGCATAGCTGGGATGAGTTCTTTTGAGAACTCGCGCTAACACATTTCCTCTGAATGAGGGGACGTTCAACAGCAGAAACTGCCGATCTCCTTTGATTGCACTCTTCCCCCTCGAACTCGTCCTCGTTCAGCACGGACAGGATCTCCATTCACAATAGCCGATCTGCGATGACAACGATGGGCCCTAAGGGAGGCCCAAACGAGGCCGGCCTGAATTTCGACCCATGTCCGAAATATGCCGCAAATTTCGGACAATGCGCCACCTGTCGGGCTGCCCACTGCTTATCCCCGATCAATCTCTTGATCAGGTACAAGCAGACGTAGCGGTCGTTCCGTCGTCTGTGTCCAGCTATTCGTCGGTCTCGACTTCAACGGCCTCCTGGAGGCCGGCAAAGTCCGGCATGATATCGCCCGCCAACAGCTTCTCCTTCGACAGCAGTCCGGCATCCTCGAGCGCTTCGAAATCCGGGAGGTCGCGCAGCGTGTCGAGCCCGAACTCCAGCAGGAATTCTTTTGTCGTAACGTAGGTGTAGGGCGCGCCCGGTGTTGGGCTGCGCGGGCCCGAAGCGATCAGCTTCGCGCCGCGAAGATGGCCGATCAGGTCGCGCGAAATCTCCTTGCCGAAGAACGACGACAGTTCTCCGCGGGTGATCGGTTGGAAGTAGCCGATGCACATCAGCACCAGCACGTCCGACTGCGTCAGCTCTGCCGCGCGCTCGTTACCGCCGACCGCGGCGCGGATGGCATCGGCATAGGCCGGCCGAGTCAGGTGCTTCCAGCCACCGGCAACGGCGACCACGTCGTAAGGGCGGCCACGCAGCTCCTCGCGAATGTCATCGATCAAAAGGTCAACGCTGCAGCTTTTCCCGACGATCCGCGCCAGTGTCTCGCGGCCGACCGGCTCGCTGGCGGCAAAAATCGTCGCCTCGACCCGATGCATCCATTCGCGCCAGCGCGCCTCCGGCGGCAGGTGATCCAGCTCCCGGTCAAACAGCTGGTCAGCTGATCGCCGTTCGCCTGATCGACGGTCATCTGACCGGCTCCCTCCTCGTCTGCGCGCTGCCTCCGCCATCGTCGTCAGAGTCCGTAGATGCGGAAGGTTGGCCGGCCGGACAGCTCGCGCACGGCGCCGAGCTCAACCAGCCGGTCGAACAGGCGGCGCAATCCGCGATCGCTCATGCCAGCGATCTTTTCGGATGCGACGATCGCGTCGTCGGACAAGAGCTTTTCGACAACAGCGTCCGCCGCCTTGGCCCTGAGTTTCGGGGCAACGGCAAGCAGTTTTGCCGCGCGACGCTCGAGCTCGGCGGAAAGATCAATGGCGCGCAGCGCAGCCCGCGCCTGCGCGGCAAGCAGACTTTTGGCACGCTCAGGATCTGTATCAATGCCTGTCGCTACAGAGCTGGCTGCCGATCGACGCGGGCGAGCGCTTGTGCCCAAGGCTGCCTCGGCGCCCAGCAGCGGCACCGCGTGTACCCAACCCAGCCGCTGCGCAAGCAGGGCGTCGGCGAGCCAGGCTCCAAGAGTGCGCCCAAAGCCGTGGCGTTCGGCGGTCGCTATGGCGCCGGTCATCATTCCCACCGTCGCGTCACTGGCGGCGAGTTGGCGAAGATCGTCCGTCAGGTTGCTGACCACCTCGTCGTCGCCGGCGTAGCCGAACTCCTCCAGCACCGCGACAAGGCTCTTCTCCTTCAGCAGGTTTTCCGCCGGCCGGGCTGCCAGCCGGCGCCAGCCGAGCAGCAAAAGCCCGGCGGGACCGACGGACAAAAAATCGCCCGGTCGCGTGAGCAGCACGGCGTCGCGCAGCGCGCCTTCATCCTCGACACGGCCGGCCTGCTTCGCCGTTGCCGCGGCGGCCGAAAGCGCCAGGCGCTGCCGCCAGGCGCCGGCCCACCGCTCTTGCCGGCGGACTATAGCATCGAGCGTGCCGATGGCGGCGCCGGCGACGAGCGCCACGTCCTCAACATCTTTTCCCGCAAGGCGTTGCGCATCCGGGATGGCCCGGCGCAGCCAGGCCGGCACCGTTGCCATCGGCGCGGTCGAAGGGGCGCCGGCAAGCGTGGCGTGGTGGCGAGGAGAGGGTTTGGGACGCAGAATCATCGAAAGCACGATGAATCATGGCGGCGCTTTTGGCAACAGAAATGGACAAAAAGCGCTGTGCCTGTCGCACAATAAAAACGAACGATAATGTTGCATTATCGTTCATTATTGACATCTCTGCCGACCACAGGTAGAAACTGACGCAAAGGTAGACTTTTGGAGCCTGTCGTGTCCCTCAATATCAAAAATCCGGCAACCGTCGCGCTGGCCGACGAGCTCGCGCGCCGCCAGGGTATCAGCAAGACGGCGGCTATTCATCAGGCCTTGAGCGAGCGCCTGCATCGCATGGGTTTCGGTGACACTGCGCAGGAGCGCCTGCTCGCGGAGCTGCGCTCAATCCGGGAGAGACTGGCGCGGTTGCCTGAACGGGATAATCGCACTGACGAGGAGATCATCGGCTACGACGAACACGGAATTCCCAACTGATGGTGATCGACACTTCAGCCATTGTGGCGATCCTGCGTAGCGAACCCGAGGCAGCAAGGCTTGAACAAGCCCTTGTCTCCGATCCAATCCGTCTGGTTCCGGCGACTTGTGTGCTCGAAGCACGCATGGTGCTGGTCAGCAGGCGCGGCGAACACGCATTGGCGGAGATCGATCTCTGGCTTCACAAGATCGGGGCCAACATCATTCCCGTTGATTCCGAATTGGTTGATCTGGCCACCCAAGCTTGGCTCTCCTACGGCAAGGGCCGTCATCCTGCCGCCTTGAACTTTGCCGATTGCTTCTCCTACGCTTTGGCAAAGCGTGCCGATGAGCCGCTGCTTTTCATCGGCAAGGACTTCTCCCAGACGGATATCGAGGCGGCATAAGGATGGCTGACGAAGGTCAAGTTTCAGCAGCTACTTCCGAAGAGAGCGATCTTCCCGACATCATCGATGTGGTCATGGAGATGGGACGCGCACCGGAGGAACCGTCAACCGAAGCCCCCTCCCCACCCCTTCCGGCCGTCGCCAATCCCCGCCTGCCGGCACATCTCGACGCGCTCGCCGAGCGCGCTCGCGATTACGTCGAGGCGGCAAGCTCAGCCAACACCCGGCGCGCCTACGCCGCCGACTGGAAGCATTTTTGCGCCTGGGCGCGCCGCCAGCATCTCGATGTGTTGCCGCCCGATCCGCAGCTCGTCGGCCTTTCCATTACGGCCTGCGCGTCCGGTAAGGTAACGGGCGATAAGAAGCCGAACGCCGTTTCGACAATCGAGCGACGTCTCTCTTCGCTGACCTGGAATTTTTCTCAGCGTGGCCAGCCGCTGGACAGAAAGGACCGGCATATCGCCACCGTGCTGGCCGGCATTCGCAACAGCCACGCCTCCCCGCCCCGGCAGAAAGAAGCCATTCTGCCGGAAGACCTGATCGCCATGCTCGAGACCCTTGACCGCGGCGCGCTGCGCGGCCTGCGCGACCGCGCCATGCTGCTTCTGGGCTTCGCCGGCGGGCTGCGGCGCTCGGAAATCGTCGGCCTGGACTTTTCGCGCGATCAGACCGAGGAGTCTTCGGGTTGGGTCGAGATTTTGGACAAAGGAATTTTGGTCAACATACGCGGCAAAACTGGCTGGCGCGAGGTGGAGATCGGCCGCGGTTCCGCGGATGCCACATGTCCGGTAGTCGCTCTGCAGACCTGGCTGAAACTGGCGCGGATTGGCCATGGCCCTTTGTTTCGGCGCGTCACCGGTCAAGGCAAGGCCGTTGGCGCCGAGCGCCTCAACCCCCAGGAGGTCGCGCGGCTGGTCAAGCGCGCTGCACTGGCTGCCGGTGTTCGCGGCGACCTGGCCGAAGGGGAGCGTGGGGCAAAATTCTCGGGGCATTCGCTGCGCGCCGGCCTTGCCTCCTCGGCCGAGGTCGATGAGCGCTATGTGCAGAAACAACTCGGCCATGCCTCCGCCGAAATGACCCGCCGCTATCAGCGCCGGCGCGACCGTTTTCGTGTTAATCTCACCAAGGCATCAGGACTGTAAACGGCGATAAAACCCCTCCCCTGCCCAATTTTCAGTGAGGCGCCGCGGCGGTTTGAATTTCCTCGGCAGACTTGTCGATTGACAGAGCCCGCAAGACGGCTTCGGGCTCTTTCTCCATGATCCGACGCAAGGTTCGAGCAGCACCACTGGGTTGCCGCTTTCCTTGCTCCCATTTTTTGTAGCCGGAAGGACTTGTACCGTGCACAGTCGCCATTTCATCCTGAGTGAGGTCAAGCTGCTTGCGGATTGCCTTCGCATCAACTGTGCCGACATCAACAGCGCTCACGCGAACGCCGGGAACATTCTTGCCCTGCGCATGAGCCAATGCTTCAGACATGGCCTGGATCAGATCCGCACCGAATTTCGTCATCTCGCTCATGTCCTGCTCCTGTTTGCAGCCTTGATCGCCTTTGCAAATGCTGCAACCGCCTTAGCCTCTTCCGGCTTCAAATCCGTCTTTTCGTTCTTGCCGTCGGCCAAAAGGGCATAAATCGGGGCATCGTCACTGTACCAATAGCAGATCCCCCGCGCTCCGCCCCGCTATGTACAGAAGCAGTTCGGCCACATGTCGACAAATTGGTATTCTATCGACATGATTAAACGACGTGTCGATGCCCACGACATATGCACAATCGTGGATGACCCCCATACTATCCGGTCATCCTTGCTATCGAGCCATTGGCCTTCAGCGCCGCCATGAGCATCGGTCCGACAGAAAACTGCCCTCCCCTCGCCTTTTCGGTCAGCACCCGCAGATAGCCGCCTGCCGAGTTGATATGTTGCGCTCTTTGCAGGATGCAGGCGATCACGATCGCGGCAACTTCCTGGCCCATCACATGGCAGGCCTCCTCATACGCTGAGGGCGAAACGCCAAGGTACCCCCGCACCTGGGCAGCGGTCATCATCAAGTCGCGCCAATTTCCGATCCCGTTGACGGCATAGTCCGCAATTTCGGGGCACGCTCTCAGCACAAGTCCTATCGGGTAGCCTTTCGGTTTCTCGGCCGAAACAGATGTTGGCTCGACCGCCGCCCTGCTTTTTTCGAAAGCCGGTTCAAATACAAAAGTGGAGTCTGTGTTTGAATCAGATTGCTGCCGCTCATTTTGGGACTCATTGCCGCTAGGATTCCTGGACTTTGTGAAGCTTTCCAGCATCCTGTCCACTTCATCGTGCAATGCGGTCAGCTCCGCAACGAAGCCCTCCAGGTCAGATAGGCCGGCTCGGCGGGGAATGGCCCCCACGATGGTTCGGAAACGCCTCCAGATGGCTCCCCAGTCGCCAGGAACGGCCTCCTCGATCGCAGCCTCGACAAGCTTATGGATGTCACGGCGATGGAGCGTGACCCGCTCACGCATCAATTTCAGCGCCCTAGAGTCGGCGCGGACCTGCTCGGCCGCCAGCTGAAACTCCGCGGCCCGTGTCAAAAGGGGCGCCAACGAGAACCCGAACGCTTCCACGACAGCCCCGCCCTGCCCCTTGCGAGCGAACCTTTTGCCATTGGGGCTATCGCGGCGGATGATCAGACCGCAATTGACCAACTCCGCCAAGTTCCTGCGCAATGTGGAATCGGCCATGCCGTGTGCGCGCAACGACAGCTGAGCGTTCGACGGAAAGACCATCAGGCCGTTTTCCTCGCTGATCTGGTCGTCTGGGTAGAACGTCAACAGGCCGCTCAGCACCGCCAGCGCGCGGTCTCCCACGCCGAGAGCCGACTTTCCCTCACAGAGCCAACGATAGACCTGCCACTTCTCGACGAGAGATCCTTTCGGGATCTCCCGCGATGCCGTATTCGCTTGCACCAGGGCAAGCGTCATCGGCCGCCGCCCGAAGGGCGTCGTCGCGTACCCACTCTTCATTTCCCTCACCTTTCAATCAGGCAAAAGAACTCTGCTCGCCGAAACGGCGCCACGACTCTTGACAGTGATTCGGGGAAGTGCGATTCTCAGCTTGCTAGAGACATGAGAAGGGCTTCCGCGACGGTGACGTTCGGGGGCCTTTTTCTTTTGCGGTTTTAGTCTCCTGCTTTCTTCGCAATTTCCGATTCCCGAAAAGCCTCGAAAAGCTCGTCGAGCTTGCCGGCAATGAATGCGCCGAAGGGTGATGCTTCCTTGGATTTCAAGGCAAGCGTAAACACTTTTCCAGTGTCGGTGATGTTGGCCCGGACCGATTTGTCCCGGGGGATCCACGACTTTTGCTGAGACTTTGATGGCGCCGGCGGGCGTTTCACCGGGCCACTCAGATAGTCGAAGAGATGGGCGAAACGGCCATCACTCCCCGGTTGGGCAAAATCCGCGCTTTCCACATACTCTGTCGCCCTGGCTGCAGCCCCAGGATGCTCCAACAGTTTGGCAAGTTGCCACCAGCGATCCCGGCCAACGCCCTTGGCGGCGCCGACTGCCAGAATGACCTGCTCAGGAATGCTGCTGGTAACGGAGCGCATCTTCGAGAAGGTCGTATCATCGAGTGCAAGAGCCGACTTCACCGTATCCGGCGAATGGCCCCGCTTGAGAATGCGCTCCGCGAAAAGCGTCCGCTCGATGAAGGACAAATCAGACCTGGCAGCATTCTCTTGACCCTGGGCGATGACATGGTCCTCATCGCCCATCTTCTTGACGACAGCACGGACAGGCCTGCCCAGTTGGCGGGCGACCCTGACGCGCCTGTGGCCAAAGACGGTCTGAAACCGACCGGAAATCTCCGGATGAGGTCTGACCAGTACAGGGGAATCCTGTCCTCGGTCACGAATCGCCACCAGCAACTCCTGAAAGGCCTCATCGTCACCGGCCATGCGGTCAGAGACGAATGACGTGTCGACCAATGCCGGATCGAGATCGACGACAGAACTCTTCGAGAGCTCCTCGAACGACTGTATAATCGACCGTGATGCGCCGCGAACGGCATACCCCGATACATCCTGGTTATTCGCGACTCCAGTCGCTGGGCCCATAACACTGCCGAATATGTCCTTGCGCGCCATTCAATCGCTCCCATTCTCGGTTAGTCGACTGATTTCACGAGCAAACTTGTCATTTTTTACTGCCGTAAAAGCCGTCATGACCGTCCCCATGCGCGATGGACTAATGTCGCGATCTCCGAGTTCACCGCGTCCAGCGATTCGAGCGCCCGGTCGTAGGTTGAACGGGTAAAAGACGATTTCTCCACCTCGTAGAGCGTCTGTTTCGTCAGGCCCGCGTCCGAAATCGCCGTCGACTTGAGCATCGGATTTTCGAGGATCTGGCCAGCAAGCATCGATTGCATGAAGCCGACCATCTGCGCCTGCGGAATGTCTGTCGGTTCGTAGCGCGTGATCAGATAGCGAAACCAATCCAGCTGTATCGATGCGCCGGCCGCTTTGATGGTCTTCAAGATGCCGCCGAGCATCAGCAGAAACTGGCTCATCGACATCAAGTCGAGCATCTGCGGGTGAACGGTGATGAGAACGGATGTCGCCGCCGACATCGCCGTCAAGGTGAGATAGCCAAGCTGCGGCGGGCAATCGACGACGACGACGTCATAACGGCTGTCTACTTCTGACAGCGCCTTTGCGATCCTGGTGAAAAACTGGCGGCCGGCATTGGACGATTTGTCCTGCATGGCGAGCGGCGTGTCGTACTCATACTCCTGCAGCTCAAGATTGGCCGGAATGATATCCAGGCCAGGGAAATTCGTCGGCACGATCACCTCGGAGATCGGCTTGCGCTCATCATCGTAGCGGATCGCCTCATACAGAGAGAGGTTGCGATCGAGTTCCGGCTGAAAGCCATGGAGCGCGGAGAGCGAGGCTTGCGGGTCGAGATCGATTGCAAGGACACGGTGACCGGTCAGCGCCAGGTGCTGGGCGAGGTGGGCGGCGGTCGTTGTCTTGCCGCTTCCGCCCTTGAAGTTGACGACAGCAACCACCTGGAGCTTGTCGCCGGGCTTGCGGTGGGGGACGTACTTTTTCACCTCGGTCCGGCCGTGGCGGTCAAGGAAATGGCGCAGCTCAAGCATTTGCTCGGCCGTGTAAGATCGCCGGCCGGAGGGGACTTGATCGGGCAGCGGCCCTTTGCCCTCAAGATGAAGGCGCTTCAAATTGTTTTGCGACACACCAAGATAGTGGGCCACCTCAGCCATCGAAAAAGAGCGTAGCGTCTTCGTCGCGTTAGGTGGGAACTTCTCCATGCGTAGCTGGTTGAGGCGTCGCGATATCTCGGCACCCTGCTCGAGAATTTTGTCATCGAACTCAAAGCGTGGTAGCCGCATGGCGATGTTCATTCTCGTCGGAACCTGAATTGGCGCTTTTTGCGATGAAACTATTCAACAACCGCCATTAAGCTCCGATTCGGCCAACCCCCGCAAGAAGTTTTAGGTTAAGAGAATGTTAACGATGCGGGTCGGCCCCTTTGCTGCCGGTTGACGCTGGTATAACATAATCCGTACCCATTAGCCGAAACTAGGAGGTTTCCGCTCTCCCATCTAAATGTATGTTTTCTCTGCCATAAGGATCAGTTTTTACGGCAGTAAATCACGGTCGTCAGCAGCCAAAGATTGCAGATGCCGGCTGCGCAGGGCAGTGCGTTTGGTTCCCGCCGGCGAGACCGGGGAGGGACAATCTGGCCATGTGAGACAGAGGCAAGGGCCGCCCGTCGAAGGGGAGGCAGGTGAGCAATGGTCGAAGGTCCAAGCTCAATTGGGCCGATTGGCTCCAAGCAAGTCGCGGGGCGGCGTGGATGGAGCAACTGTCGGCCCCCATTATCTTGTTCGAGAAATCAAGCAGCCGTGTCGATAGCGGATGTCGGTGGCGTCGTGCGGGTGCATGAGTGTCTCGCATTCGTATGCTTGATAATCCCTTCCTCGGCGCCCAAAGGATAGAGGGCGTATAAACCGCAATCCAGCGCGCGTCACCAACGTTGGACAACCTTCGCGCGGGGGATGGAGGAAATTCGCCCCCGTCGTGGCGGTGAACGGGACAGCCGCAGGAGCGTTCTCTAATTGCGGGCCCGGGGTCAACCGTTCTCTAGCCTTGCCGATGTCCGGAACGTGCACAGCGTCTGGATCGAGGTGCAGCGCGACCAGGTCGGCAGGGTGACCTTCACGCAGCTCCTCGGCGGCCAGCTTACGGTGCTGAAGTGTCCACAGAACCTAAATAGCCGCTCACGCCCTTCATTCGCGGATCGTTCTAGCAACACGTCGATCGCCAGATAAAATTCCTACTGGCCCTTGGACGAATGACCTGCCTCCTGCCGGTTTCAGCGTTCTCTTCGTGGTCGAACAGTGCTCGCCACAGCATGGCATCGGACGCTGCGGCTCCCAATGTCAGCAACGCAGTCCGCTCCGATGGAAGGGCTGCATAGCTCCTGGCGGGTTTGCCGCTGCTCGTCCCGGCAAGGGACAAGATTACCGTCGAGCGACGGATTTCTTCGGGTTCACCTCCATCTTCATGCGACTGCCTCCGCTTCAGCGGCCGACCATCGGAAGGATACGGAAAGCAAAGGCCTAGCCACTTTCCTCCATCTCGATTCTGGACTCGCCTGCCAGCCTGACGCATTCTTCGGAGGGGCGTTGGGGCGGGTAGTTTAAGCAAGCGACGAAGGCTTGGCGTTCAATAGCTGGGACTAAAAGGGGGGCAGGTGGCGCAGATCGTGGCGGTCGCATGTATAAATCACCTTCAGACTGCTCGCGTGTCGATGTTCACCTTATTTGATCAAGGATCGCCTATGCGAGAATTGCCAAAGAATATCGATGCCGACCTTGTAATCGAGATTAGTCAATTGCTCGATGATCATCTCCTTTGGTTCCGGTTCCGGTCTATCAACTCACCGTGCGGTTCGCCAGCGGGTCAAGACTGGTTTGCCCGATCGGTCCATTGAAGAGTTGATCGTCGAGATGGCTACGACACGCTTGCTGGCAATGGCTTTTGATCTGCCAGGCGAGGGAAATGTTGTGGCCCTCCCGGTGAGACGATAAGACGGAGGCTATGC
Organism: Mesorhizobium sp. AR02; assembly: GCF_024746835.1. Taxonomy (NCBI): domain Bacteria; kingdom Pseudomonadati; phylum Pseudomonadota; class Alphaproteobacteria; order Hyphomicrobiales; family Phyllobacteriaceae; genus Mesorhizobium; species Mesorhizobium sp. AR02. Next base: position 303,540 of record NZ_CP080530.1, on the reverse strand, counting down.
CTACCCAGGGCGCCTCAGAGAGAGAGAGAGCTGGTCCAGTGCTTTTCGGCGACAATCAATCAAGATTGGCAATCCTTGGTCGCGCCAGCTGGTAGCCTTGACCATTTTGTCTCCAAATGACGAATGTTTCCATGATTCGGTGGCATAGGCACCCATCACCAGAACGTCTGTCTTCTAGCTCACACTTCCCGAGAAGCCACCGCGGTCTGCAATCGAGCTTAGATCCAATTGTGCTTTATCGCGATGTCGAGGGCCTGGTAGGTAGTCATGACGTTGAGCTTCCGACGGATGTTCGGCAGTTGGAACTCGACCGCCCGTCTTCTGACATTGCCAAGTGCTGCGATATCGCCGTTGGTCTTGCCCTGCAGGAGCCATGCGAGGCATTCCAGCTGATAGCTCGTCAGTGGGAGGGGGCTGCGCATATCAACCCGTCGTCGCTGCGGCTCTGTAGGTAGCCATCGATGAAGGCACCAAGTGTCAGAACGGAATACCCGTCCGCTACCATCGCGGGGTCGGGTTTCCGCTCACGGGACGGGAAGGTAAAGAGGGCACGCCTTCCGGACCCGTCGAAGATCGGGATCGACATCTCCGAACGGATGCCAAACTTTCGGGCTTCGCCACAGAACGTTGGGTGAGACCTTCTTGCTGGAACGGGCAAACCTTGCTCCGACCAGGCGTAGGCTCCGCGTCTCGGGGAGATTAGCGAGGCCGCTGTCGCCCTTAACTCCCGATGTCAACTGAAACGCTAAGTAGAAATCTCGCCCTAGGGGGCCGTTCAAAGCCCGGAAGCCTTGGTGAGGTTGGTGCGGAACCGCTCACGCCGGCGCTGATATTTGCGGGTCATCTCGGCCGAGGCGTGGCCGAGTTACTTCCGCACGTAGCGCTTCTCGATCTCAGCCGAAGAGGCGAGACCTGCTCGCAGCGAGTGTCCGGCGAACAACAGCGCGCTCCGCTTCCGGAAGATCGGCGCGGACGCCACCGGCGAGCGCCGTTTGCTTGACCAGGCGGGCGATTGCTTGTTGGACAACCGCTCGACGTCGACGGTCTCGTTGTCCTTGAAGATGCGGCGGAAAAGCGGGCCTCGCGCAATGCGGCCCAGCCTGATCCAGGTCTCCAGCGCCACCACGGGGCAAGACAAATCGCTGGAGCCGCTGCCCACCTCGACCTCGCGCCAGCCGGTCTTCCCACGCAGCGTCACCAGCACGCCCTTGTCCGGAAAAATCTCGATCCAGCCGGCGCCGTCACTCTTGTCGTCTCGCACGACGTCGAGGCCGACGATTTCGGAGCGGCGCAGGCCGCCGGCGAAGCCCAGGAGCAAAATAGCGCGGTCGCGCAGGCCGCGCAAATTATGGCCGAGCGTCGCGATCATCGCCAGGAGATCGTCGCCGAGCACGGCTTCTTTCTGCCGCGGTGGCTTTGCGTGTTTTCTGCGAATGCCGGCAAGCACCATGGCGATATGCCGATCGGATCGATCGAGCGCAAAACCGCGCTGGGTAAAGTTCCAGGCGTGGCCGGACAGGCGGCGTTCAATTGTGGCGACCGAAAGGGGTAGCAAGCCCCGGTGGGCCTCACCGGCGGCGCTGCCTGAGGCACAGGCGCTGATATAGAGGCCGATTGTTTGTACCTCTGGGGGCAGGGGCTCGAAACCGTTGCGCCGGCACCAGGCTGAAAAATGCCGCCAATCCTTAGTAGGCGGTTTTGGTGTTTTCGGAGCGGGCGGCCCTGGCGTAGCCTGTTGCCGTCTCGACGAGCGCTTCGAGATTCGCCGGCGCCCACGGGGTGGTGGGTGGGGCCCCCATTTCCAGCACCAGATCGACGATATCGGGAAGATCGCCATCCGGATGGTCGGCGGGCGAGAGGTCGATTTTGGCGGGTTTCGATGGGGAATCTTCCATGATTTGGCACGCTAGCGCCATACGTCCGATAACAACATTATCGTTCGTAACAGTTGCACGACAGGCGCGGCGGTTTCTGCTAAAGTACGCTGCCAAAAGCGCCGCGCCGATTCATGCTCTCGGCGATGATTCTCCGCCCGAAATTGATCCGCCATCACCCGCTTGTCACCGCGAGCTCGGGCCCGGTTGCGCCGGTCGCTCCGGTGCCGGCCTGGCTGCGCGCCGCGGCGGCCGCTCCGCAATCGCTTGAAGATGCCGCTTTTGCCGCCGCCGCGGCGGCGGAAGCGGCAAAACGCGCCGGCCGCATGGAAGACGCAGCGGCGTTGCGCGACGCACTGCTGCTCACCCGCCCCGGCGATAATTTCGGGCCCGCCGGCCGCATGCTGCTGATCTAGCGCAGGCTGGCCTCGCGTCCGGTCGCGACTTTGGTTGGCGAAGCGGCGCTGGGCGAGATAGGCGCGGATCTGGGGAGTTTCCTCGATGAGGACACGGCAGGGCGTCTCGGCGATGAAATCAAAGGGCTTGCTGGCGCACACGCGAACGCGGTCGGCGTGGCCGCCGATGTCATCGCGACGCTCGAGCGCCTACCCGCCACCGCCGACAGCCAGCGATCGGTTGTCGCCAGCGGACCAACGGCAAGCGCAGCCGGCATCGCGCCAAGCCATTTTTGGCGCCTATGCGCGGGCGGCGCTGCAGGCGGTGGATCTTGCCGCCGAGCTCGGCCGCCGCGCCGATCATCTGCTGGCTGTTGCGCCAAAATTGCAGGCAAAAGGTGCGGACGCGGTGATCGAGACGCTTCTCGGCGATGACGCCGTCGTCGCCTCGCGCGGTGATACAACAAGACCGGCATGAGCGATCGCGGGTTACGCCGGCTGTTCGACCGGCTGCTCGAGTTTGGCGCCGTGCGCGAACTGTCGGGCCGCCCGACCTTCGTAAGCGCGAATTTCTCCGCACCTTTTTCCATTGAGCGTGTTTTGGCATGAAGTGTCCACTTAACGGAGGTGGACACCAAGTGATTGAGGACGATGAACAGAAACTGCTGGTGAGGCGGATTTTGCGCAACGGCCGCCGGCGGTACGACCCGGCGTCGAAAGAGCGGCTAGTTGCGGCCTGCCTTGAGCCTGGCGTGTCGGTATCGCGACTTGCGCTTGAATATGGGATCAATGCCAACCTTCTTCGGAAATGGATAAAGACGACCAAAGACGCCGGTGCTTTGCCGCCACCTGCACCGTCTGCGTTCATTCCAGTTCAAGTCACCGCTGCGGACCACAGCCTGCCTATGCAGAGCAATTCGGTGGACAGGCCTGCTGCGCGTGGTGAAGAGCGGCTGTCGAAGTCGGAAAGCATGGGCTCATTGCCACTCCCAGCCAAGGTGAGCGCGTCTTTGCCGAACGGCGTGAAGCTGGTGCTGGAATGCGGTGATGTAGACGCGTTGACGGCGATCATTGGAGCTCTGGGCCATGTTCAGACTGGGCGCTGATCTCAACGTCTACCTGCACCGCGAGCCGATCGATTTTAGGGCCGGCATCAACAGCCTTGCGGTCCTGGTTCAGGAGGTGATGGAGCTTGACCCATTTGCGCCTGCGGTCTTTGCATTTTGCAATCGCCGCCGCGACCGGATGAAACTCTTGTTCTTCGACCGGTCCGGCTTCGTGCTGGTTCTGAAGCGGCTGACCGAAGACAGGTTCCGATGGCCACGCCGGGAGACGGCGGTGGTTACGCTGACGACCGAGCAGCTCCATTGGATTCTCGACGGCATCGACATCGATGCAATGGTGCGCCATCCGGTGCGGCAATATCAGGTTGCGGGCTGACGGCTCCCGAATTGTGCGGTTGACGCGTCGGTGCGGTTCAGATTCAAAACTACGATGAATCTGGAGGGTTCTGTGTGGTCGCGGGCGCGATTGGGCGGGCACGCATGGGTCGCGACTACATTGAAGCCTGATTGAACTGAACCGCGGGATGGCGGGCGGGGCTATGGGGATTTAGGGGTCGACAGTGTGTCCGAGGCGCCGGAGCGGGCTCGCCGATCGCTCTGGGGCAGTCGCCCGTCGTCGCGATGCAGGACCATCTGCGACGCGAGAGACGGCGCCATTGGGTCGTTGACGCTGAGGTGCAGCGTTGCTGGCGATAGCCAGGCTGCGACTTTGACTAGCGGCGCGCAAAGGCCCGGCGGCGACTGTAGCAGACGCCGGGATGGACGGTGCGAGCGTGTCGGTGCGCGGCGTGTCATGAGGTGTCTGGCCAGGTCTGGGCCTTGCGCGGGATCGGGCCGAGCGAGGCCATGGCGCCGCCGCAGCCCGGACAGATGTCCAGGGAGCGCCCTGTGAGACAGCGGTAACGCTGGCGATAGTCGGCGGTCGGGTCCGGCGTCGGCGGCGTGGGCGCCGCCAGAAGAAGACGGCACTGGGCGAGCTTGGCGACGCGGTGGCCGTTGGCGAAGAGGCCGTAGTGGCGGATGCGATGGAATCCGTCTGGAAGAGCGTGCAGCAGGAAGCGCCGGATGAACTCGTCGGCGCTTAAGGTCATGAGCTTGTGCTTGGACTTGTCGTGGTGGCGATAGTCCTTCCAGCGGAAGCTGACCTTTCCCTGGTCCAGGCTCACGAGGCGGCTGTTGGCGATGGCGACGCGATGGGTGTAGCGGCCCAGATAGGCGAGGACCTGTTCGGGACCGCCGAACGGGGGCTTGGCGTAGACGACCCATTCGATCCGCTTCAGTCCAGCCAGTTGGGCGCAGAAAGTGGCAGGGTCGGCCAGGCTGGCGAGATCGCTGAAGAAGCGAAGCTGGCCGGCGTCGAAGGCGTCCTGCAGGTGCTCCAGGAATAGCCGCCTGAACAGGCGCGACAGAACCCGCACGGGCAGGAAAAATCCCGGCCGGCAGGCGATCCATCGCCGGTCCCCGGCCGTCGCCGGGGCAGGCTCGAGCGACAGGCCGCCGCCCGGCACGACGCAGTGGACATGCGGATGATGGTGGAGATTTTGACCCCAAGTATGAAGCACGGCGACCACGCCGATCTCGGCGCCCAGATGCCTGGGATCGGCCGCCGCCGCCCTCAAGGCTTCGGATGCGGCCTTGAACAGGATCGCATAGACCGCCGCCTTGTTCTGGAAGGCGATCTCAGCGATCTGGGCCGGGACGGTGAAGACCACGTGGAAGTATGGGACCGGCAGCAGCTCAGCCTGCCGCTCGGCCAGCCACTGGGCGCGGGCTAGGCCCTGGCACTTAGGGCAGTGGCGGTTGCGGCAGGAGTTATAGGCTTGCCGCACGAGGCCGCAGTCGGTGCAGTGTTCGGCGTGACCACCCAGGGCCGCGGTCCGGCACGCCTCCACCGCGGCCATGACCCGGCGCTCGACACGCCCGAGATGGCCGGCATGGTCGCGGCGATAATCATCCCCGTGACGGTGGAATACATCCGCCACTTCCAGATCCGGGCGCATGGCGCGCGGCTCAGCCGGGCGGCGTGATCTCCATGTGGAGTTGGTCAAAAGGACTGGCGGTCCGGCCGATCACTGCCGTTGAGACCTGGGCGTACAGTGTCGTCGTCGCCAGGCTGCGATGGCCCAGCAGCACCTGAATGATCCTTATGTCCGTGCCGGCTTCCAAAAGGTGGGTGGCGAAGCTGTGACGAAGGGTGTGCACCGTCACCCGCTTCTCAACGCCCAGGAACTCGCAGGCTGCTCGACAGGCGATCCCCAAGGTCTGCGGGTGGATCGGGCCGCGGCCATCGCGCCGGGGAAACAGCCATCGCCCCGGCTTGGTCAACCGCCAATAGACGCGCAAAATCTCCAGCAGCTGCGGCGACAGCATCACATAGCGGTCCTTGCCGCCCTTGCCCTGCTCGATGCGAATGACCATCCGGCTGCTATCGATGTCGCTCACCCGCAGACACGCCGCCTCCGCGGCGCGTAAGCCCGCCGCATAGGTGGTCATCAGAGCGACCCGGTTCCTCGTCCCCTTCACGGCCTGCAGAAAGCCGACCACCTCATCGGCGCTCAGCACGACCGGCAACTTGCGCGGCGTCCGGGCGTAAGCGATCCGCTCAGGCAGATCAGATCGACCCAGCGTCACGCCGTAGAAGAAACGCAAGGCGCAAACGGTCTGGTTCAACGCGCCCCACGAGACCCTTCGGCCCACCAAGTGGGCCTGATAGGCGCGCACCTCTTCGTATCCCAATTGATCGGGTGATCGTCCAAAAAATCGACTGAACTTCGCCACGTGATGCACGTAGGATCGCTGGGTCTCCGGTGACAAATTGCGGATCGTCAGATCTTCAATCATCCGCTGACGCAGAGGGCTTATCTGGGCCATCTGGGGTTCTCCTGTCTGGAAGGTTGGCTCGACACCAAATCTTCTCAGACAGGGGCCTCCTCAGGCCAGACCCGCGCGTCAGCTACCGCGGCAGCGGTTTAGTTCAATCGACCTGGCGAACCGACTGTTGAGGAGTTGATGGCGCGCATTGCTGTGCTGCAGGCGGAGAACCGTCAGCTCGCAGAACGCGTGGTTAAGCTCGAGGAAGAGTTGGCGCTGGCGCGCTCACATCGTTTTGCGCCCAAGAGCGAAAAGCACGTTGATCGCCTTTTCAATGAAGCCGAACAGGTTGCCGATGAAGACGACGCCGGCAGCGAAGATGGCAATGTGGTCGACCTGCCGGACACCGGCTTTCCGTCCACCGAAAAAAAGCCGGAGGGAAAGAAGCGTGGCCGCAAGGCCCTGCCGGAACACCTGCCGCGCGAGCGCGTCGAGTATGACCTTCCCGAAGATCAGAAGGCCTGTCCTTGCTGTCGTCACCGGATGCACCACATGGGCGAGGCCATTACCGAGCAGCTTCATATCGAGGTGAAGGCGAAGGTCCTGCAGAATGTGCGCTTCAAGTATGCCTGCCGCCATTGCGACCGTACCGGCATCAATACGCCGGTCGTGATCGCGCCGATGCCCGCGCAGCCCTTGCCGGGCAGCATCGCCACGGCCTCGACACTGGCATTTGCTCTTGTTCACAAGTACGTCGACGGCACGCCGCTCTACCGCTTGAGCCAGGCATTCGAGCGAGCCGGCGTGCCCGTCAGCCGCGGCGCTCTGGGGCATTGGGTGATCGGATCGAGCGAGAAGCATCTCTCCCGCATCTATGACGCACTGAAGCTGCGGCTCAGGTCTCAAGCACTCATCCATGGCGACGAGACCACCGTCCAGGTCCTGAAGGAAAAGGACAGGGAGGCCACCAGCACATCATTTATGTGGGCATACCGGAGCGGCGAAGAGAGTAACGAGCCGATCGTGCTGCTCGATTATCAACCGGGTCGCGGCCAGATTTATCCGCAGGCCTTCCTCGGCGATTACCGCGGCATACTGATGAGCGATGGCTATACCGCATGGCGCACGCTGGCAGGGGCCACCCATGTGGGATGCATGGCCCATTCCAGACGTCGCTTCGTCGATGCCCTCAAGGCAAGAAAGAAGGGGGGCGGTCCGCCGGAGCAGGCGCTCAAGTTCTTCGAGCAGCTCTACCGGGTTGAAGGCCAAGTTCGGAACGAAAAGCCGGACAAGGGCGAAACACAAGCCGATTGCATTCGCCGCTTTCGCCAGCAACACAGCGTTCCCATCCTCAATGCTCTCAAGGCATGGCTCGACGACATCGCGCCGAAGGTCTTGCCCGATAGCAAGATCGGCGACGCCGTGTCCTACACTCTGAACCAGTGGGAGTACCTGACGCGATACACAGAAGACGGCAGGATGCCGATCGACAACAACCTCCTCGAACGCGATATCAGAATCTTTGCCACCGGCAGAAAATCCTGGCTGTTCAGCGATACCGTGGATGGAGCCAGGGCCAGCGCCGTCATATACAGCCTGATGCTGACCTGCCGCGCCTGTGGCGTCGAGCCCTTGGCCTACTTGCGCTACGTCCTCAGCGAATTGCCGCAGCGCGCCACAGACGCCGACATCACCGACCTGCTGCCCTTCAACTTCGCCAAAACCGCCGCTGCATGATCCGATGCAGCCGTCTGACAGCGACCCCGTCAAACGGGCCGCGTCAACGCGCATGGAAATGAGCGCTTACCGACCTTCCGCATCTACGGATTGTGATCGAATGGTGGAACCGACACGACGCACACGAGAAAAAAGAGATGTCCAGCGAATGCTGGTCGTCCGCGAGTTGGATCATCTGCTGGCGGAGGTTCGCTGGCGCGAGTGGATGCATCGCGTCGAGGCGACCATTTTTGCCGCCAGCGAACCCGTTTCGCGTGAGGCTCTTGCGCGCATCGTCAGCAAGAGCTGCAATCTCGATCTGATCATCGATGACATCCGCGAGGAACTGCGTGGCCGCCCCTATGTCGGACTACGCATCCCTTGGGTTCCTTGCGCAAAGCGATTTCGGACGCGATCAGTAGGACGGGTCGCGCCGCTGCCAGCCATCAGATCGCCTGCTCCGCCGCTCGCAATTCGGGCGTAACATCCATGACGCCGGGTATGTCACAGACAGTCGCGCAGCATGAACCTCCAGCCTTTGACGCTATCGACGTACGTCGCGGTTCGACGACTTCGTACGGAATGATGGCTGCCCTGGTGACACGGAACTTGCCATCGAGCAGGACAGCCGCGAGCCGGTCAAAAGGTCTGTCGGGGAGTCGGCGGATAAATCCGAGCTGACGGGAACCGCCCAGTGTTTCAAGCTTGCGGCACTTTATCTGATAGCGCACCCCCTCGGTATCGATGGCGTCAGCATCGGCGGAAGAATTGCTGTTGAGGGTCCACCCGAAGGCTCTGGAGAATAGGAGCTCTCCGTAGTCGCCGGTTGGATTGTTGGCACTGCGCACGATCTTACGACGCCGCAGCTCTGCCAACAAATCGCCGTGCAGTTCAAGGAGGGCAGAGACCGGCGCGTCGGTGAGATCGATCATCTACGCAAACCCTTCGATACGTTCGCGGACAATCGCGCGCATTTGCTCCGCCATCTTCGCGCCTTGAGACCCGTCTGATAGAGGCGATGGCAATTCTAGGTGATCGAGTGCGTGCGAAAGAGCGGCGACAAGATCGTCAATTGCGTTGTCTGCTTCGGCAGCCTTGAGGCCTGCAGTGCTGGCGAACGTCTTGAAGTCGGCGCGGCGCAGACGATCGTCCTTGCCGTTCAGTTTGAGCGCCATCCGGTCTCTTTCGAGACGTGGAAACACGCGGGTCGTGACAGCATCGTAGAGCGGTGCCATGCGAACCGAGCTGAATTGCGCGCTGCCCGGCTCTGCGATCTTGAGGAGCGCCATGTTCTTAAGATGCATGTCGCCATCGGCGATCAGCCAGGCGAACAGGGATCGCTTCAGCACAAGCAGAACATCCTCTTCCGGGGCGGTTGATAGAGGTCTCAGAGCCCGCGCGATGCGCTCCATCGTGCCGTCGTATTTTGCTTCGGTGGGCACACCCAGCACGGAACAGAAATCCTCAAGCGCAAGAAGATGCTTGTCATCAAGGCTCGTCCTGATGTCGAACCGCTCAACCACGAGCGCGGGCGGCATCCCGTCAGGCATGGGAACGAGTGCGGTCGGGGCCGTTGTGAAACCGGATCGGCGGCCCAACGCGAGCGACTGCCATTCAATAACCGGCAGAGCCTCAAATCCGCTCGTGCCAGCAGGTTTGAGGATATGGGTGAAGGGTTTGCCGGTGCTGGGCGACAAGGTGCCATCCGCATCGAGGAACATTGGCGCTTTGATCTGGACACCCGACAAGCGGGGTGTATCGGTGCGCTCGAATATCTGTGCGAGATTGCGTTCGAAGCTTTGCTCCAGGTCGCCGCGGCCCGGCCCGGCATACTGGCCAGTGAATAGAGAGTTCTTAGTGAAGCCACTGAGCCGGGTCAGCAGTATGTCAGGCGGCAGGGCGGCGAGATCGTTCGCGCGCTCAACGATCGTGATGTTCGACATGTAGCGCTTGCCCGAGCGCAGCATCGCGCGCTCGTCGCGGTCGTTCAAGACTGACTCAAGCCAGCCTTCGGGCAGCAGCGACAAAATGAAGGGCGGGAGTTTACCCGGCGTGGTCTGGCGAACGAGCGGCGGGCCGTCCTGATCGTCGGGATTCCAGCGCCATTCAAAACCGTCATGAGTGAGGTTGCCCAGGGGCGCGCCGTGCCATGCGACAATCAAATCAAGTGCGGCCTCGTTGCGCGCTGCTTCCGCTGGCGCGGGACGCCGGAGCAGGAAGCGCTCGGCATGCTCACCTTCGCGATACCACTTATTTTCGCGGGCAAGTGACCATATGGCATCGGCCGCACCCTGGGCGCTGCCGTACTCTTCGATGAGGCGGTTCGCGATTGTCTCGCGCATCGTTTCGTCGATGGATGCCGCGTGCTCGCTGCGCAGACGGAAGGCTTCGAGGAAGCGTTGGCGCATTGAGGAAACGTCGATCCGGAATTCTCCCATGCCGTCATCAACAATCGCCGCGGCCACAGATGGATGATCGGGAGCCGCGTTCTGGATGATTTCGAGCAAGCGGATGGGCGTGCGCTGTATCCGCCGCCCGCTTAGGAACAGGCGGCCGTCGCGGGTTGGCCCGAGAAGGACAGCGCTCGCCGCTGACAGGTAGGCGTTGGGGTAGAGATATTTTGCGATGCGGACGGCATGCTTGAGTGCCGTCGCCTCGATATCCTCCCCGGCATTGACGTAGATGCCGCGCATCAGCTGGACGAGTTTGCCCGTCTCAGCCTGGTAGTGGCTGCGGGTTTTGTCGATGTTCTCTCCAACTAGGTGCAGGGGCATTTTCTAACTTTCGCGTATCTCACATACGGGAAAGTAACACGGCAGGCTTGAAACGGCAATGATTTCTAACTTTAGCGTATTTCAAATACGGGAAGGTTAGGAATCTGAGGCCCATGCCTCCAAGGCCGAGCTGACCGAACTAAGGGCGTGGCGACAACAAGCCGTGCGGCGGCTCATCGGCAAGGTCAGCGGCCCAGCGCCATACCTCGCTTCAGATTCCACACGTCTGGCGAGCGGGTAACATTCTTGGTGAGGCAGCCGGTAACAAAATTACGTGAGGCAACACGACAACCATCTCGACACGAGGAAGATGCGACGGCAGTGCACCCGGTTGGCCCGACGCTTGACAGTCTTTGCCAGACGTTCCGTGGGAGCAGCCTGCTCGTTCTCCTTCTCGCCGGCCGCCTCGATCCGCTCGGCTGCTTGCCCTTGCCAGGGGCCGTACTGTTCGCTAGCGCAACTTACATTTCTTCCTTGTCAAGGAACGCGGCAAGGACCTCCAGACTCAGTGGCTTCTCGGTGACTTTGGCGCCAAGGGCTTCGGCCGCCGCGACCACCTCGTCGGTCAGATTGCCGCTCATCAACATGACCGGAGTATTGATTTGCGACGAGCGGAGGATGCTCATTAGCTGCAAGCCGGTCATCCTGGGCATATGCTGATCTAGGATAATATGGTCAAAATTCTCCAGCTCAGCGTTGAGGAGGTCCGCGCCTGAAGAGAAGCCTTCCGCAGACCGCCCGAGCGCATCGAGAAGAAAGTTGAGCGCCTTCCGAGCGTCCTCGTCATCGTCCACAACGGCAATCATGTTCCGATTGATATTACTCATGCAGATACCTTTGCAGCGGTTCGAAATGGCGCATTATGCGCCAAGCAGCCCACAAGAATAGATTAGCTCTCCAGCTCGTCCTTGATGCTAATCAAGCGGGCGCGGCTTTTTGCAGCGTTGCTGTCCCGCCTCCTGCGTTGTGCTCGGCCCACAACTGCCCCCTCGACTCGACCATTCGCCGACAGATCGACAGACCAATCTCCATGCCGGTGGATTTGGTGGTCACGAAGGGTGGGAACAGGCGGTCGCGTCCCTCCGGCGCGAAACCGGCGCCGGTGTCGGCTACCGCCACTGCAACCATGTCATGTGCAATGGGGAGGTTGAAAGCCGCAGCACGTCTTCCGGCGCCCTCCTTGGCTTTTATTGCATTAGGATCGAGGTCCAGCAGGTGCTGTTGAACCTTATCCGCTGAGGTCATCGACGCATTGCTGGCGAAGCTTCTCGAGATAGCGGGCAAGCGCTCCGTCCTGGACGTCGAGGTAGCCGTCGACCCGTTGGATGATCTTGTCTCTGAGGCCTCGCTCAAGCTGGGTGCGCAACTGCCGCAGTTGCTTGTCAACGTGGCCGAGCTCAAGCCATGCCTGATCGTCGTCGAGCTCGTGATAGCCACCGATCGCTTTGCGGATGACCTGGCGGCTTTGACGATCCACGAGTTCGCCGGTGCGTAGCGCTTTCTGCGAGACCTTGAGGGCCTGGAGCGTTGGGCGTCTCGCAATGGAGCGGTACTTCGAAAGCGGGACGCACGAACGCCATGTCGCCCGCAGGAAGCTGACCCGTGGGCGGGTCTTGGGGTGAGCTAATGCAAAAAGCCGGTTGATACCGCCCGATCAGGAGAACCCAATTGGGCCGTGCACCTTCGAGTGCGAGCTTTCGATCGGGACCTCAGCCGCGCGAATGGCATTATGGCCAGCAGCATATGTGAAGCGCCGCACCTACAGATCCCATGATTTGCGGCGCAGGCAGATTAGACTGCGCCATTTCAAACTCTGGAGGCCTGATCATGTCGCAATCATTCAACGGCGCAGAAGTTGTCCAATACGATCGTACGCTCGTGCTGGCTATCGAACTAAGCAACAAAAACTGGGTTTTGGCCGCCCAGGTGCCCGGCCTGCCGCAGACCAAGGCGAAGCGTGCCATTGAGCCAGATAAGCTTGCTCTTCAGTCCGCAATCCATGGCTATCATGCTCGTGCTGCTGCTGCCGGCCACCCGGTAGATCGGGTGGTTGCGACCTACGAAGCTGGATGGTCCGGGTTCTGGCTTGCCAGATGGCTGATTGCCAAAGGCGTGGAGGTCCATGTCATCCAGCCTTCCAGCGTGCCCGTCGATCGTCGCATGCGTCGCGCAAAGTCGGACGGGATCGACGCCGAGTTACTCCTGCGTACGCTGTTGGCGTGGCTTCGCGGCGAACCGCGCGTCTGCTCCATGGTACCGATCCCTGACGAAGCCGATGAGGATGCACGGCGCTCTGTCCGCGAACGAACAGAGCTCGTGTCCGAACGTGTCAGCCTTGCCAACCGGATCGGTGCTGTCCTCGCGACGCTCGGCGTCGAGGATTACAACCCGCTCCTGAAAAACCGCCGGCGGCGTCTGGCCGACCTTCGTACCGGTCTGGGTGACCCAATGCCACCTCACGCCCTCGCCAAGATCGAACGGTTACTGAGCCGGCTGGAGCTCGTTCTTGATCAGATCGCCACGCTGGAACACGACCGCGATGCGGTAGCGGAGGTGCCCGCTTCGGATGATGCCAGTCGGATGATCCAGCAGCTGTGCAGTCTGCGCGGTATAGGGGTGCAGAGTGCCACAATATTGGTCCGCGAGGCCTTCGTCCGTCGCTTCGCTAATGCCAAAGCGCTCGGATCTTATGCAGGTCTTACTGCGACGCCTTACAACAGTGGTGGGGTGGAACGCGAGCAAGGGATCGGAAAGGCCGGGAACCGGCGGCTTCGAACGGTGATGGTGGAGCTGGCCTGGCTCTGGCAACGCTACCAGCCTGGTGCTGCCCAGGTCGCCTGGTTCCGGGAACGCACCGGCTCTACTGGCCGCCGCGTCCGCAAGGTCATAGTGGTCGCCCTCGGTCGCAAGTTGCTGATCGCTCTGTGGCGCTTTGCCTTCGATGGTGTCGTACCGGAGGGAGCGACCATGAAGCCCGCCGTATAATAATTATCGAGATCGGGCAGCTCTGCGACGGCAAAGCAGCCCGGTGACCGAGGGAACCACGCCGTTGTCCGGCGTGGTGCTTCAGTGCCGTCTTCACAGAGTGGTGCCGTTCCTTTGGAGCTCTCCCGTCCCGAATGCGGGACAGTGGTTGGGATATCATCCCGCCGGATGTGAGGTCGGATACATGGCCGCACCAACCAGCAACTGCAGAGCGCTCAAATAGAACCCTTGCTAACAGAGAGCCGTCCATACACGGCCCCAATCAAGACCTTCAACGCCGAGATTCTGATCGCCGTCCCTCGGCGCGAGGCTGACGTCTGGATCGGAGAGCAAAGACGTTTTCAGTCCTATGTTTGGTGCTTCGATAGTCGCATAAAAAGGCAGTCTCGAATACGGGTCTGCTGCCACGGGTTCGAACCGATGGGGCGCCAATCGTCGCCTTTGGCGTCGTCAAAATGACTCGCCATTCGATGAACGTCCGCTCGTCGGTCGTCCCTCTGCCTGCCGACCGCAGCCAACGCGCTGGAACCTGCGTCTGCAGCGCTTTATCGGGCACTGAGCAATGAGTCCCTCAGGCTCCAGCGCGCTTGTATGGCGAAGCATTAGCCTGCCCGATGGTAAGCATGCCTGGGTCACCATTCGTCAGGGCGACCACGACGGCGATCAGGACCGCTTTGACGTCGTTCGCCTTGCCTCCCGATCTGCCTTCCTGGTTGGCTTTGCCTGATGGCCATGATCCTTGGGCCGGTTGGCAGGTGCGCTGCTGAAGCAGCTTGAACCGATTTGATTGATTCTGACGATGACCGTGGCCCGTCAACACCACGCGCATCGCGAATTTAACTCTTCGCACCTGCACAAAAATGTGCCAAACGCGGCACCCATGGTTGGTAACGTTGGGGAAGGAGTCCTTGTTGAGTGCGGTTGCTAACACCAGGCCGATCACACCGCCGGATATTCGTTCGCGGAAGGGCGGAACGCCGCTCGTCTGCCTGATTGTGATTTTTCATGGAATGAGGACCCTGTTTGAGGGGTGATTTTCGTCCAAACGGGCCCCCTTAACGATGGGGCCATCAAGATGCCTCCGGTTTGATCGGAGGCATTTGTGTTTTGGATGTTGGTTGTGGAGACGATTGCAAAGATACGCCGGCTGTCGCTGGTGCAGGGAAAGTCGATCAAGGCGATCTGTCGGGAGCTGAAGATCTCCCGGAAGGTGGTGCGCAAGGTTTTGCGTTCCGAGGAGACAGAGTTCCGCTACGAGCGCAAGCATCAGCCTTATCCCCGGATGGGCGCCTGGCGTGACGAGTTGGATCGGCTGCTGTCGGCGAATGCGGCCAAGTCTCAGCGGGAGCGGCTGACACTGATCCGCATCTTTGAGGAGCTTCGCGGCCTCGGCTATGACGGCAGCTACAGTTCGGTGTGGCGGCATGCTCAGAGTTGGGAGGCAGATCGCGGCAGCGCCGCGGCCGAAGCCTACATTCCGTTGAGCTTTGCGCCGGGCGAGGCCTACCAGTTCGACTGGAGCCACGAGATCGTTCTGCTCGACGGCGTGACGGTAACGGTGAAGGTGGCGCACATGCGGCTTTGCCACAGCCGTATGTTCTTCGTGCGGGCCTATCCGCGCGAAACGCAGGAGATGGTGTTCGATGCCCATGACCGGGCGTTCAGCTTCTTCCGCGGCGCCTGCACGCGCGGCATCTACGACAACATGAAGACGGCGGTGGACGCGATCTTCATCGGCAGGGATCGCCGCTACAACCGCCGCTTTGCGCAGATGTGCGGGCATTACCTTGTCGAGCCGGAGGCCTGCACGCCGGCGGCCGGCTGGGAGAAGGGGCAAGTCGAGAACCAGGTCGGGCTGGTGCGCGAGCGCTTCTTCACACCGAGGCTGCGCTTCAAGACGCTGGAGGATCTCAACGGCTGGCTGGCCGACAAATGCGTTGCCTATGCCAAGGCGCATCGGCATCCCGAACGGGGCGAGCGCACGGTCTGGGACGTATTCGAAGAAGAGCGCGCTAGCTTCATTCCCTATGCCGGTCGCTTCGACGGCTTCCATTGCATTCCCGCGTCGGTGTCGAAGACCTGCACGGTGCGCTTCGACAACAACAAATACTCGGTGCTGTCGAGTGCCGTCGGCCGGCCGGTCGAGATCCATGCTTATGCCGACCGGATCATTATCCGCCAGGACGGCGTGGTCGTGGGCGAGCATGCCCGCTGCTTCGGCCGCAACGAGGTCATCTACGATCCCTGGCACTACGTGCCGGTCCTGGCCCGCAAGCCGGGCGGATTGCGCAACGGCGCGCCGTTCCTTGGCTGGGTCCTGCCGTCGGCAATGGAGAAGGTGCGCCGCAAGCTCAAGGCGGTTGATGACGGCGACCGGCAGATGGTGTCGATCCTCACCTGCGTGCTGACCGACGGATTGAGCGCCGTCGAGGCCGCCTGCCAGGAAGCCATCGAACACGGCGTCTCGTCGGCGGCGGTGATCCTCAACATCCTGGCCCGCAGCCGCGATCCGGCGCCGGGCACGATCCTTTCCATTCCCCAGGCGCTGAAGCTGGCTCACGAGCCGATCGCCGACTGCGCCCGCTATGACAGCCTCAGGAGGACGAACAGCCATGGAACGCACCGAAGTACTGGAACTGATGGGGGCGCTGAAACTCTTCGGGATGCGCGCGGCCTATGACGAGATCATGGGCGTCGCCATTAAGCGGCAGCACGAACCGCCGAAGATCGTCGGCGATCTGTTGCAGGCCGAGATATCGGAGAAGCAGGCCCGCTCCATCAAGTACCAGCTCACCGTCGCCAAGCTTCCGCTGGCCAAGGATATCGAGGACTTCGATTTTGCCGGCACGCCGGTCAACGAACCTCTGATCCGCGATCTCGCCGGCGGTGCTTTCGTTGCCGATCAGCGCAACGTCGTCCTGGTCGGCGGGACAGGCACCGGCAAGTCGCATCTGGCCATCGCCATTGCCCGTTCTCTCATCCGCAACGGAGCACGCGGGCGCTTCTTCAACGTCGTCGACCTCGTCAACAGGCTCGAGACCGAGACCCGTGCCGGCCGGCAGGGCCGCATTGCCGATCACCTTACCCGGCTCGACTTCGTCGTCTTCGATGAACTCGGCTATCTTCCCTTCGCCCAGGCCGGCGGGCAGTTGCTCTTCCATCTGGTCTCGAAGCTTTACGAACGCACCAGCGTCATCATCACCACCAATCTCGCCTTCGGGGAATGGCCGAGCGTCTTCGGCGACGCCAAGATGACAACCGCGCTGCTCGACCGCCTCACCCATCACTGTGAGATCGCCGAGACTGGCAACGAATCCTGGCGCTTCAAGAGCCGCTCTCAAAGCTGAAGTCCGAAAGCCAATCAGTCGCGCCCGATCAGGCTGTGCAACCCTGACCAGCTTCGCCTGATCGGGCGCTTACCGGCGTGCCTCTCAACACCGAAAGCCGGGGTCCCTTTTGCGCGAAAAAACAGGGTCCCGATTCCGTGGTCATTGACAGTCGGGCGCAGTGAAAGCGAAATGCGACGGATCTGGCTAGCCGTCGCCGCGGTCGCCACCGGCTTCGGCATCTGGGCGACGCATTTCATAGCCATGTTGGCCTTCCAGCCCGCCGTACCGAGCGGCTACAACATCGCTTGGACGATCATGTCGTTGCTGGCCGCGATCGCTTTGACCGGGACGGGTCTCACGATCAGTACCTCGCCACGCGTTCCACATGGACGCTGGATCGGCGGTGCGATCGTGGGAGGCGGCATCGCGGTGATGCACTACACTGGCATGGCCGCATTCGAGATCGCGGGCCGCGTCGTCTGGGATGTGCCGCTCGTCGCCGCCTCAATCATTCTTGGTGGGCTGTTCGGCGCGGCCGCATTGCCGGTTGCCCTTCACGCCAACACGGTCAAGTGGAAGGCGCTCGGCGCCTCGTGCTGACGGTAGCGATTTGCAGCCACCATTTCACGGCGATGGGCGCGGCCGCAATCATGCCAGACCCGCGCATTGTCATTTCCGCAAGGGCGTTGCCCGCGGACTGGATGGCCGCTGGCGTAGCCCTCGTTTCGATCGTCATCATCCTTTTGGCGATCATCGGCCTCGCCCTCGATGTGCGCGATCTCCGTCGCGCCGGCGAAGCAGCGCGTATGCAGGAGCTGGCCGACGCGGCCGTCGAGGGGCTGATCGTGTGCAACGAAACCGAGATCGTGGCAGCCAATCGCAGTTTCGCCGCGCTTGCCTGCGTCGACGGCTCTCAGACAGCATCCCGATGGATCGGCTGCCCTTCCAGAATTCCGCATTCGCAGGTCCCGCAAACCCCGTTCTCGCACGACGCCATGATCACCACGCCAGCGGCGCGCAGCGCTGCGAGAGCGGAGGTATCGGCCGCGACAGGAACCACTGTCCCGTCGCGAAGGGTGATCGTGAAAGGTTCCGGTGGCGCATCGTCGTGTTCCGGCGGCAGAAAAGCCTCGAAATGCACGGTTCCTTCCGGCCAGTGCGCGGTTGCCCGATCCGCGGCCGCCATAAAGCCCGGTGGACCGCAATAATAGAGCTGTGCATCGGAAGAGGGGGTCGTAAGCAAGGATTCAAGATCCTGCCTGGTCTCCGGTTCGTCGTCGAAATGCAGCCACACGGTGTTGCGGTCGAGCTCCCGCTCGATGACCGACAACAGAGGCGCGAGTGCTCGGCTGCGGGTGAAGTAGTGCAGCTCGTACGGCTTGCCCTGCCGCTCCAGGGCGCGCGCCATTGCCAGGATCGGGGTGATCCCGATGCCTCCTGCCAGCAGCACGGTTGGCCCTTCGCGTTGGGCAAGCGGAAAATGATTGCGAGGAGCAGAAACCGGGAGCATGCATCCGACGGCCACTGCCTCGTGGATCCACGCCGAGCCGCCGTGACCAACGTCTTCACGCTTCACCGCGATTGTGTAGCGGCTCAGATCTGTCGGATCGCCGCAGAGCGAATACTGGCGCACTTTCCCATCGGGCAGATGAACATCGACGTGAGGGCCCGGTTCGAAGGGCGGCAGCAGAGGTTTGCGCGTATGCTTCAGGTCGATGACCAGGACGTCGCCTGGCTCCTTGCGGGCGGCGGTCACGGTCAGCTTCGTGATGATGCGGGGCGAGGCCATATCGATTACCCGTCAATCGGAAGTATCGGATCACCGGGGCGGATCACGCCACCAACCTCGATCGCGCAGTTCAGGCCAGAGCGGTTCAGAAGCCCCTCGTAGAGACCGGGAATGCCGAGCAGTTGCTCGATATACTTGCAGGGAAAATTCATCCGCGCCGCCCGCAGGACGGTTTCCCCGATCCGAAAGCGCGTGCCGACCAGGTGCCCCAAGGGTACGCCGCGCGTGGTCAGGTTCCGCCGATGATCTTCGGGCGCGAGCTGGCCTTGAAACCCGGAATCCTGGGTTCTCCCTGTGCCATGGCTTCCAGGACTTCGACCTCGATCAGTGTCACTTCGCGCACATCGGGTTTCGGAGAATAGGTCCCCGTTCCAAGGTAGTACCGATCCCCGACAATGCCGCGCCCGGCAACGAGTTGTGCCTCCGTCAACTCTTCCGTCTCGTAGGACGCCGCAGGTGCAACGTGGATGTGAAGCAGCGTTCCCTGCCAAGTCATGCATTGTCCTCCGAAACCATGGCCACAGCCTGGTGAGAGCCTTGATTAGGATCTCCACGGGCTCTCTGTTGCATCTCTGCCTCCGGCCCTTCGGCGAGGGAGTCACGCTGGATTGGGGCTGTTGCCCGAAAGCTTTGCCCGGAAACTGGTCTGATCAACAGTGCCAGTTTTTTGATATTTTCCCAGTCCAGTACCTCTACGTCTCTACGTGGCTCAGGGTCACAAGAGCGGCCTATCATCGCCCGGCGCCAAGCCACCGTCGCAGCCATCGGTCTCGGAGAATTCTCCTTTCACCTGTTCGACAGCCTTCAGCAGAATTCGAACACCCTTCTCGATCTGCTGTATGCTCAAGGCGGAGTAGCCCATGACCAGCCCGACCTGGTCAGCACGGCCTTCGCCCGTTTCGCAATCGTATAGGGGGGAAATGGAGTGTATGCCCACACCTGAGCGTCGCGCTTTTTCAATCAGCGGTGCTTCCAATGATCGCGACAGTTCCTTGAACCAGACGACAACGTGCAGCCCGGCATCGGCGCCCTCGATGGCGATCCGACCTCCGAATCGGTGTCGCAGGGCATTCAACAGGGTCTCCCTGCGCTCACCATTCGGCCGGCGCACGCGGCGCACATGGCTTTCATAGGCGCCGCTCTCGATGAGCATGGCTAAAGCCTCCTGCTCGGCCACCGGAGAGTGCCTGTCCAGGAGTTGTTTGGCCGTCGCGAAGACGTCCGGCAATTCCGGGGGGACCACGAGATAGCCAATGCGCAGCATCGGCGAGAGCGTCTTGGAAATCGTGCCGAGATAAATCACAGAACCGCGGTCTTCCAGCTTGTGCAGTGGGGGCACCGGATTGATGTCGTAGCGGTACTCGCTGTCGTAATCATCCTCGATCACATAGGCGTCGTTGCGCCGCGCCCATTCCAGGAGCTGATGCCGGCGCGCGATCGGCATGACGCGGCCCAGTGGGAACTGGTGCGAGGGCGTGACATAGGCCAGCCGAGCCGCGACTCCTTTGAGTAACTCCGTCTTCATCCCATCCTCGTCAACAGCGACCGAGACAGGCGAGGCGCCTGTGCTGGCAAAGACCTGACGAGCCATCCTGTAGCACGGGTCTTCGATTACGAAGCGGTCCACGGGATCGAGCATCAGGCGAGCGCACAGATCGAGACCCTGCTGCGAGCCGCTGACGATGATGATCTGCTCGAGGTCGCAGCTCAACGTTCGGGCGCGCCAGAGATAGCTCTGCAGCGCCTGGCGCAGCCGGCGCGATCCGCGAGGATCGTCATAGGCCAGCCGCACGGGACGTTGCGCCATCGCCGCGTTCATGGCGCGCTTCCAGATCAGCGCCGGGAAATCGGACGGCGCCAGATCACCATAGCGGAAATCAATCTTCAGCGCGTTCGGCAAGTAATCCGGCCAGGGCGGACTGGCGCGCAGGCGCCCGCCATAGGCGGACAGTCTAACCGGGCCGGCTCGTTTCGAGCGCGCGCTGCTTGGGCTGTGTTCGAGCAGAGATGATGCAACGCGGGGTCGTGCGCCTTGGCGAACTTCGATGAAGCCTTCCACAGCCAGCTGCTCGTAAGCGACAGTGACCGTGGTTCGCGAAACGCCGAGCTCATTCGCCAAACTCCGAGAGGACGGCAAGTGACTGCCGGTTTCATAAACACCGCCAAGAATCTGGTCCCGAAGCGCCATGTAAATCTGGCGCGCACCCAACGCGTGCTCACGGCCCGCAGAGCCGGGATCATGAGACTGGACCATTTCAATGATCGCCAACTGGACATTTCATATAAACCAGTTTGAGCGCATTCTGCCGAAAATCCAAGAGGACACCACAGACTCATGACCCGAACGACCGATCAAACTAAAATGTATGCTCCGGACCAGTCGCAGAGCGACGCTGACCTCGGTTTCGCTACCCGCGCAATCCATTTTGGCTACGATCTGGTCGGATTTTCGAACGCAGTCCAGCCTCCGGTCTTCCTGACCTCCACATACGGCTTCGAGAGCGTTGCGGCCAATGAGGCTGCAGCCGCGCTCGACAGGCGGTCCCGCGTTTTGGGATCAAGGTCGTCGCGGTCGATCTGTCCGAGCCAAGCAACCTCGATGGCGCGATCACTGACCGGACCCGGCTTGTTTTCTTCGAGACCCCGGTCAACCCGCTGAGCCGCATCCTCGACATCGCGGAAATCGCCGAACGCGCACACGCGCGCGGCGTGAAGGTGGCCGTGGACAGTACCTTCGCCTCGCCCGCGCTCCAGCGGCCGCTGGAACACGGGGCCGATATCGTCATCCACTCACTGACGAAGTATATCAACGGGCACGGCGATGCCCTCGGCGGGGCGATCTTGGGTGACGCGAAAACACTCCACACGCTCCACGAAACCGGTCTGCGCTATATCACTGGTGCCGCACTATCACCACTCTCGGCGTTCCTGATCCTGCGCGGGCTCAAGACGCTCGCGCTTCGCATGGAGCGCCACAGCGCGACGGCTCTTTCGACCGCGCAAGCGCTCGAGGCGCCCGCAACAACCCTGTCTGGCAGGACGTGTCGACCGGCGATGAGGTGCTCGTCGTGTTCCGCGCGGCCGACGCCTATATCTCGCCGCAATGGTACCCGAGCAAGCAGGAGTTCCACCGGCAGGTGCCGACCTGGAACTACCTCGTTGCCCATGCATACGGACGGATCACCGTCCGTGACGACGAGAGCTATGTCCGTCACAATGTCGCCAGGCTGACCCGCCGGCACGAGGCGGCGCATCCTGTCCCGTGGAAGATGGGTGACGCGCCCAGGGACTTTATCGACACAATGGTCAAGGCGATCGTCGGGCTGGAGATCGAAATTACCCGTCTAGTGGGCAAAGCCAAGCTCAGCCAGAACATAGAACCGCGCGACATTCGCAATGCCGGCGAAGTGCTGAACGCCAAAGGCGACCGGCGCCTAGGCGAAGCGATGCTTGCGGCCGCCGCCTCGAAGTCCGAACAGGGCTGAGGAAGTTGCCCGTCACATCGTGGCGGCAGAAACTGTGACCGGTCGTCTTGGCCCATCTTTCGTGAACGAAGCCTACGACTGGTGGGCCTTGGAGGATCACGGCACGCTGAAAAAATAGGTTTGTTAGCCATTAGATGCTCAGCGCTCAAGGTCCTCTAGTTTTGCCGGTGGAAGCCCAGAAATAGCTTGGCGGACCAAGCGTCCTCGATTTTGTATCAAGCCTATTAAAACCGAGTTTTTCGCTCTATTGGCGCAGTTTGTTGCAGACGGTCTATAGCTGGTTCCGCGAGTTGGCACGGCGCTTCCTGTTTCAGACGATCCACGACGTGGAACTGATGCTCGACCGCGAGCGGCAGGGTCGCGAACCTTCACCCAGCGCTGGTGTGATTGATAGTCAGTCGATCAAGGCGCCCCATGCAAAAGCACGAGGCTACGACGCGGGTAAGAAGATCGTCGGGCGCAAGCGCCATATTGCGGTCGATACGGACGGACGGCTCCTGATGGTCAACCTGACCACCGCTGACATCTCCGACAGCGCGGGTGCGCAGGCGATACTCGACGGCATCCGCAAACGCTGGCCGTGGGTCAAGCATCTCTTCGCCGACGGGGCCTATGACCGGCTCAAGCTGATGGATAAGGCCTGCTATCTCGACTTCATCGTCGAGATCATCCGCCGCTCCGACGACCAGAAAGGCTTCAAGGTTCTACCGCGTCGCTGGGTCGTCGAACGGACGTTCGGATGGATGATCCGGTGGCGACGCCTCGTGCGCGATTACGAGCAGCGCATCGATGTCTCGCAGGCCATGATCCTCGTCGCCATGGGCGGCATCATGCTACGCAGAAACGCCCAACCGTGATTTTCCAAACCGACTCTGAGATCTCTTGTCGTTCGAGCAGGAGAAGCTGACAAGATACTGTTGAGATACGTGTCGAACTTACACGAAGCAAGCAACTTCATGCGAGTGTAGGTGGCACTTGCTGCACCTAAGGGATAAGATATAAACATTGATGTTTTTCGTCCTTACATAATGGCAGGAGTAATCATTTCGATAACCGTCTTTTTCTTCGCACTTTGGCAGTTTTCTTTTTCACAAAGTACGCGGGTAAGATCAAATTTGCTGACAGCATGCTCAGAACAATAATTGGCTTCTGCATCTGCATCGTCACCAGCCTTTTGGGATTACCGCGGTAGGCCAGTCCCTGCGCGAGCGCCTCGGCTGGCGTTATTCGACGTTCCGCCGACCCCTCGATATCGCGGCGAAGAAGATCGCCGCGCGGCTCAATGAAGAAGGCGTGAATGCGTGAATGCTTGGTAAAGTGCTCCTCTGGACCCCCTATTTCGCTTCTCCCATTAAAGTTCCACAGCTTAGAATGAGCTGCTGTTCTGAACGCGAGTAAGTCTGAACACGTATGCCGGCAGGAAACTGAGCTCGCTGCCGGGCCGGGTACGCCTTGGGAGGTGGCGTAAGTCAGCGGCTCTCGTGGCGGTGGGACCACTCAGTCGCGCGTTTGCTGAACAGCGCGCATGTAGCGTGCCAAGCCAAAAAGCATTCAACCTGTCAAAATCTCCTGACGCAACCTTCCCAAAGCACTTCAATCACGTAAAACAAACCCCGCCGAAATTCGACGGGGTTTGTCAGCGGTCTGAGGTCAGCCTCGAGGCTGACCTTTCCATTTGCGTTGCGGGTCAGACTTTAAGAGCGTCCTCCTCGCAAAGATTGATATCCCGGATGACCTTTTTGCGGCCATCTTCGTACTCAATCAGCACATCGAAGCGGCACAAGCCGCCCGGCCGCTCCACCATGATCTCGGAGCCTGGATCCAAGTAGGACGAACCCAGAAGATCCGGACCCCAGCGCTTGGCGCGGATGGGCTTTATGTGGAGCTCTTCTACGGCAACGTCACTGTGATTTTCGACATCGATCCAACATTCGTAAATCTCTGACAGCGCAAAGGATGGAAGGGAAGAGGCAATGATAGCCGCCATTGCCAATACGCGAAGTCTGTTTTTCATGTTACTTCTCTGTGTATTATTGCTTCATCTTCAGCAGGGCGGACAGGCGACCCTGTCGTCGTCGACGATGAGAACCTGGTCCGCCATGCTCGTTTGTCTGCTCCGACTCGAAGCTGTGCAGGCCCGACATGTAGCTTTCCTTCTTCTGTTCGATTCATCGCGGCTGCCCGCGACATGAATGCCGGTCGGCAGCTCTCGCCGCCTCGAACCGAAGGGCTTCAAGACTCGTGCCAACTTGGCCGAGTTGGGCCGAAGTTCTCATTTTATAAGGTCTCCTGATTGGTTGTTCCGATAACACCTTTTTTGCCAGCCCTAGCTGACAGCAGCCTGAAAGCTACCGGCGATTTTGCGCGACGGTGATCCTGCGTGGTGTCGCGAACACGCGTGAGAAACGTGACGAAGGGAACCTTTGTTTGAACGGTCATTCAGCTTGCTCCTCTAGAAAAACTGGCGCACTGGACTGAGCTCGCGGGAGTACCGCGCTGGGGCCCCGTACCAGGCGCGAGATGATGCCACGCGGCTCCCGATCCATGGGAACGGTCCGGCTCCAGATGTTCCTCACCCGAACGGTATCGATGTGAGGGATGAGGGGACTTTCGAGCGGCTCGATCCGTCCTACCGCGACTGCGGCGCCGGAACCGGCATGGATCACCCACTGCTCATGCCCGGGGTGAAACTCTTGGCAGCCGGAAATGGCCAGTAGCGGGATAAGCGTATGAGTCGCAAATGTGAGTCTCCACGCCACAGACCGGCGTGGCTGAACTGGTTCAGCGTATTGGGTGGACTTGCCTGTTTCCGGCCGACGTGGGCTCTGGCGAAACTTTGAGGAGCCGCTTGGCCGCTGACATGCTGATGCGGACCGGTACACGGCAAATGCGCGCGCATCATCTGGCGTGTCGGCATCGGACCCCCATCTGCAAAGCGACCTCCGAGGACGGATCTCCGAACCGGACGATGTCCCGGTCTTCAGCGAGGACGACCACCGTCGCCTTTGTCGATCGTTTAGGGCTTCGCGTGTCAACCATGGTCCGGTAGTCGCTTTCTTCCTGGTTTGATGGGCTCTAAGCACGAGGAGCAAGCGGCATGCCATTTCCAATGAAATGCTTCTGCACAAACGCTTTGGCTTCGACGACGTGTTCGCCAAGGTAGGGTGCGCGCTATGGCCGCCAGGTCATCGCATTGAAACAAAAGTCCTGTGTAGCGATGAATTTTACGCTTCCGCACCGGCTGGCAAAAGACGGACCAGACAGCGCAAGCCCATGCAATACCGCACACGGGGGGCATTGCAGCGATTGCACAGTGTCTACCCTAGCGTGTTTTTGTGTACGCAGAGCCGCGACTAGCGCGAACGCACGCCCGTGGCAGCACCCCAATGGCCAGCCGCTCTTCAGCAAGCGCCTTCGATGAGCATCGAATTGGGCTGGGGTGCGACGTTTACATGCTTGGGGTTCCAATTTGGTCTCGCCGAGCGTGCGTATCGAGACCTTCTTGTGTCCGGAACTGGACTAGAATGTCGCAAGGCCGACCGAAAGGTCGCCAAGAAGCGCCGCTGGCTAGCGGGAAGCGGTGGAACGCCAACGGAGCGCCAACCGGGCACGCAAATTGCTTCGATAATCTTGCCGGTGGGAGCAATTCGGGGGAGCTCGGCGGCGCCGTAACGACAAATGATGCAGTCGCATCGTTCTTCCCTCAACCGCAAAAAAGGATTCTGCTGTGACCGATATCGATCGCTATGCCTGGCAGGCACTAAATCGGCATTTCAAAACCGATGATTTGACGGGTCTCGCTAGCTCGCGCCGAAAGTTTGCTGCCCATATGCTGCCTGACCTTCAAACGGTCATTGAAGAGCAGATTACGACTTTATCTCCCAAGCTCATCGGCGTCCACCAGTGGGACGAGTTCGAAGCCATGAAGCTGTCGGACATGGTGATTCGCGACGGTGACGCCGTTGCGCTGACACCCTTGCAATATCAGGACATCGATATCGGCGAAGATGTGCCCTACGCGTCTCTGCACAATGGCCTCTGGTTGTTCCTTATCGGCCAAGAGCCTGTCGCGATCCTCCTATCGCAGTTTTTTGACCACTGGGGCGGCCGAACGGTTCAAGTGGAAATCGCCTATTTGCCTGGCGAGCAGGCATGCGCCTTCTCGCGCGGATTTCTGAGCAAAATCCAGGCGGCAGGCGAAAGCTCGCGATACTACCGCAACAAGGTTCTCTCGTTCGAATTCGATGCACGAAACTCCGGGATGCCGGGAACGATTCGGGTTCATCGCCTTCCCGCCGTACCCCGGAACGACGTGGTGCTTTCGGAGGCAACTATGGCGCGTCTTGATGCCAACGTCTTCGACTTTGATCGACACCGAGAGGGGTTGAAGCGCCTCGGCCAACACGCGCAAAAGGGTATTCTGCTTTATGGTCCCCCTGGTACAGGCAAGACGCACGTCATCCGTTATGTTTCTGCCAACCTGCCCGGACGCACTACCGTTCTGGTTACGGCTGAGCAGACAACGGATATTGCCTGCTACATCGCGTTGGCCCGCACCCTTCAGCCGAGCATCGTCGTACTTGAAGACGTGGATCTGGTGGGTCGGTCGCGAGAAAACATTTACAGCCCAAAAGCCGAATGCTTGCTCAACCGTCTGTTGAACGAGATCGATGGCCTTGAACCAAATGCAGATATCCTCTTCCTCCTGACGACGAACCGTCCGGAGGACATTGAGGACGCGCTCGCCTCGCGCCCAGGCCGCGTGGACGAAGCAATTGAGATCCCGCTTCCCGACGCCGGTTGCCGCGAGCGGCTGATCGCGCTGTATGGTCGTGCGCTCGTCTTCGAAGACGGGGCGCTGGCGGATGCCGTCGCACGCTCGGAGAACAGCAGCGCGGCCTATGTCAAGGAGATGGTCCGTCGTTTGGCTCAACGGAGCCTGGCACGGGATGGCAGTGATGTCGTCTCGCGCGAGGATGTGGAGATGGTCTTCGGCGACACCCGAACATTGTCGAGCCGTCTCAATAGCCGCCTTCTCGGCCTCAGTGAGAAAACCTCAAGAGGGCAAAGAGCCGAAGAAGATGAGAGTGGGTGCTGCGGCTAATGTTCTGCGGCCAGAGTTCGCCTTGTGCTGGTTTTTCAATGCTGAGCTCTTGCACGGCGCCGAAGGTGCCGCATACGTGCGGCCCCTTTCGGGCGTCCTGCCCCCCGCCAGGCCACCTTAGCGATGCGCCCCTCGAGCACGACGCGCTTCCATCTCGGCCCAGTCCATTTCGACTCAGGTGGACCGCCCCGGTGATCCGACGGTCTCAATTCCGGCCGGGTGTGCTTGTCACTGGTCACACCGAGGCGCAAGGGCTTGCGCGCGCCGGCTCTGCAGGTCCAGAAGGCACTGAAACCCGATCCTTTGGGACTTCTTTTCTGTTTCGGCGGATCTTGAAGGTGATCTGGCACGGTGGCTAGAGGGGCATGCCGGTTCACCAAAGGGCTGAAGCTGGCCGCGATCACTGAGGCGCCGGTTCTGATCTCCACCGATCGCCGTGCATCAAGGCGGTTAACTCTCTTATGACCGTGGTCAATAGTGATGGATGTACTTGTTCGCCCCATGTCCTTTGTCACAGGGTAAATAGCACTCGTCGACTTTGGCCGGGGAGGCGAGCGCCGAATGGCCGGCAGAGCTTTCCGCGTTTGCCTTCCGGCAAGTCGCCGCGTACTCTAGCCGCGAGCGCAGTCCGCTTGACTAGGCGGGCGACCTCCTGATCGTTGAGCCGATCGGTGCCGACCGCCTTGCCCTGGCCGGTGACGCGTCGGAAGACGGAACGTGCGCGATACGGGCGAGCTTGAGCCAGTTCCACGGCTATAACCGGGCAGGTGGCATCGGACGATGCCAAGCCCGATTTCGACCTCCCGCCAGCCTGATGGTCTTCAAGCTCGTCATGGCCGCCGCAACATCCTGGCGAAGATTGAAGGGACAAAATCAGTTGCCCAAACAGCTGGCAGGTGCCAGGTTCCAGGACAGCATCGAGGTCATCGAAATGAAGCCGCAAAGCGCCGCTTGATCAACCCAGTCACCCAAATTCCGTCATAGCTCTGACAACTGCTAGACGGATGGAATGCGAGGCGAAGTAGACAGCCACAGCGTTGCCGCACAGGACCAGCACAAACACGCCACAAAAGATTCTAAAGGGCAACGCCGTTCTCCTGGTTTGTCCCATCAAGTCATGCTGCGACCTGGTCGGCCGCAACATGGGTCTGGCAGTTCTTCGGGCAGACGCGGGCGCAGGCTCCGCAGCCAATGCATCGGCCGGCATTATCGACAACCATGATCATGCGATTGAGCTCGCCATCGAAGTCGTCGTCTTCGCCGTCGCAGACGCCGAGGATTTCACCCGCGTCATCGACGCCGTGAAGGTGCATGACCTCGCGCGAGCAGACCTTGAAACAGCGGCCGCAGCCGATACAAGTCCTGCCATCTATAGCGGTCAGATATTCCGGCAGCCATATGGAGCCGTCGCGGGTGGTGAATGTGCTCCTCATCGTAAATTCTTCATTGCAGCGAGCTCTCTCTTGGCATCATCCAACTCGGCAAAAACGGCGTACGCTTTCTCGGCAACCTCCTCTATCTCAGTCCATTGGACCGGGAGATCCTCTGCAAGGTCGCGCAATTTCATCTTCGCAACTGCCGCACGCAGCTGAAGCTTTCGGACTTTCTTCCCCATCTCATCTAGGTTTGACATAAATCCTTCCTCGAAATCAGTTTCTTCACGGCCGCGCCACGGCGGGAAGCCAATAGCTGCAGTCGCATCGTCGACCAGTTTCGTACCGGCCTCCGCGAGTTTCCGGAACGTCTCGAAGCCAAACCGGTGGACGTCTCGACAGAACGACCAACCGCCCGGCCGTGGAAACCAGGCGCCCGAAGCCCCCATCGGTTTCATCTCCTTCATTGGCGATGTGATCAGGCCGGAGCGCTCCTCGATGGCAAGACTGACGGCGGTGTAAAACATGTCCAGCCTCCACAGCACGTCCGGATCAGGATCGCCGATGATGGGGATGGCACGGCGCTGTTCCTTCGTGATGATGAAGCCGGCCAGCAGCTCGGTGTCAGCCTTGCCTCGCCATGAGCCGTCAAAGTCTTGAGCACGGATCAGCCGCACGAGGCATTTGACAAACGGGGTGGCAAGGGCCGCCTCGTGCTCGTTTACAGCAGGGCTAACCGCGGCATCAGACATTTCACCTTCTCCTCAATTTCAGTCCTCGTCCTCGAAGGAGGATTTCTGTTTTCGGGGACCCCTGCTTCGGGCACACTTGCGCAGCCGACGTCCGGCTCCGGGCGGCCGATTCCACGCAATTTATGTCCCGCTGGCCGATCTTGAAGAGGTCCTCGACTGCGGGGTCTTCCACCGCGGCCAGAATCGCGTCGAGTATCCCGTCTCCCGCGATGCAGCCGGAGGGCATCGCAAGTTTTGAACTCCAACCTGCGGCAAGCGATGCGCCCTGTGCTGCAATGGACATACTTACCGCGGGCCCGCCGCAGAAACTGGACGAATTGGCCAGGGTTCAATTCCAATTGTCATCCCTTTGCGATCTTTGCTCATGAGGCGACTGCGGTTTGATTGTCAGGAGCCTTGTTTTGCGGAACCACACAAAGATCCGCGTAACAGGCGTTTTCACCCGTGTAGTTGGCCAGGGCTTGGAGCAATGGGCTAAGGTAGTACTGTTTGATGTGGTCCGGCATTGTCTCCGGATCACCCAGAGATTTCAATGCCACCTCGATCAAATCGATCGCGCGATCCTTGTCGCCGCTCTCGTAATAATACTGAGCGACCGGGAGGTACCAACGGAATTTAAGGGGGCCGTCGCCTTGTGGAGGATTGAGTGTCAGGATCTGTTCCGAGAGCTTGTCGCCCATCGCAAAGCGCTCAGCACGGGGGAGATGGGAGTTGTCCATTTCCGGATCGAAGAGTTGGTTCAGGGCCATGACCATCCAAGACACGGCCACGAATTTTTTGTCGATCGCGTCCTCGACTAATTGGCGCATGGCTGGCAAGCCGGCCCGCATGTCGCGCCGCTTGTGAAGCAGTAGATTCGCATGAGTTTCCCGGAACCCGCTATCATCTGGCATTAAGGCGAGGCCTTCTTCGATGGCCGTGAGTGCCGCCATCCAATCCTCGGCCTCCATCGCCGGCCGAAGTTTGGCGTATATCGGCATGGTCAGCGATAGTTCGCGCGCTGTGCGTTGGTCACTAGCGACTCGCCGTGTATCGGCGGCTTTCGCTTCATCGCTGCTGCGCCAGCTGCCGTTAAGAACCTTCGGCAAAACGTCCTCGAGGTCCGCCGGGTGGCCGATAAAGGCGATGTGGCCGTCCCGGTCGACCACGAACGAGGCCGGAATCCCGACAGACAAGCTGGGTTCCATCCAAAGCTTGTTCATTTCGCCTGTGTAGTCGAACGCGATCCGATAGTTCAGATTCGGGAACCTCTCGGTCAGCCAAGCATCCAAGCTGGTCCGCGCCTCCTCCGCGGTCGGGCCCTGTTCGCTAGCTGCGACTCCGACGACCTCAAATCCGCTGTCTCGATATTTCTCCTGCAGCTGCATCAGATGAGGCATCGCCGCCACACAGGGTCCGCACCCAGTCGCCCAAAATTCTAGGAGGTACACCTTGCCGGGCTGGAAGTTCGTGAGGGGCTCGCCACGCAGCCAGTCGTCCACTTTGATGGGAGGAGCCGGGGACTCCATACGCAACACCATGTTGTTCTCCAAAGCTATTGCCAAAGATTGCGCGCTTTATGCGCGAGCTTGTTTCCCCGGTAGAGACGGGGCAGAAGGTTCAAGGAAAGGAGAGCATCGCTCGTCTTGTTCGTCTGCATGCAGTCAGCCTTCACTCAGTGTTGCCGCATCTCAATTCGCAAAGGCCGTGCCAGCACGCTCAGCGCGCAATAAGCCCATGATTGCGCTTTGAAAAACCTCCAAATGTCCAAGATGTCCGGTTGTATTGAACCCGACATGTTTTCTGCCGCTGTCAGGTTTTGGACACGCATCACGCGCTTCGCGCCGCCGGAAAAAGCGTGGCCTCGGACGACGCAACATATATTCGGATTGAGGGACGAGCAGATGGACATCATGACTGCGCGGGCCACGCCATGCTCCTATCATCGTCCGCTGCGATGGAATTCCTAGCTGGCGGCATAGGAGTTCTTCACGACGAAGCCGGTCCAGCTGCGGCTCGCGAATACCACCATCGTAAGATTGACGATGATGGTCGTGGCGACAGGCCAGGATGAATGCCGGCATGTGCCGGCCGGTGAACTCTTCGGGATTCCTGCTTTGTGAGAGCTGGCTCGGCAAAATTGAACAGGGGGTTAAGTGGAATTTCTGCCTGAGCTGAGCCAGAGTGGCTCACGAACAGGAGCTGAAATGCCGAAACTGTGCATGGCTGCTGAGTGAAGACACGACTTTGCTCGATGAGCAGACCGAGCAATTCTTGGGCCATCTCTATGACTGCGCGCCGGAACTCTTGAAGGCGGGTGACTTGGCTCGACGTTTCGCTGCACTGATACGCGGCGACGATGATGCCGGCCTCGAGCAATAGATCGAGGACGCCACGGACAGCGAACTGGCTTCCCTTGCAGCAGGCATCGGCCGTGACATTGCGGCTGTTCGGGCCGCAATCACCCAGCCCTGGAGCACCAGTCCCGTCGAGGGACAGATCAACCGTCTCAAGACCATCAAGCGCCAGATGTATGGGCGCTCCGGGTATCCGCTGCTGAGAAACAGGCTGCTGGCAGCCGCCTAACGACCGTAGAAACAGACGGGGGAACCAAGGGAACGACGCACCTGCACCAAATATGCGGAAGAACCCAGAATTGTCGCGCCACAGGTTGGGAACGTCGCCCGGCTTTGAAGCGCGGCGCTACTGTCGAAGTTCATCTTGGCTGACGCCGGCGTAATGCCGATCTTGTCGGACCTGACGTAGACCGTATGGAGAACCGCTGGAGTGCCATCAAATGGAGCCGTACGGGGAGAGCCTCCATTTGAGATCGGCGGCGGTGGCGTGGGAATGTTTGGTAGGCGTGTCTGAGCCCTCCTGACTCGACGAGTTTCTTCGTCTGGCGGGCTGAGCGGGCCCCACCATCGCGCCGATCATCTGACGCCCGTAGCAGGGGGCGGAACAAACACCCAACCAACCTGACTTATGCTGTGAGGGTTGCAACTTGAGGTCAAGTGAGAGCGACACCCCACTCGGTTTATGGCCTGCGACTGGAATCAATGAGGGCGGAAACGTCCGTCTTCTGCCGCAGGGAGCTATGAAGAGCACGTCGGGAAACAAGTGGCTCGGCGATCTTCGACGCAATGCTCCGCTCAGGTGCCGCAAACCAGACGGAAAATGCGGGGTCATCCAACTGCTGGCAAAACCGCAAGCCTGAGGGGCGTCTGGCGAAGGTTTTCATTTGGCACGGCACTTGCGACCGAGATGGCAGCAGCGTTGGACCGGGGCGCCGCGTGGGAGAAGCCTGGGAAGGGAGGAAGCGCCCGCCCCGACCCGGTCAGGGAGAGAGACAGTGTTAGCTCCAGAGATCCGCAGCGCGAACGCAGGCCCTCATAAACCCCATTTTGCGCGGCTTTACGTGCAGGTGCTTGCCGCAATCGCGCTTGGCGTCGCACTTGGCTATTTCTATCCGGAGATCGGCGAAAGCGTGAAGCCGCTCGGAGATGCATTCATCAAGCTCGTCAAGATGGTCATCGCGCCTGTCATCTTCCTGACAATTGCGACCGGCATCGCCGGCATGAACGATCTTCAGAAGTTGGGCCGGGTCGCCGGGAAGGCGATGTTCTATTTCCTAACCTTCTCGACGCTGGCACTGATCGTCGGCCTCATAGTTGCTAATGTCGTTCAGCCCGGCGCCGGCCTCAACATCGATCCGGCGTCGCTCGATGCCCAGGCGGTGAGCACCTATGCCGCAAAGGCGCACCAGCAGTCGGTGATCGGCTTCCTGATGAACATCATCCCGTCAACGGTCGTCGGTGCCTTCGCGGAGGGCGACATCCTGCAGGTCCTGTTCTTCTCGGTTCTGTTCGGCATCGCTCTGGCAAAGGGCGGAGACACGGGGAAGCCTGTGCTTTCTCTGCTCCAGGCGCTCATCGCGCCGGTGTTCAAGCTGGTCGGCATTCTGATGAAGGCCGCACCGATCGGGGCTTTCGGCGCGATGGCCTTCACCATCGGCAAATATGGAATCGGTTCGATGGTCAACCTCGCCCTGCTGGTCGCGACGTTCTATCTCACCGCGTTCCTATTCGTGTTCGGGGTGCTCGGCGCGGTCTGCCGTTACAACGGCTTCTCCATCTTTTCTCTCATTCGCTACATCAAGGAAGAGCTGCTGCTTGTTCTGGCAACGTCCTCTTCGGAGGCCGCGCTCCCCTCGCTCATGGAGAAGATTGAGCGGGCTGGCGCCAAACGTTCTGTCGTGGGTCTCGTCATCCCGGCAGGATATTCATTCAATTTGGACGGCACCAATATTTATATGACGCTGGCCGCCCTCTTCATAGCACAAGCGACGAACACGGATCTGTCGATCGTCGATCAGGTGCTCCTGCTGCTCGTTGCGATGCTTTCCTCAAAGGGTTCTGCAGGCGTAACAGGTGCGGGCTTCATCACGCTTGCCGCTACGCTCGCCGTAGTACCCAGTGTCCCCGTCGCTGGCCTCGCTCTTATCCTTGGCGTCGACCGCTTCATGTCGGAGTGCCGTGCGCTGACGAACTTGGTCGGCAACGCGGTGGCAGCGCTCGTCATCGCCCGCTGGGAGGGCGAATTGGATAAAGCGCAGTTGGAAGCCGCCTTCTCCGGTCATCAGCTTGCGGAGACATTAAACCGGCCGATCGATCGTGCGCCCATCGCGCCTGCTAAGTGGCCGGGCCCGTGACTAGATCTAACGATCGCCTCGCTGGCCTGAAAAAGCGCTTGGGGCTAAGTGCCATCAGGAGCGTTAAAAGCGGTGAGTGCATATTATAAGTGGCGTAAGCAAACCGAATCGTATGCTGATACGCGCTCGCAGTGCTGTCCATCGATAATGATGTCGACCACGGGCATGCCGAGCCCTTCACTTGCAGTCTGGGATCACCGCCCAGGCTGCTCGATCATAGAGCCACACCGCTCATAACCATTCAGATTTGATAATGGCCAAACGTCCCACAATTGTCGATCTTGCCCGCGAAGCCGGGGTCAGTGTTGCAACGGTCGATCGGGTTCTGAACGCCCGCCTTCCTGTGCGCGAGGAGACTGCGCGGCGCGTCCACGAAGCAGCCCACGCGATCGGCTATCATGCTGCCGGTCTCATCACGCACCGCTTCAAGCGGCACCTGCCGCGCTACCGGCTGGGCTTCATCTTGAGAAAACCGGCCCAGCATTTCTACCAAGAGTTCGCGCGCGAGGTCGAGGCCTCGGTAAGTTTGTCCCAATCCTTCCACGGCATTCCGCTCATCGAATTTGCTCCGTCACATTTGCCCGGGGATCTGATCCCGCTCCTTAAGAGCCTTGGGAACCGCTGCGACGCGATCGCCATGGTGGCGCCGGACCACCCGAAGATCACGGCAGCGGTCGAGGAGCTCAAGGCGAAAGGCATCCCGGTGTTCTCGCTGCTTTCTGACTTCGCCTGCGGGGTGCGCGAGGGTTACATCGGTCTTAATAATCGCAAAGTCGGGCGGACGGCCGCTTGGATGTTTTCCAAGGCCGCCAAACGGCCTGGGAAGGTGGCCGTGTTTGTTGGCAGCCACCGTTTCCAGGGGCATGAGCTCCGGGAGGTCGCCTTTCGTTCCTATTTCCGTGAGAACGCACCTACCTTCGAAGTGCTCGATACGCTCGTGAACCTGGAAGAGCGGCAGATCACTTACGAAGCCATGCTGGATCTCATTCAGCGGGAACCTGAGCTCGTGGGCTTCTATATGGCCGGCGGGGGCATGGAGGGCGCTATCTCCGCGCTGCGCGAAGAGGGCAAAGGTGTGGATCTTGTCGCGATCGTGAATGAAATCACGCCCGAGACGCGGGCAGCGCTCGCAGATGAAATCGTCACCATGGCCGTCGCCACTCCACTGCGTCGGCTTTGCCAGGAGCTGATGTTACTCATAGACCGAGGCATCAAGACCGGCACCGCGGAAATGCCGGGCCAGACATTTCTGCCGTTCGACATCTATGTCCCGGAAAACATCTGACATTGATGCGATTCTATCACGGAGCCAAAATTCCTTTCATAAATGGAAGGAACGCTCGATTGACTGGCTTGCTTCAATCAGGCTTGTGCATCGGCCTGCGCTGGGGGGCGCGGCATAAGCCAGACAGGCAAACTGGCGGCCGCACTTCTGAAAGGAAAGCCAAGCCATGCGCCAGGTATCTCCCCGCTTTGCGGTCAACCACATGGCAGCGCCCCCTCTTGACGTCAGTGCATTTTTCGCGCTTGCGCGTGACCAGGGCCTAACCGATGTTCAAATCCGTGACCTTCATTTCAGCAATCCTGTTGCATGCGCCATTCCTGCTGCGGACGTCCGGTCTGCCGCCACCGAAGCTGGCGTAACCATAATCTCGGTCAACGCCTTGCAGCGCTTCAACGACTGGACTCCCACGCGTCAGTCGGCGGCGATCAAGCTCGCCGACTATGCGGCGGCGTGCGGGGCCAAGACGGTCGTGCTGGAACCGGTCAACGACGGCTCGTGGGCGTGCAATGGCGAGCGCCATGACAGTCTGCGCGTCGCTCTAAACGCGCTCAAGCCGATCCTCCAGCCGCGCGGTCTGATAGGTCTCATCGAGCCGCTGGGCTTTCGCACCTGCTCGCTTCGATCAAAGAAGCAAGCGGCCGAGGCCATTGCCGCGGTTGACGGCCAGTCAGTGTTCCGCCTCGTGCACGACACGTTCCACCACACCCTGGCCGGGGAGACGTTCTTGTTCTCCGAGCTTACCGGCCTGGTGCACATTTCAGGTGTGAATGACCCGACGTTCTGGATTTACCCGGATCGCTTCCTTGGAGGTTCCGACAATGGCAGCCAGATCCAGGCGCTGCTTGATGGCGGCTATGAGGGACCCTTCTCGTTCGAGCTGATCGAGGTGGTCCGCACGCTGGACGATCTTGCAGGCGCACTTGCTGCCAGCATTGACTTCATTCAGCGCCGGCTATTGACGCCAGATTAAGGAGTGGCAGGGGTACCAAATGTAAGTTCGCCTGGAAGCCTCCCGTGGTTTCACAGCGGAG
Source organism: Mesorhizobium sp. AR02 (assembly GCF_024746835.1). Taxonomy (NCBI): domain Bacteria; kingdom Pseudomonadati; phylum Pseudomonadota; class Alphaproteobacteria; order Hyphomicrobiales; family Phyllobacteriaceae; genus Mesorhizobium; species Mesorhizobium sp. AR02. Next base: position 267,083 of record NZ_CP080530.1, on the reverse strand, counting down.
GAGCCATCCGAGATGCCTCCTGCATCATGATCTCCCGCATCCAGATGCTTGCCGGATCGCTGTTGTGGAGTGACGGCCAACAGAGGGTCTCGGTGAATGCGGGAAGCGGCAGCGGAAGTTCGACGATCTGCAGGGGGAACGATTTTTCGAAATGCCTGACCAGCCGGGAGGGGATGGTCGCGATACGGGCCGTGCCGGACAGCATCGGCGGGACCATGCTGAAGCCCTGCACGGCGACCTCGACACGTCTCTTGAGGCCATGTTCAAGCAAGAACCATTCCTCGATGGAGGGCTTCATTAGACGCCCGAACCTGACCGAGACGTGCCTCATCGACATGTATCTCTCGAACGTAAGCTGCCGTGGCAACTGCTTGTTGGTGCGACAGCCTACGCACACGAGTCTCTCCTCAAACAGTGCCACGCTTGAGTGCGCGCTCGACGTGAACAAATCCGGAAGAATTAGAAAATCGACGTCACCGCGCTGGAGAAGCTCATCGGGGCCGTCGTCGACAGGCAGCAATTCGAAGCTGACGCCGGGGGCTTCGCGCGCAACACGCTCAACGACTTTCTCAAAAAACACGAGCGTGGCGAAATCGGAAAGAATGATCCTGAAACGGCGGTCGGATTGAGCTGGGTGAAACGTATCCGAGGAAATAATCGAGCACTGGATCTGCAGGAGAGCGTCGCGAACCGCGGGGGCAAGTGCTGCCGCACGCGGGGTCAGAAAACGTTCGCGGCCGCTCGTCGTAAACAGTTCATCGCCGAAATAATCGCGCAGCCGGGCGACGGCCGCACTCATGGCCGGCTGGCTGAGGTTGATGCGGCGGGCCGCCGCCGAGAGATTGCGCTCCCCCAGCAGCGCGTCGAGCACAACGAGGAGATTTAGGTCAAGCCCTTTGAAACGCATGTCTTTAGCTATCCATAGCGTGGATGCCGTTGATCGAAACAAACCATTTTATCACTTTTCCGAAATCTCGCATGGACAAAACACCTGACGCACCGATCACCCGCTGCTCTATCGCGTGACCTGTGCCTTATGACCAGCTCGAAAGAGAAAAATTTTCTATTTACTGCGAAGTGGGGTGGGGTTGTGCGGGGAGAATGGCTTGCAACTGGCTAAGCATGTCGAATCCGCCCTTTTCCAAAAAGCCTGCGCAGCGCGAGCGCGGAGGTTCACGCAATTGGCAGCGACTCACGTCCCTCATCATCGGAGCCTCCGCCGTAGCCCGGCCGGAACTCACTGCGGCTTCTATGATTGCTGGGCTCGGTCCGTCGGACAAGCTTGAGGCGAATTTTCGCGACGCGACGGTCTTCAGGAAAGGGGCGCTCCGACCCGCGGATCAGAGTCCGTCGTCTCTTCACTCCTGACAACGACGTGAGAGTGGGTGGCGTGACGCTGAGTAAATCCAGGAGCGCCTGGAGCCTCCCTTGGTTTCACAGCGGAGCAGCCATCCGAGATGCCTCCTGCATCATGATCTCCCGCATCCAGATGCTTGCCGGATCGCTCCTGTGGTGAGCCGGCCATTGGACGGCTTCGGTGAACGCGGGAAGCGGCAGCGGAAGTTCGACGATCCGCAAGGGGAACGTTTTTTTGAAATGCCTGACCAGCCGCAAGGGCATGGTCGCGATACGGGCCGTGCCGGACACCATCGGCGGGATCATGCTGAAGCCATGCACGACGACCTCGACACGTCTTTTAATACCATGCTCAAGCAAAAACCATTCCTCAAAAGCCGGCTTCAGCATACGCCCGAACCTGACCGAGACGTGCCTCATCGACATGTATCTCTCGAATGTAAGCTGCCGTGGCAACTGCTTGTTGGTGGGACAGCCTACGCATACGAGTGTCTCATCGAACAGCGCCACGCTTGGATGGGGGCTCGACATGAAGAAATCCGGAAGAATTAGAAAGTCCACGTCACCGCGCTGGAGAAGCTCGTCGGGGTTGTCGTCGAGAGGTAGCAATTCGAAGCTGACGGCGGGGGCTTCGCGTGCAACACGCTCCACGACTTTTTCTAAAAACACGAGCGTGGCGAAATCGGAAATAATGATCCTGAAGCGGCGATCGGATTGAGCTGGGTTAAACGGATCCGAGGAGATAATCGAGCAATGGATGTGCAGGAGAGCGTCGCGGACGGCGGGGGCAAGAGCTGTCGCACGCGGGGTCAGAAAACGTTCGCGGCCGCTTGTCGTAAACAGTTCATCGCCGAAATAATCGCGCAGCCGGGCGACGGCCGCACTCATGGCCGGCTGGCTGAGGTTGATGCGGCGGGCCGCCGCCGTGAGGCCGCGCTCCGCCAGCAGCGCGTCGAGCACAACGAGGAGATTTAGGTCAAGCCCTTTGAAACGCATGTCTTCCGTTATCCACATGGCGGATATATTTCGGCGAAACAATCGCAGTTTTGCAGCACGTCGCAAGCGCAACTTTCAAAAGCGCCCTAAACAAAACTTGATGTCTGCGTCGGCTGCGAGCACATTTATCTGACGTATGCCTTCCGGTTTAGGCCGAATAGCCGGGTCGCACGTCGGTTCCTGCTAAGCCCCTCGCTGATCTGGGGGATGTCCCGAAGCTTGTTGAACTTCGGCTGAGCGACGTTGCGCGATCTCATGTTAGGCAGCCCTCGATGCCGGACCAACGGGCTTTGCGGCGAGGCGCTGCTGATGGGCGATCAGCGCAGCGCCCAGGACCGGCAACTGCTTGTGAGCCTTGAGCTTGCGGAAGCCCTTGGTGGCCTCGATCATGCCGGCTGCGACCCATCTGAGGGCCATCTTGCTATTGCGCCAGCGCTTCACGTTGCGCGTGACGCGGCGGATCGTGCCCATCATGTTCTCGGCAATGTTGGTGCAGGCGAGCGAGCGGCGAAGCTGCATGGGCAGCTTCAGCCGGACGACGGTGAGTATCTCGACCAGTCCTTCCAGGATGCTGGCCGCGACGCCTGGCCGATCCTGGTCGAGCCGACGCGCGAGGTTTCGGATGAGCTTCGGCCTTGCCGGCGTCGTCGAGCTCCCAGGCTTGGCGCAGCACCCGGCGCGTCGAGGCGTGAAGCTGCTTGGGCAGCCTATCCATGATGTTGCGCGCCGTGTGAATCTGGCAGCGCTGGATCAGGCTGTCCTTGCCGAAAGTCGCGCGGATCGCCTTGGACAGCGCCTTGGCGCCGTCGACGATGAACAACCGCGCTACCGCCGGATCGAGCCCACGTTCTACGAGATTGTCCAGAAGCGCCTGAACGGTGGCGGCGTTCTCGGTCGCGCCCTCGACCAGCGCGAGAGGATGCTTGCCGCCTTTGCCGTCAATGCCGATCGCGGCGACGAGCACGAGATCGTTCGCTCACATGCAGCCCGTCGATCTGGATGACCAGGAGGTCGAGATCAGACAGATCCGCGCTCATGAAGGCGTCGAGCTTCTCCGTCGACAGGGCCACGAAGCGTCGCGACGCAGCCGATTTCGACACGCCGCTGCCATGACCCGCCGGCACATCGCCTTCCGGAAGTCGCACCGCCCGTCCGAACCGCCGCGTCGAGACGTTGATCAGCATCAGGTTCATCGCCCAGAGGCCGAGCCAGTCCTCCGACATCGCGCGATCCCAGCTCGGCAGTGCCATCTCCCGCCCATCGACGGTCCGGATCCGCGGACGCTCGACCGCGACCTTGCCGCCGTGAAACCCGATCCGGCCGCGCGTCGAGCCCCAGCGGTGCGCCTCGCGCTCTTCAACCCGGCCGTGGCGCGGGCCGCAGGCTGCTTCGACGTCCGCCTCCATCATCGCGCCCAGCGCCTCCATTCCGGCCGCAAGGCAGAGCCTCTCGAAGCTCTCCTGAACGTCGGCGAACGCTTCTTCCAAAGCTCCGCTCGCCGCAGCCGTCGGCAATGTGATATTCCTTTTCATGGCGTTGCTCTCCTCAGTGGAATCGACACCCCGAGCCTACAGGCTCGAGGCGACCAACGCCGCCCCTTCAGAATTTCAACAATGACCGGGACATCCCCCTGATCTGCGCAAGCTATATCGCGTCAGCTCGATGTGTGCTTAGGCGCCTACTCAAGGAAACACGAAAAGTTACGAGGTCTTTCCATGCGCAGGGAGTGCGGTGGACGTTGTGCTTATCGTCAGCCTGCGCCTTCTACGAAGCCATTCGAAGCGGCCGTAGTGGGCCCGCGCGAGGCCGCAGGTCCGTAGCCTTGGCAGCGACGAGCACGGCCGTTACATCCACCTGCCACCTGCCCGAAAATTACATGATGGGATTCTCTCATGGGCGTCGAGTTCGCTTTCACAAATGAAAGAAAGCTCGGTTGACTAGCCTCCCTCCTTCCCGTCTGTAGACCAAAGTATGGTTGCGCTCGGGAGGAGCCTGAAACGCGCCACGCCACTTAACGAGAGCGCCTACGCGCCGACGGCGTCACAGGCGCACATGCCGCGAGCATTGATTTCGTGGCCCGAGATCGAGGATGACATGCTAGACTTGGAAAATAATCGGGAATCCGAACCGACTGCTGAGCAGACGCCGTCATGCTCCATATCGGTGGGCGCGAAAACGGACGAATCAAAATCCGCGACGATCAACGCGGTCCCCATTGTGCCGTCGCAGGAGAGCACGCTTGCCGGGATCTTCGAAATATCGAAAGCACTCACCGCCCCCTCCCGGCTCGAAGTCACTTTGGCCAAGGTCGTCGATCTTCTGCGATCGTTTGTGCCGATGCGGCACGGCATCATCTCTCTCTTCGACGGTGATGGCGAACTGGACATTACCGTAGGCGCCGGCTGGAGCGAGAGCTGCGATGAGCGCAGCCGGATGTACCTGCCGCGGAAGGCAATCGACCAGATTGTGACGACGGACACGCCCCTCTACGCCGAGAACATAGCGGTGCATTCTGCCTTCAGTGCCGCCGACACGGACGTGCTCGGGGTCTCCGACAACATGCCAGTGTCCTTCATCGGCGTTCCCATTCGCGTCGATGCGAATATCGTGGGCACGCTGACCATCGACCGCATACTGGACAACAGGTCAAGATCTTGGCTCGATTACAACCTCCGTCTGCTACCCGCGATCGCCAACCTGGTTGGACAGGCAGTGAAGTTGCATCGCTCATTCGCCTGCGACCGCGAGCAACCGATGGCGGAGAAGGAGCGGCTGCAAAGGCAATTCCGCGAGCTCAAGCATCCTGCGCGAGAGCGTAAGAAGGTTCACGTCAAGGGGATGATTGGCGACAGTCCGGCGCTACACGGTATGCTCGAGAAGGTCGCCGGGGTGGCCAAGGCGAAGATTACGGTTCTGTTGCGAGGCGAATCCGGTACCGGGAAGGAGCTGGCCGCCAAGGCTATCCACGAGTTGTCGCCGCGCGCCAAGCGGCCCTTCATCAAGTTCAATTGCGCGGCGCTGACCGAGACAGTCCTGGAATCCGAATTGTTCGGTCATGAGAAGGGTGCATTCACAAGCGCGTTCAACTCGCGCAAGGGGCGCTTTGAGCTCGCCGACAAGGGGACGTTGTTCCTGGACGAGATCGGCGAGATCTCGCCCTCGTTCCAAGCAAAGCTCTTGCGCGTGCTGCAGGAGCAGGAGTTTGAGCGCGTCGGCGGCAACCAGACCATTAAAGTCGATGTTCGCATCATTGCCGCCACGAACAAGAACTTGGAAGAGGCAGTTGCCAGCAATGAGTTTCGTGAGGACCTCTATTACCGCATCAGTGTCGTTGACTTGCTGGTGCCGGCGCTACGCGAAAGGCGCAGTGATATTTCGCTCCTCGCAGCCGAGTTTCTCAAGAATTTCAACGGTGAGAACGGCAGTATGCTGACCTTCGATCCCAGTGCGATTGAAGTGCTGATAAACTGTGATTTTCCCGGCAACATTCGCGAGCTCCAAAACTGCGTGAAACGGACAGCGGTGCTGGCCGCGGGACCATCAATCGGGAGAGACGACTTTGCATGCTACCAGGGCCAATGCTTCGCTGCGGCGCTGCATAAGGCCAAATCTGGCAAACTCGCGCTGCAACCCCGGCCGATCGTGCCGGTGCCAGTGGTTCCGGCCATACCGCCGGCTGCTGCCGGGAGTTCTGCCGCCGTCGCAGTCCCGCCTGAGACCGCAGGGGAGCCGCCGCTGGGCCCTGCCGGCGCAGTGCACTTAAATGGTGCGAGAACGACCGATGCCGAACGTGTCATCGCAGCGATGGAAAGATGTGGCTGGGTCCAGGCGAAGGCGGCACGCCTGCTTGGACTGACGCCGCGCCAGATTGGTTACGTGCTGAGGAAATACGGCATCGAGATCAAGCGTCTGTGAAAGGACGACTAAGCCAATAACCAAGACAATTCATGCGCTGGTGTTTCAGTGGGGCCATGCGCCAAATGGAAGAGGCAGGCGCCAACGAGACCAAGAAATTCGCTTGGAGATCAATTGGTGTCGCAGCGCAGAAGTTTGCATTAGGTCGAAGAGGAGGCTTGTACCCCCGTATCGGATTTCTTTTCGGGAATGTCGTCGAAGGATGAGTAGTTGAGATTGTATAGCTTGGAATAGAGCCCACCCAGGGCCGTTAGTTGGTCGTGGTTTCCGGTCTCAAAGACTTGGCCGTTCTGAAGCACGATGATGCGATCGGCACTCCGGATCGTGGCGAGCCGGTGGGCGATGATGAGGCCAGTGCGGCCTTTAAGCAATTTTGAAAGAGCCTTCTGGATCAGCATTTCCGTGTAGCTGTCGATATTGGCGGTGGCCTCGTCAAGAACGAGAATCTTGGCGTCGGCAACGAGAGCACGCGCGAAACTGACAAGCTGGCGCTGGCCGAGAGAAAGGTTGCCGCCGCGTTCGCCGAGCTGGGTATCGTATCCGTCTGCAAGGCTCATAATGAAGTCATGGGCGCCGACTGCCTTGGCGGCCTCGATCACGTTGTGCCACGTGGCATCCGTCTTGTGGTAGCGAATGTTTTCGAAGACCGTCCCGGTGAACAGGAACGGCTCCTGCAGCACCATGGCGACCTCTCGGCCGAGCGATTCCTGGGTGAGATCTCGCACATCGTATCCGCCGACCAGCACTTGGCCCTGCTGAACATCATAGAAGCGGTGGACGAGGGCCATCGCGCTCGATTTACCAGAACCGGTCGGCCCGACCAAAGCGACCGTCTCGCTGGGCATGACCCTGAAGGAAACGTTTTTCAGCACCGGATGGCCGGGATTGTAGCCGAACGTGACGTTCCTGAACTCGACCGAGCCATCCATTTCCGGCGAAAGCACTCTGGCATTCGGTTTGTCCTGAACATCGATCCTAACGTCCAGCACATCGGTCAGCCGCTTGCCGGAGGCCATGGCGCGCTGCATGACCGAATACTGGAGGGTAAGGGAGCGAATTGGGTCAAAGAAGCGCTGGATATAGAATAGGTAGGCGACCAAAACGCCCAAGTCGATGCGACCATTCATGATCATGGAGCCGCCGGCCACGATGACGATAGCCATGGCGAGCCCGGTGAGGCCATCGACGATCGGCACCATCACCTGTGCATACTTGGCAGCGGTCAGGTGAGCACTGAGGTCGGCATGCGCCTTGTCGTCATAAAGCATGAAATTTATCTGCTGGCGGTCCATGCACTGGACGGTGCGCACGCCATGAATGGCTTCCGCCAGCGCGCCATTGACGACCGAATTGGTTTCGTGTGCCGCCATGAAGGCTTCGCGGGCACGCGGCAGCCAGACGATGCGGATGATCAACAGGGCCGGCAAGACCGAGAGTGTCAGGAAGCCGAGGCGGAAGTCGAGGCACAGCATCACGAAAACGATGCCGAAGAGAAGAGCAATGTCTCCTACGGAATAGACTGAGGTCTCGACGAATTCGTGGATCGAGCTAACGTCGCCTTGAAGGCGGGACATCAGGCGTCCCACCTCGGTCTTGTCCATGAAGGAGAGCGAAACTTTCTGCAGATGGGCAAACATTGCGCGGCGGATATCGAAGAGGACGTTGTCAGCCATTTTTCCGACTACGGTTTCCTGCGCGTAGGCGGCGCCGAAATTAACCAGAATAGCGAGCGCAAACGCGCCGGCGGCCCTGAGCAGGGCGGAGCGATCAACGCCTGCCGGAGTTATGGCGTGATCGATCGCGCGGCGGATGATCAGGGGGATGAGAAGCTGCGTGCCGACGAAGATCAGCAATGCGGCACTCGAGATGACTACCCTAGCACGGTAGGGACGAACGAAAGTCCAGATGCGTCGAACGATGCTCTTGTCGAAAGCCCTGCCGAACATCTCCTCCTTGATGCGGTGGGAGCCGACCACCGCGTGCGGGGGGCGTCCGCCGCCGTCATTAGGTTCGATTTCAAGTTCGGCGGCGTGCCCCTTGGTCATCAGGGCGCGCCTCTGTGCGTGATCGCACTGTCATCTTCCGGGCGCAACTGGAGATCATAAAGGGCCTTATAGCGTCCTCGCTTAGCCAACAGCTCTTGATGGGTGCCGCGTTCCACGATCTCGCCATTGTCAATAAACAGGATCCGGTCGGCGTGCCTGAGCGAACTCAGCCGGTGGGCAATGATGATCGTCACCCTATCCTTGGCGAATCGCCGTATCGCCGCGCGGATGCGCTGCTCAGTGGCGGCGTCGATCGCGGCCGTTGAGTCGTCGAAAATGACGATTGATGGGCGCAGCATCATTGTGCGAGCTATCGTGAGACGCTGGCGCTGGCCGCCCGAGAGGGTGGCGCCGCGTTCGCCAACGACCGTCTTGTAGCCTGCGGGGAGGCTGAGGATGTAATCGTGCAACTGGGCGGATTCGCTGGCGCGCTCGATTCGCTGTTCTTTCGCCCAGGGATCGCCATAAGCGATGTTGTTCTCGATCGTGGTAGTGAACAGGAATGCATCCTGCTGTACGACTGCGACTTCCTTGCGAAGTGTGGCAAGGGTGACCGCGCGGATGTCCTGCCCGTCAAGCGTGATGGTGCCCCCGGTGACGTCATAAAAGCGGGCGATCAGGTGAGCGATTGTCGATTTGCCCGAACCCGGCGGACCGACGATAGCGATCGTTTCGCCTCTACGGGCGCTAAAGCTGATATTCTTCAGAATGGGGCGGTTTCCGGTGCCGGGATATACAAACGAGACATTATTGAAGCTCAGAGTGCCTTCACTGATCTCGAGCGGTTTGGCGCCGGAAGCATCCCTGATCGTGATGTCCTGGTCGAGCAGGCCGAAGAGGCGCGAGCCGCAAGTGTAAGCGCGGGCGAAGCCATTGACCATTAGGCCGATCTGCCGGACGGGCATTTGCAGAATGGTCATAAACGCAAGGAACGTGGCGAGCGTTCCGACGCTGATTTGGCCCGCGATGAGCTTGTTGCAACCGATCCAGAGGACCAACCCCATGGCCAAAAAGAATGACAGCGTCATCGCCGACGTGTTGGGCACGTAGACGTCAACCTGCTCGTGGGCGAGGGCGAGCGCATTCTTCGAGGCGCGGTCGAACTTCACCATCTCATAGGCCTGTGCCGAAAACGCGCGGACAACGCGGATGCCTGCGAGATTCTCCTCCATCACGCGGCCTAGAACCGAAAGCCGCTCCTGCAGGTCGAGCCAGGTGGCGCGTAGCTTTAGCTGTGTGACCGACGAGCGCCAGGCTACGAAAGGGACGAAACTCAGCGCGATAACCCCGAGCACCGGGTCGGTTGATATCATCGTGTAGGCGCCGATGCCCATCAGCATGGTGAGCAGAAGCATACGAACCAGGGCGGTGGAAAAATACATCCGCACGCCGTCGAGATCGAGCATGCCGAGGGTGATTAGATCGCCTGAATGAACCCGGTCGTGAAAAGAAAAGCTGAGACGTTGGATCTTGTCGTAGCAAGCAAGTCGCAGTTCGTACGCGACGTGATGCCCGACGGCCTCCGCAAAATAGTTCTGCGCCATCGTGAACAGGCCGCGTAGCGTACTCGCGGCGAGCAGCAGGAGAGCCGAAGTCCAGAGCGCTTGTTCTGCGGGGATCGCCGCAACACCGCCCCCAATCGCTATCTGAGTGTGGTCGACAGCCTGGCCGAGAAGCTGGGGAATGAGCAGCTGGAGGATTGCCGCTACGATCGTCGATCCGAAAGCGAAGGCGACCTGCCACCGGTTCCGCAAATTCATGCGGGTAATGCGCAGCAGCGTGCTGAAGCCACGGCCCCACCCGGCCGCTTGCTCATGCTTGGACGAATACAGAGGCTTCGTCGCGCCGCCAATTGCATCAGTACCCACGTGTATGTTCCAGACTGAATTCCGACGCTTCCTGAGGCAAGCGAGAGACCCACAACTAACGACGCCCGTTAACGAAAATCTTGCCACCATCTACAGCAGTGCCCGATCCGACGAGGCGAGCAGCGGCTTCACCTAAGGGCATATCGATGACCGTAATTGCGCTTGCCGCAAGGAAACGGCGTTCGTTCTTGGTCAGTATTGCCGCATCCATCACCGCATAGTGTGGCCCTTTGGAGCGCTTCATGATCTGTCGGGCGAAGGTGCGCAGCATCTGATCGTTGAAACGGCAACCGACGAAGAAAAGGCCTCGATAGGTGCGCCGTTCCTTCACCACATCAGGAATCGGCGTCTGGAGATCGATCTCGGTGAGCACTTCGACATAATCGGAATCCGCGACCAGAAAGTTTGCGGCCGGCCTAATGCTGCCGTGAGGCGTATAGAGAACCGTCTTTGCGGCTGATCCGGGTTCGAGTTCGCTCCCAGACAAGTCGTAGGCTTTCGTCCAAATGTCACCGAATTCGTTCGCCCGCGTGACGCCTTGTATCTCAACGACGTCCGTTCGGCCGGCCTCTGCGAGGGTCGTGCGCATGGCACTGTCGTACCAGCTATCGATGATTAGGGAGAGCGGCAGTCTCGCGAGCCAGGTGTGGAGAACACTCGGCGCCGCCGGCGCTGCGAATATCTCCGCCATCCATGCCTGAAGCGTCCGGCGATGCCGGCGCTGTTCGATGAACTGCGCGACGGACCACATATTGGTGCGAATCTTTGAAGGGGCTGGCGCCCGGCTATTTAGCGCCGCGGCGACGGCTTCCGGCGTGCACGGCACCGACGGTTCAGCGGAACTGAGGCGGAGAAGGCCCGGACCGAGATATGGGATCATCTCATCGGCCCCGAGCGCGTTGCGCGCAAGGTCAAGCAGCTTTTCGGCAAAACTGCCCTGGATGACGACGAGGTGGCCCAAGTTCAGGATCGTGTTCATGCTCATTGCTCTCGCACCCTCTTCCACCCGCAACATCAGTCCTCGTCGGAGATCTTTCTTGCCTCGACGGTGATCGGCAAACGCGTATCGGGCGGAAGGTCGGGTAGGACGAACTGCCAGCCGTTCCTGAGTGTTATGGCCCCGCCCCACAAATGTTCGTTCTCCAGCTTGATGATGGCCTCTTCGCAATCCTTCTTTGGGAGATACGCCGACAAGCCAGCACCGGTCCTGCGGATCATGACTTTCATCGAGCCGTTCCTTCACGGGCACTGCTTTCGGCACTGCAAGGAGCCTCCGCTTTGTCGAGGCTCATCAGTTCACGCGCTCGCATGCCGACCACCGTGCCGCGATCGATCCATTCGACCGCGTAGATGAAGAACTGCTGGAGAAAGGTGCCAATGTCGCGCACATAACCTTCGTCGCCCTTCCGCACGAGGTTTTCGCCGATCTCCCTGCCAGGATAGGTGCCGTCATTCTTTATGTGTCGTGTGGCACGCACCCGCTCACCCGGCGTAAATCGCGGAGGCTTGCGGATTTCGATGTCCTGTTCGCGTCCGAGCCACATGCGATTCATTCCTTTCGAGTTAGAGCCTCCTTCTGAGGCGACGCGGTCGCGGCGAAGCCGAAACGGAGTCAAGCAGGGACGCAGGTCTTCGGCACCGGACATACCGATACGCATTGCTGCGTGTCGGCGGCCTCCTTGCATTCGGTGCATTTGTTCGGATCGATCACATAGGCCTCGCCCTTGAATTTGATCGCTACAGAGGGACATTCGAACTCGCAGGCGCCGCATTGGGTGCATTGGGACGCGATGATCTTGAAAGCCATTTTAACTCCTGGTGGATTGGAATGAGACGGCTAGGCCGTTGCAGCCAGTGGTCCGATCGCAAACGCGGTGGCGTAAACTGCGCTAATTGCGGTTTCGATGTAGTCATGACCATAAGCGTCCGTTGCTCGGATTCCCGCTTCCGCGAGCTGATCCTTCGGGCAATTTCCGATCTTGGCGCAGAGCACGATGTCTATGCCATCCAGCGCAGCGATGACGCCGTCGAGGGTGGCCTTTTCGCCCCAGCCGCCGACGCAATACTGCTCGACCTTGCGATGCCCAACAAAGCTGATCCCTTTCGGCGAGGCTTCAAAAAGTTGGAATTCCCTTGCATGACCGAAGTGTTCATTGACACGGCCGCCCCCCTTAGTCGCCACCGCGACGAGAAGGGACTTGCCGGAGCCTGCTGCCTTGACCATTCCGATCGCCGCGCTCCTGGCCGCCACATGATCACGGCGCTCGTGCGCGACCACCTGTCGATAGGCCTCGCGCTTGCTGGAGTCGTAGGTGTCCTTGCCGGCAATCCGGTCGAGCGTGAATTCCTGGCCACGATCCCCGCCGAGCAGGCCGACGGCATCGGCCCGGCACTGCCGGCAGTGGCGCATCAACTTGGCGCCCCCGTCGAGACGATCCTGAAGCGCCTTCAACTCTGTTGCATTTGGACCGCGCTGCCCAGTCAGGCCGTAGTGCGTACCGTGCGCCGGGTCGGAAATCAGCGGCATGACGTTATGCAGGAACGCGCCACGCTCCTTGACCAATTTGTTCACGTCGATCAGATGCTCGTCGTTGACGCCGGGAATCATCACCGAATTGATTTTCGTGAGGATGCCGCGCGCGGTGAGCATCTCCAGGCCCAACATCTGCCGCTCGTGCAGGATTCGGGCGGCCTCGATGCCGGCGTAGCGGCGATGATCGTAAAAGATCCAAGGATAGATCTTTGCGCCGACTTCCGGGTCGACCATGTTGATGGTGATAGTCACGTGATCGACGTTCATGTCGGCGAGCTCGGCGACATGGTCAGGCAGCGCGAGCCCATTGGTTGAGACGCAAAGCTTGATGTCGGGGACCTCTCTGGCGACGCTTTCGAAGGTTGTCCTTGTCTTTTTCCAGTCGTAACAGGCATCGCCCGGTCCGGCGATCCCGAGTACGGAAAGCTGCGGCACCTCGTTGGCGACCGCGATCACCTTGCGCAGCGCCTGGTCGGGTGTCAGTTTTTCCGAAACGACCCCAGGCCGACTTTCGTTGGCGCAGTCATATTTGCGATTGCAGTAGTTGCACTGGACATTGCAGGCCGGTGCGACCGCGACGTGCATGCGCGCGAAAAAGTGATGCGCTTCTTCCGAAAAGCACGGGTGATCCTTGATCTTGTCCCAGACAGCCGGATCCATGTCCTCCGGCTTTCCCGCCACGCCGCAGGTTGACGATGCGCAGCCACCGGACCTCGGGGTCGCCAGCAACTCATCGAAGACTGTCGTGCTGGTCAGGCCCTGAAGCGAAATTGTCGGTGCGGACATCAAACGGCTCCGTTGCTGGTAACGTCGCAGTTCAAGGCGCAAGAGTTATGCCGGCTCAAAGAGCGGTTCTAGTTCCCGATTGGCTCTGCGTGTCGCATTCTGTCGGTTTGCTCCGGCACAATTTTGTCCGGCTTGTGACAGCGCACCAGCCAATCGGGTCGAGGAGGCACCGCGTCCTGGGCACGCACAGCGTGAGGACGACACTCCGAACTGACGTTTGAAGTCGCCAGCACGCCTGGCTAGAATTTCTTCACCTCGATACCATACCGGCGCAGAGCGTAGCCGACCTGCCGCGGCGTGAGGCCCAGGACACGAGCCGCCTTGGCCTGAACCCAACCGGCCTTCTGCATCGCGTCGGTCAGCCGCTCGCGTTCCGTCAGGTGCCGGCCCTTTGCGGGGCAAGCGGGATCATTGGGATCGCAGGCCTTCACGGGCGAGAACCCTTCCGGGGCCTCGATGCGCCGGATCGGCATCTTCGAGAGCTCGTCCGTGGCATTGCCGCCATGCGAAGGGCCGGCTCCTTTCCAGAGAAGCGAAGAAAGGCATTGGTTGTTCTGGCAAGCGAAATCCGATGGAGTGATCGTCGTCGAACGCGCAAGTGTCGCTGTCCTTTGAACGCAGTTTTCCAACTCGCGGACATTGCCAGGGAAATAGCATTGCGAGATCAGGTCAAGCGCCAGCGGCGCGAAGGCGAGCTCGCGATGGTTTTCCTTGTTGAACCGCTCGAGGAACGCGTTCGCAAGGCGTGGAATATCGCCGGCGCGCTCTCTGAGCGGGGGTAGGATGATTGGCACGACATTGATGCGGTAATAAAGGTCGGCCCTGAACTGCCCATTTAAGACAGCCGTCTCAAGATCCTTGTTGGTGGCGCATATGAGCCGGACATCGACCTGAAGCGTTCTCGTGCCGCCGACTCGCTCTAGTTCGCCTTCCTGCAGGACGCGCAACAGCTTGGCTTGAAAAGCAGGCGAAATCTCGCCGATTTCATCAAGTAGCAGCGTTCCGCCATTTGCCAGTTCGAAGCGGCCGGCGCGCTGCGAGATAGCCCCGGTGAAGGAGCCCTTTTCGTGCCCAAACAACTCTGATTCCAGAACGCTTTCAGACAGTGCTGCGCAGTTTAATTTGACGAAAGCCTTCTTCCCCCGGGCTGAAAGCTTGTGGATGGCTTGGGCAAAGAATTCCTTGCCAGTGCCGCTTTCGCCCCGCAGAAGCACTGTGGAATTGGTTCTCGCCACGACCGAGACGGTTTCGAGTACCCGCTTGAGCGCGAGACTTTCCCCGATGATCCCGTCGATTTTGATTTGCCGATGCCGCGCTGCGTCGGCCCTGTTCTCGTCGAACGACTTCTCCGGTCGCCCTTGCTCCTCAATGTATCGCTGACCATCCATACTCAGCATACGATGGAGACGAATGGTGCGGCCGACAAGGTTGGCCACCATGGTCAGGAACCGTACGTCCTCGTCGCCGGTAGAGATGCTCTCGCCCTCACCGACGCGGTCGATCGACAATGTTCCAAGGATCTCGTGCTCAGCTACTAGCGGGATTCCGATGAAGGCAATTGGGATCGTGCCGCCACTCGAAGACGGCTGAACCTCAGCCTGAAATAGTTCGGACTTGCCAACGTCCTGTATTATGAGCGGCGCCTCCGTAGCGACGATCCGGTCTATCGCGGCTTGCGGTATGACGCGGCCAATTTCTGATTGAGATGGGTGGGAACTGCCGACGATTGCGGTAATCCCCGGCGCTGCTTCGGCGTCCAGGACGACGATGGCTCCATGGCGCAATTGCACAAATGAAGAAAGGGTATTCACGACATTGGCGATGGTAATCTCAAGCCGGGTGGGGGCAGTCAGGACCTGCGATATTTCGTAGAATCCCCTGGGGGAGATGTCCGGTTCGTGGATGGAGTTGATCCGTGGTTCAGGCAGGGTGTTCGAAGGTCCTTCTTCTTCGGGCCTATCGCTCGGCATGAGAGCCATGGAAACACCTCAGGGGTCTTCCAGAGTGCTCCTTCCATGCGCCATTTTGGATTCTGAAATTCGAAAGCACAGAATTCATGAGCTCCTCTCAAACTGCGAGATCGGTCTAAAAATGCTTTGGCGTTTGCTTGCATTTCAGGTGCAGCCGAAACGGTGCGATCGCCGATCACCCGAATTTGAAGAGGACACCGAAGCCGCCGCGCGGGTAGTTCCACTCGATCTCGCCATTGCTCTCGCACAATATCCGGCAAGTGCCGCACTCCATGCAGCCGTCGGCGGTGATCTCCACTTGACCCTTGTCGTTCAACTCATAGCATTTCGCCGGGCAGATGTGGGTAAGCGCGCGCAAGTTCGCGCTCGGGCTCTCGTGCGGTCGCACTTTGATATGCGGCCGGCCAGGATCGACCAGATAGCGGTTCTGGTAAAGCTTGTCCTCGACGCGTAAATTCGTCACTGCGATCGTCATCCTGTCTTCCCTCAGCGCCAGGCCAATGCCAGGCGGACCGCGTCGCTGACCAGCCCCCAGCGAGAACGCACGTTGATAAAGGCGCGCGTGGTGGCCTTTTCCTTTTCAATCTTCGGTGTGCCGTCGACACGCATCAAGTTCTGCGCGGCCAGGGATATCAAGCGCGGATAGGTCGTGAAGAAGTTGCTGGAATTCGTGTGGATCAAGGCCGGCATGTCTTTGTATTTCCGAAGGTCTTTGACCACGAAGGAGTTGTCCAGCATGGTCTTGTAGATGGTGAGGTTTCGTCTGGTCATCGGATTGTTGCGGCGCTTGACCCCGACGATTGCCTCAGCCGCGATCCGGCCGGAGGTCATGGCGAGGTTCGAACCTTCGCGGTGAATCGCGTTGTTTAATTGGGCGGCATCACCGACCACGACCCAGCCGTCGCCAAAGAGCTGCGGAACCGCCTTGTGGCCGCCTTCGGGAATGAGATGCGCGGCATATTCCTTCACCTCAGAGCCGGCGATCAGCGGCCGGATCGATGGGTGGTTTTTGAACGCATCGAGAAGGACGTAAGGGCTCTCCATCGTCGCGGCGAAATCGGAGACGAGGCAGCCTATGCCCAATGAGATTGACTCCTTGTTGGTGTAGAGGAAGCCGAGCCCAGCCATGCTGCGGGAGATCGTCCCCACCGCCTCGATGACGCAGCCTTCATCGCCCTTGACGCCGAACCGCTGCTCAATGACCTCTTCGGGCAGGAAATGCATTTCCTTTACGGCGAGCGCCACGGTTTCTGGTTTCGGCATCTTGCGCAGGCCGGCGCGCGTGCCAAGCAGTCCCGAGACACCTTCTGCGAGAACGACCACGTCCGCGAAGATCGGCCCGCCGGCCCGGTCCGTGCGGACGCCGACCACCTTGTCCTGGGCATCACGGACGAGTTCCGTTACGGTCGTCTCGCACAGAACCGTCGCCCCGGCCTCGCGCACCTTGCGCGAAAACCATTTGTCGAACTGGGCGCGTATGATCGTGTAGCGGTTGGGCTTTGCCTCGTTGAAGTCATCCGACCGATAGTGAATCCCGGTGTGGGAGGTCTCGTCCATCACCCAAAGCCGCTGTTCAACCAGATGCCGCTCAAGAGGCGCATCATCCCGGAAATCGGGGATGATCTTCTCCAGCATGTTCGCGTACATGATGGCGCCCTGAACGTTCTTGGAGCCCGGATATTCACCGCGCTCCAATTGCAGCACGTTCAGGCCGTTGCTTGCCATGATGTAAGCAGCTGCGTTCCCGGACATGCCGGCCCCGACGACGATGGCGTCGAATTTCTCCTCGATCATATCCGTTTCCTTAGCTTGCAAGCTTGTCGCGACTGTGCGGCGACAGCCGCCGGGTAAAGGCTTCCGTAAGTGCGGGCAGGAAGCGGATGGCATCGGTCACGATCCCGAGGTGGGCAAAATCGAAAATCGGCGCGGTCGGGTCGGTGTTGATGGCCACGATGAGATCGGCGCCCTCAACTCCAACCCGGTGCTGAATGGCGCCGGAAATCCCCGCCGCAATGTAAAGCTTCGGCCGGATGGTCTTGCCAGTCTGGCCGATCTGTCGATCAGCCGGCATCCAGCCTTTCTGGACCAGCGGGCGCGAACAGCCATGTTCGGCGCCAATTGCTCGAGCGAGATTCTTCACAAGCTGCAGGTTCTCCGCCGCGCCGAGGCCAAGGCCTCCCGCAACCACGACGTCGGCATAGGCGAGATTTGCCTTTGCCGACTGGCTATCAGGCAGGAAGCCGAGGACTTTGGTCACGATCTCGTCCTCGGCCAGAGATACCTTGTGCTGGATGATACGCCCGACGGGCTTATCCGTGCGCTGCGGCATGGGCATGACCCTCGCTCGCACTGTCGCCATCTGCGGCCGGTAGTTGAGCGTGTAGATCGTGCATAACAAGGAACCGCCGAAAGTCGGACGGGTAGCCGCGAGCGAACCGTCGGTATCCACGTCAAGTTCGGTGCAGTCGGCCGTGAGCCCGGTCTGCAAGGTGGTCGCCACGGACCCGGCAAGATCCCTGCCGAGCGTGGTCGCTCCGAGAAGAAGGATCTCGGGTTTGTGGGTATCGACCAGATCCGTCATCGCCTTGGTAAACGGCTCATTTCGATAATCGGCGAGCAGCGGTACCTCGGCGATGTAGACAAGGTCGGCGCCATAAGCGAACGCCTCGGCAACGGCATACCAGGTGGCTTCTCCTGGCGGTCCGAGCACGACGCCCGCAAGCTGGACGCCAAGCTTGTCGGCCAGCTTGCGGCCTTCGCCGAGCAGTTCGAAAGACACGGGATGGACTTGGCCACGTTCGAGTTCGATGAAGACCCAGACGTGCCGGTAGTCCTTGAAACGGTCAGGCAGTTCTTTCTTTATGCCGGCACGGCCGGCGGCAGGGCGAGCGGGTTCTCGATTCGCTGTCGACATTGTCTACTCCTGGCCGTCACGCGCCGTTGTTGAAGGCGAGTTCATGTTCCAGCGGCGGCTGACGGGTGAAGATTGCGGCGATGAGTTCGTCAGCGGCATCGCGCAAGGTCTTCTCCGCGGTCTCGATATGCTCCGCTTTTTCCGCCCGCGCAGTCGGGGCAAAAACGCGCTTGACGACCGTCGGCGAGCCACGCAGCCCACATCTGGTAAGGTCCTCAATGCCAGCGGCGACCGCAGTCCACTTGACGATCTGACTGCGCGCGGCGCACAGCGCGTCCTCGAACGAGCCCCGCCGGATCTCGTTTGTGCCTTCCAGCACGGTGATGAGGCAAGGCAGCCTGCTCTTCAGCATCTGCGTGCCGCCTTCGCAGCGGCGCTCGACCTCGATCTCGCGGGCAGCAAGGTCAATGGAGCCGATTTTCGCGACGTAGGTGAGTTGTTGGAGGTCGAGGCGCTTGGCTATGCCAGGCCCGACCTGGGCGGTGTCGCCATCGATCGTCTGCTTGCCGGTAAACACGATGTCGGGCGGGCCAAACGTTTCGCCAATCTTCGCTATTGCTTGGGAAAGAGCGAAGGAGGTCGCCAGCGTGTCCGAGCCGGCAAAATAACGGTCGGTCAAGAGCACCGCCCGATCGGCTCCGTAACCGAGCGCCTTGCGTAGCGAGTCTTCTGCCATGGGCGGACCCATGCTGAGCACGGTGACCTCGCCACCATAAGCGTCGCGCAGTCTGAGTGCTTCTTCCAGGGCAAACAAGTCATAAGGGTTGATGATGGTCGGAACACCCTGGCGCATGATCGTGTTCGTCACCGGATGGACCCGGATTTGTGCCGAGTCCGGCACCTGCTTGATGCAGATTACGATGTGCATTGGCGGTTTCTCTAGGCTCCTATCGGGATACGGGCTTGGCAGTTCATCTTCTCCCCAGCATCATTCGTGCCAATTGTTTTGCATGCCCATATTCCTGGAAGTTCGGTTGGTTGCGCTGAGGGCGCCGTCGTGATGACCGGATTTGTCGGCTTCTCGACAATGACGCGTCGCAATCGTGTCGCGCTCATTCCTTTTCGAACCGCTTCAATGCGGCGTCGAACGGGACGAAGGTGCGGCCCGGCATGGCAGGTTTGTTCGGATCGTGGTCCTTAAGCACCTTAAAGACACGGTGCGTGAGCGGCGAGGAAGCAGCGAAGTCCTCGTAGGCCCGTTCCAGCTTGGTGCGCACCCGCGCGGCGATCACCTGGTCAGGCAGACCGGAGAAATCTTCTTCGGCAAGGTATTCCCCCACGCGCTTCATAATATGGAGCCGTGAGACGTTGAGCACCTTCGGGTCATAGGAAGCGCCAAGGACCGCGAAGAACTCCTCCGCAGCCGAAAGGCCCTTCAGTCGCGCGAGAATGTCCGTCACGTCGACGGTATGGCCATCAGCAGAACAAGTCATTGCACTCTCCCTTGGGTCGGAAACCGTGGTGTCTGGTGCGTTCGTCGCACCGGCTAATCTGCAGTCGCGAATGGGATGCCATCATCGGGCAGATGACGTCGAGATCGAAGCGGCCATTCAGGAACGCGGCAACGCCGACCAGCGTCACGCGAGGCGGGACGTTCTCCATCAGCGCATAGACGCCGACCCGGCGGTCGCGCGCCTTCACATCGGCGATGACCTTATGGACCATCAGGGCTAGCCGAGCGGCTTTACGCCGCCCCGCGCGGCTACCAATCCGGAGGAAATGGTCGAGGATGAATGACATCGCCACCTACTCGATTCCAAGTCTCGGCCGGCTGCCTCGCTGCGCAGTGTGTCGTAGAGCTCGACCAGTTGAGTTGCGGTGACAGTCGATTTGGTCTCGGTCGCCTTGCGGCGGACGCGGGCAACCATCGCGGCTGCCAGATCCGGGTCGAGATCGCGGCCACTATCGCCCAGCACATAGGCGATCGCGGTCGCACCGGAATGCTTGCCAATGACGATTCGCCGGCAGCGGCCCACGAGAGCCGGATCGAGCCCCTGATAGGTACGCGGGTCCTTCAGCAGCCCCGCGACGTGAATGCCGGACTCGTGGCTGAAAACATCGGCGCCGACGATCGGCTTCATGGCCGCGGTCTGCCGGCAGGCGGCCCAAGCCACCTGGGCGGCGAGGTCCGGCAATGCGGTCAGCTCGATGCCTGTATCCGCGCCGTCGAGAACGGCCATCGCGGTGGCCACCTCTTCCAGCGCGGCATTGCCCGCCCGCTCTCCGAGCCCCAGGACGGTGACGGAGGCATGACGGGCGCCGGCGCGGATTGCTGCCAGCGTGTTGGCGACCGCAAGGCCGAGATCGTTGTGTGCATGGAATTCGAGGTCGATGGGAGACAGCGCCGCGAGCTGAGCGACAATCTCGAAGGTCGAAAAAGGGTCGAGAACGCCGACCGTATCGGCCAGCCTGACGCGGCTTGCGCCGGCGCGCGCGGCCGTCTCAATGACGCGGGCCAGATGATCCCGATCGGCTCGCGAGGCATCCTCGCAGCCGACGGCAACGAAAAAGCCGTGGGCGGCTGCGCGCCCGACCATCTGCGCGATGATCTGGAGCGCTGCCCCCTGATCGAGGCCGAGTTTGGCCGCCAATTGGATGTCCGATGCAGGCAGCGACAGATTGACGGCGGTGACGCCGCTCTCGATCGCCGCCTCGAGATCCCGCGACGTCATCCGGCACCAGGCCGTGAGCCGCACCGGGAGACTCCTGGCGACCGCGGCGCGAATTGTTTCGATCTCGTCGCCGCCCATGCTCGGCGTGCCGATCTCGATCTCTGGGATGCCGGCTGCCGCGAGAGACTCGGCGAGCTCCAGCTTTTCCGCAATGGTGAAGGAGACGCCGGGTGCCTGCTCGCCATCGCGCATGGTGGTATCGTTGAGGAAGACATCACGGTTCATGAAAGGAAGTCTATTCTGCTGCCGCTCTGGCCTAGACCCGATTGATGATCTTCATTACCTCGCCTCGCCGGCCCAGGACTGGGTGAGCCACGCACCTTCTCCACGATCGGCGGCAAGACCTCGAGCACTCGGTCGATGTCCGCTTCGCCGTTGTCGCGCGCGAGGGAGAAGCGGACTGAGCCGTGCGGCGTTTTCATGGCCCTCAGAACGTGGCTCGATTCCAATGAGCCGGAGGTGCACGCGGAGCCGGAGGAACACGCAATTCCGGCGCGGCTGAGGAGAAGTGGGATTCTATCGCCTTCGACATGTGCAAAGCCAATGTTTGCGGTGTTTGGCAACCGCTCCAGCGGATCGCCATTGACGAAGGTGTTCGGGACGCGCTGGAGTATCCCGTCTTCAAGGCGGTCGCGCAGCGACTTTACCCGTGTGGTCGCGTCGTCCACGAATTTCAAGGCGAGTTGGGCCGCCATGCCCAGCCCGGCTATGCCAGGCGTATTCTCGGTGCCCCCACGCCGATCGTGCTCTTGGTGCCCGCCTTTGATCATCGAGCGGAAGGGCACGCCACGTTTTACAAAAAGCGCTCCAATCCCTTTCGGGCCATGCAGCTTGTGGCCGGACAGCGACAGCATGTCGATTGCGGTCGATTTCAGGTCCATGGGAACTTTGCCGACCGCCTGCACAGCATCAGTATGGAAGAGGGCGCCGGCTTCCTTGGCCAACTCAGCAAGCTCGCCAACAGGGAAGATCGTGCCGGTCTCGTTGTTTGCCCACATGATCGAGACGATTGCCACGCGTGGGCTCAGGGCGGCCCTGTAGGCGTCGAGGTCGAGCCGGCCCTGGCGATCCACCGGGATCCTGTGCACCGTGACGGCCCGCGTCTTCTCAAGATGCGTGCAGAGTGTCAGCACCGCAGGATGCTCGACCGCGGAAATCAGGATCTCTGTCCGGCTGGGCAACACCTCCAGCGCCGAAAGAATCGCTGCATTGTCGCTTTCCGTCCCGCCCGATGTGAAGATGATCTCATGGTCGAGCTCGGCGCCGATCAGCGCTTGCAGCTGCAGGCGCGCCTTATTCACCGCCGCAAAGGCCGAGGCGCCGAAATCATGCGTCGACGAAGGGTTGCCGAATCGATCCCTAAAGAACGGCAACATCGTTTGAACGACCTCAGGATCGACCCGTGTCGTGGCGTTGTTGTCGAGATAGACAGGTCTCATGCTGTGATCCCTCAGTTGACCAGAACGAAGCGACGCGGGAGATCGGTCGCATGGAGCTCTGGCGCAGGCCCTTGGTGGGTGTGGTGGAGACTGGCGGCCGGTGCAGGCGTCCGAAAGTCTGACGTCGACATGGTCGCCGTCGATATCGTCAAGTTCGCCTCCCCGGCGAGGGCCTCCGGTTAACTCCCGACAGCGTCTACTATCAGTCGAGTTTGCCGCAGCGCCGTCACTGGGCGGCCGGCAACTTCGGGCCCTCCAGGAGCTGAACTGTTTCGGGCGGGGACGTTCCGCGCATCCCACCTGAAGCGATCGCCGGTCCCGAGACGGGCTTCGACCTTGCCTCCTTATTGAGGGCGCGGGCGTCTGTTTTGGCGGGCGTCTAGACCTGCTCTGCCGCAATAGACCCCGCCGCGGGCATTTCTCCCTGGACCAGTACAAGCACTTCCACGATGGCTGCGAGGCATCCCGGGGCAGCCTTTGTGTAGCAACTGATCTGCTCCATGGCGGTTTGCCGATGGTGAGTTCGATAGCCGCCGACAATGAGGCGACCGCGGCGCGGCCGCTGAAGGTCTGGCGCTCGGCGGCAGTGATCCTTGACGTCCCCCGGTCGATGCCGTTGACAGATTCAAACATGTCGCCGTAGCGGATGGTCCCGAGCTTACCTCCTGAATTGGCTGTTTCCAGAACGTCGGCATGCGTCCGGTTGAAGTGTTCCTTGGCCTTCCCGCTAAAGTTCCACATGCGGCTTCTCGGGCGATCAGCCGAAGGACTTGCCGCAAGCGCACTTCTCCCGCGCGTTTGGATTATCGAAGACGAAGCCGGAGGACTCCAACCCCGTGACAAAGTCGACGGTCATGCCTGCTACATGGGGTTGAGACCCTACGTCCACGAATACCTTGACCCCATCTGCCTCAATGATCGCATCGCCCTCGCGCAAGACGCTCTCGGGGCCCATCGAGTATTTGAAGCCGGCGCAGCCGCCGGTCTGGACCATGATACGAAAGCCTTCCGCCGGCTCGCTGGCGCGGGAAAGGACGGTCTTGACGGCAGCAACTGCGGTGTGGGTGAGCGTAATCATGGCTCGAATTTCTCCTCAATCCGTCACGCATTTGCGGACGACAGTGCACGTGCCATGCCAAAGTAAAACGTTTTTAAAACAAAAGCTTGGCCCTTCAGCCCTGTGTCGGATGTGCGACATTGTCGGAAGTGCGCACGTCGCTCGTCACGTGAATTGCGCCGTAGCAATCCCGTCCTCGTTCCTGGAAGACGGCTGGGCGACACAACTGATGGTTTGTCTAACCCGCGACACAGTGGTCTCGGCGTGGGTCGTGCCACTCCTGCCTAAACCCTTGACCCGTATGCGAACGTCTTTCCGAGGTCGCTTCTGCGCAATTGGCACGACTTTTGAAGCCCCGCTTTGGAAGGCGGCACAACTGCCGACCGACACTGATTCGCGGGTGGCCTCGCGATCAGTGGAACAATGTAAGGGAAGCAAGATGTCAGGTTTTGACCAGATCCGCTTTCTGAAGGAAAGCAGCCCCGCCCGTCCACCCCCAAACGCGGGATCGGTCGGTTGGCGTCGACCTCTACAATCGCTCGCTACCGGCCAGTCGCCGGCGACCGCTTGATGGGAGACCGACATCTGACTGTCAGTCTCGTTGCGCCGTCGTACAGCAGCCAGCGCCTTTCGAGCCGGTGATCCTGGCCGAGCAAAAGATCGGCATCGAGCACACGGGCGGGCTCGATTGGAACAGGACAGCTGATCCTCAACAATTATGTGGAAGCAGGGGTAAGACATGGAGCAGCGCGAGAAACCCTCTCCGGACCAAATCCGGCGGGCACAGGAAGACAGTCCGAAAATCCGCGAGCATGATCTCGCCGCCAAATTGAGCATTTCGGAAGCGGAGCTGGTCGCGGCGCATTGCGGTTCCGGCGCGGCGCGCATCGAGCCGCGCGTCAATGATCTGCTGATAGGCCTCGAAGCCGTGGGCGAGGTAAGGGCGGTGACCCGAAATCAAAGTGCCGTGCACGAGAAGATTGGCTTGTACAACAAGGTCGTAACCGGCAACCACCATGCCATGGTTCTCGGCGACGACATCAACCTGCGCATCTTCCCGAAGGGTTGGGCGCATGGCTTTGCCGTTGAAAAGCGCGACGACGGCAACATCCGCCGCAGCCTGCAATTCTTCGACGCCGCCGGCGCAGCAGTGCATCAGGTGGATGTCAGGCCGGCCTCCAACCTCTACGCCTATCAAAAGCTGGTGGCGGAGCTCGCATCCTCGAACCAGGAGCCGATCTTGTGGGTTAAGGCAAACGGAGCCGACTCTGACGCAGAGGTTCCGGACCAAGCCGCCATGGTCACGGAGCTGCGCGAGCACTGGAGCCGGCTGACCGACGTGCATCAGTTCTTCGACATGCTGAAGACGCTGAAGCTCAGTCGCTGCCGGGCGCTGCGCATGGTTGGCCAGGATTACGCCTGGCAACTCGACAATGCCGCCGTTGGCGCCATGTTCCAATGCGCGAGCGAAGACGAGATGCCGATCATGTGCTTCGTCGGCAATCGTGGCTGCATCCAGATCCATTCCGGCCCGATCAAGTCGGTCAAGCCCATCGGGCCGCGGATCAATGTGCTGGACGAAACCTTCCGCCTGCATCTCTCAACCCACCACATCCGCGAGGTTTGGGCCGTGCGCAAGCCGACCAGGGACGGTCACCTCACCTCACTCGAAGCCTATGGCGCCGACGGCAGAATGATCATCCAGTTCTTCGGCGAACGCCGCGAAGGCGAATGCGAGCGCGGCGACTGGCGGCTCCTAGCCGAGACCCTGCCGCGTATTCCAACCCCGACGGACCGCGTGAGGTAAGACCGATGCATGGTGATTTCCGTTTTCGCTCGGTGCCCGCGCCGGTAATGTGGGTTCTGCTGGCTACCGCTCTGCCTGCCGCTGCCACCGAGGGCGCAGCTGTCTTTTCGGATCCGCCGCGGATCGCCTCGATTGGAGGTTCCATCGCCGAGATTGCCTATGCCGTTGGAGAGTATGGTCATCATAGCTCCCGTTTCGACGACCCGAACGCCGCGCTGAAGCTATGGCTCAGCTGCCCCGCGCAGGGGGGGGTCTGTCGCTCCAGGGTCCAACATTCTGGCCTTGCTCGACGGAGGGCAAGTGATGGACGAGAAATCGATTGGTCCCATTATCACTATGCCAGAGCACGGCCTCCACAAAGGCATACTCGAAAGATTCGCGTCGCCGGCAAGGCGCGGTCGACGCCAGGGCCAGGAAGTCCTTTGCCGACAGGGCATAGGCCGAAAAGCAGACGGCCTCGATCAAAGGACGCGGAAAGACCGCGAACGCTTGGTCTATGCAGCCGCA
The DNA here is from genome assembly GCF_024746835.1 of Mesorhizobium sp. AR02. Lineage (NCBI taxonomy): Bacteria > Pseudomonadati > Pseudomonadota > Alphaproteobacteria > Hyphomicrobiales > Phyllobacteriaceae > Mesorhizobium > Mesorhizobium sp. AR02. Next base: position 241,218 of record NZ_CP080530.1, on the reverse strand, counting down.
CGCAAGGTATTCATTGCGCCATTCCTTGCTTGTGACCTGTACAACCTCTGGAGGCGCAACATCTAGCTACGCAAAATCCAGTGTTTTCAGCATTGATGGTAGTGCTGGATGTACAGCAGGTCGGCATGCCTTGGGCGGCCGGGCCGGGGTTGGCGGGACCAGATGAGCTGGAGGCGGTCCTCTCCTTCGACCTGGATGGCAGCCGGGAAGCTCGAGTCGTTGATGTCGCGACGCCGCGCCAAAAAAGGCCCGGCATTAAGCATCGGCACCAATCCTGCTCATCGCGTAAACTGCAATTTGTCGCCGGGAGGAGCCATGGGTAGACAAGCTGTTCATCTGTGAGATCAAGCCGTCCGAAACTGGCAACCAGAATAACGCGATCCGGGGAGACGTCGCTCCTCAAGCGTGTCGCCGCCATTGCGAGAGACAGGAAACGAGTCGACGCTTCTAGAACCGCGCCTAGTCACCATCAGCTGCCAAGCGCGACCGGCGCTCGCCCGGGCTGCGTAACCCTGACCAACTCCGCCCGGGCGAACGCTGACCGCTCCCCGTAGGCGCGGAGGTGGGCCGGTGAGGGCGCTGGCGCTTGTCCATGCCCGATATGAAGCGGACGTTGAAGTGACAGTAGCCGCGATCCAGGCGGCTGATGCGTTTGCATCTCTCAGCGCGCTGAGCTGAAGGCATTGCCTGTCGGGCCGTCTAGGTTGCGCGCTTCGGGCCAAGCAGGAAAACTGTGAGGGCGGCGAGGAACGTGGCAACCGCGCTGTAGGCAAAGACACTGTGAACGCCGGCATATTTCACCAGTAGTCCGCCGAAAATCGCGCCCGCCGCGATGGCCACTTGGAACGTTGCGGCCGTCAGCACACCGGCGCTTTCGGCCTGCCCGGGAACGGCGCGCAGCACCATCCACGTCTGTAATCCCACCGGCACCGCACCGAAGGCAAAGCTCCATACGACAATCGCAATCGCCGAGGCCCAGGCCGATGCTCCCAGCATCAGCAACGAGATAGCGGCTATCGCCATGAGCAGGGATGGCAGGGCCGCGACTGCCTTGAGGCTGTGTTGGGCCAGGAATGCGCCAGCTAAATTGCCGAAGATGCCGCCTATGCCAGAAGCGAGCAATACCAGCGGGATTGTCTTGCTATCGAGCGCGGGAATCCTCTCAAGGACGGCGCGGATGTAGGTGAAGCTGGCAAAGTGCCCAGAAGCGACCAGGACTATGACTAAAAGGGCGACCTTGATGGTCGGCTTTTTGGCCACATCCAGCAGACTTCGGAATCCAGCCATTTCAACCGGAGGCAGCGTCGGCATCGTTACGAGTTGCACCAGCAGTGTAACGGCATTAACGACCGCGGTGATCATGAAGGGCTCTCGCCATCCCCAGATGTCGCTGACATAGGCGCCGATTGGAGGCGCGCATACGACAGCGACCGAAACGCCGGTGAGGATGATTGACATGGCGCGCGGCAGAAGGTGATTTGGAACGAGCCGCATCGCCACCGATGCCGAAATCGACCAGAAGCCTCCGAGCGCAATGCCGAACACGACGCGCGCCGCCAGGAAAACCGGCAGCGACCACGCGACTTCCGCCAGAAGGTTGGACAGGATCTGCAGCAGCATCATCGCCCACAGTACGATCCTGCGGTCCAGGCGCTTTGTGATGATGGCCATCGTCGGCGCCGAGATCGCCGCAGCAATCGCGGTCGCTGTCATCGTCTGTCCAGCCGCACCCTCGGTGATACCGAGATCGCGCGCGAGCGGCGTCAGCACGCTGGCCGGCAGAAACTCTGCCGTCACCAGCCCGAAGGTGCCCAAGGCAAGCGAAATGACCGCACCCCATGCGGGACGCGACCGTTCATCTGGCTTTTTTGGGTCGTGCGGAACAGCCTCCAGGAAGCCTGTCGCGGATTCGGTCATCGATAAGCTCGCCAGTTTGGATGCTGCAAAATGGATTGGCTGCGTTGACGCATTAAAGCCAGAAGCGCCGCTGTTCCCGGCGTTTCACGCAAGATGTTCATCGCTGCCGGACATGTTGTGATAGTGCCGCGTGCAATATCGGTGCCGGCTTCTCTGAGCTGGGGACGAGGGTGTCATTGTCGGAAGGCACCCCATCGGGCGATTCTATGGCGACCATCACCTTCGATCTCGGGCCGGCCATGCGCAAAGCAGCTAGCGAGGACGGAAGTCTGAAGGAAACGATGTCCCGCGGCGGGAACGGGGGCACGCTCTCCTCAGCGCTCATACAGAGCTTCGCGTCTCGGCCATGGTTCTGCTTGTAGCTTTCTTCGTGCCATGATGGGCTTTAACGATGAGAGCAAGCGCCATACCGCTTTACTTGGAGGCACCCGATCGATTTTTTGCAGCGACCCTTTTTGGCTTTAGCAGGAGCCCTTCGCCGAGACCGAGCCGCCGCACATTTGCCGGAACGAATGACTGCTCAGCAATCTGAGCGAGCTTCCGAGTGACAAAGCAGCTCCCACCTGTTATGTTCGACAAAACACACGCCTTGGCTAACAGCATCGGAGATGGCGATATGACGAAGACGCTGGGAATGCGGTCGTTATCGACTGCTCCGCAACAGCGCCTCGTTGCGAAAAAGAAGCGCAAGCGGAGTCTGATCCGTAAGGACGCCAACAAGGACATGCCGGGCGAGCAGAAGTTTGTCGTTCGGCAGACGCTTCGTGCTGCCATTCGCAAAGGCCTGCTCGGCTCTAAAGACGAGCGGATCACAGCACGTTTGAGCCATGCCCTCATTGAGCAGGCTAAGCGCCAGACGGGCATTAAGGGTGACACCGAGCTGCTTGAATTCGCTCTTGCGAATGTCGCGCTCGAGGACAATTTCCCCGCGACCATGGACAAGCTCGCGGGAACCATCGATCCAGACATCAAGCTCGGCTTCTGATTGAGGTTTGAGTGTCAGAATTTGATGTTGAAGCAGCCCTTCGCTCGCTTCGTGGCTTTCCAACCAAAACACTTGCTCGCCGACCTGATGATCAGCTGCCCTTCGTGAACGAGGGCGAGCTCGGCGGGCAAGCGCTATTGCTCGACACCTGTGTGTACATCGACAGGCTCCAAGGCAAAGCGCCTGCGTTGGTGAAGCAGATTATGGATGGTCGGCACAACAACCATTCAGGCATCTGCATCCAGGAGTTGGCCCACACGCTTGGTGTCCTGAAGCCCGACGATCCCCGCACCGGGGGCGTGCATAAGGCTGTGTCCGAGGTAATCCGATCCATGCCCGGACACCGGATCCTAACGCCCGATGCCGACGTCCTCGGCCGCGCTGCTGTTCTGAATGGCGTGCTCTGTCGCCTGCAGGGCTACCAGGATGACCAGAAGCTGCGCTGCCTGCATGACTGCACTCTGTATCTGCAGGCATCGAAATCGGGGCTTGTCCTGTTGACTCGGAACATCGCCGACTACGACTTCTGCCGACAACTCATTCCTGGGGGCAAAGTGCTTTTCTACAGGTAGCGCCACTCTCAATGGATTGAGGAGGAAGGTTTATTCTTTGACACCGACATGCCTATCAAAACAATCTGCACGTCGGGAAGCACGTCTTAGACAGTACCAAAATCGGTCGGTGGCGACGGTTCAGAAATGCCGCAGCCGTTCCGCACGGCTGCGTCAAGCCTCCGTCCGCCACCCTCGGAGACGTTGAAAATAGCCACTCGCTATCAACGGGTTGAATAATGATCGGTGGCTTTCGCTACCTCTTGCCGCACATTCGCTTGGTCAGCCGGACCGAGCAATGGTGCTGTATGGTTAGGGTAAATCTGCACTTCCGCACCGGCTCGGGAAAGAGGTAAGCCGTTCCGGACGGGCCGGCCGATGCATTGTCGCACACTGGTTGGCACTGTGTGTCGACCGCGTAAGGAGCGCTGTCTCTAGATCCAGCGCGTTCTTGCGTGCGCAGTCACGGGTCTACGAATACACGCTGTGGCAGCATCCACGACGCGCACTGTTGCTATTCCCGCTCTGTCGAGGGGGGCTTTGACATCCTCCAGCTCTCAGCAAGCGCGCCACTCGGGAAGTGGTGAGGACCAAATTCGGCTCGGGTCGCGGCGTTCGCATGCTTGAGGGTCCTTTCATTTGCTCCTTCGTGTGTCCGAAGCTGAACAAGAATGTCGCAATCCGACCAAAAGGCCGCCAAGACCGGGCCACCGGTTCGGACCAACTGGTGCAACGCAAACGGTGCGCTAATCGGCACGCAACTTGCCCCGACAAGTTTAGTCAGGGGACGTCAGCACTGCTTGATGGAGTTCAGCGGTGACGGCCAATCTTTACGGCGCCTGAGCCAGGACGTGCCGAACGCTGGTAATCGACGTGTGACCAGCCGTGGGATCCCGATCGAGCGCCAGAACGCCTGACATTGAGGAGAAGCCAAATGGCGATTAACTGGGTTCCAGATCACATCCCGCCCGAAATGGTGAGGGACTTCAGCCTGTTTACGTCGCCAGGCATGCTGCCGGCGCCCAACGGGGACCCGCACGCAGCGGTCGCTTGCGTCCATGCCGGGCCGCCGATCTTCTATTCTCCCTACAACACGCGCGATGGCCGCGGCACCTGGGTCATCACTCGCGCCAGCGACCAGCGCCGGGTGCTGCAGGACGCTGAAACCTTTTCGAGCCATCGCAGCATCTTCGCATCCGCGCTGGGCGAAAACTGGCCGATGATCCCGCTCGAACTTGACCCACCGGCCCATGGCGTTTTTCGCTCACTGCTCAATCCGCTGCTTTCGCCAAAGCGGGCCATGGTATTGGAGCCGGCTATCCGCGAGCGAGCGGTCGCGCTGATCGATAGGATTGCCGCAGCGGGCACAAGCTGCGACGTCATGAAGGAGTTCGCCTTTCCTTTCACGGTCAACATCTTCCTTCGCTTTCTAGGGTTGCCGGATCACCGGCTCGATACATTTGTCGGCTGGGCGAAAGATCTCATCCACGGCGACCATCTGAAACGACCGGCCGCTGCCCAGACAATTGTTGCCTTTATCGACGAGCTTGCGACCAAGCGCCGCAAGGACCCGGTCGACGATTTTATGACCTTCATCGTGCAGGCACAGGTCGAGGGCCGCCAGCTAAGCGACGTGGAAGTCCGTGGCATCGGCGTGCTTGTGTTCGTCGCGGGGCTCGATACGGTGGCAGCTGCTATAGGCTTTGACTTGGCGTATCTCGCCCGCAACCTCAAAGATCAGGAACTGCTGCGGAGCGAACCGGACCGGATCGCGCTCGCAGCTGAAGAATTGCTGCGCGCCTATCCGACCGTTCAGATGATCCGAGTGGCAACCAAGGACATCGACTTCGAAGGCGCGCCGATCCGTAAGGGGGATTACGTTTCCTGCGCCACGATGATTGCCAATCGTGACCCGGCAGAATTCGAATGCCCCAACACGATCGATCTGGCGCGAGAGAACAACCGCCACGCCGCCTTTGGCTATGGTCCCCACCGCTGTCTTGGCTCACACCTTGCCCGGCGAGAGATTGTCATTGGCCTGGAGGAGTGGCTGGCGCGCATTCCGGCCTTCCGGATCAAGAAAGGTACGGCACCCATCACCTCTGGCGGCCATGTATTCGGGATCAAAAATCTGATCCTGCACTGGTCCTGATGAAGCCAGCCCCGAGCGGGCACGGAAATTGAAGGTAGCGGTATGCGCATCATCGTCCATAAACCCAAATGCCAGGGTCACGCGCGATGCTCGGCGCAAGCGCCCGATATCTTCAAGCTCGATGAGGAGGGCTACATCCTGCCTGGTGACATTGAGGTTGCGGAGGGGAAGCACCTACTTGCGTCACGAGGCACTCGATCTTGCCCCGAACGTGCACTGGAACTCGACGCTACACCCGCTGCGCGGGCTGAATCGGATGTCATTCAACCGAGAGGCCGGCGGGTTTGATTTTCGACCATGTGGCCGCACACTGGAAAGAACGGCATGCGGCGCGCCGCCGTCCTGGGCCAACGGTGCAGGGGCATCTCCGGAAACGAGGTGCTCCCATGGTGTGAAAAAACTTGGGCGGCTTAGCGAACCTCTTCCGATCACAGGATTTGCGACCAAGACGATGGACCAGGGAAAAATTACCGAACTACTCGACCGTGAAGCGATCCGCGACTGCCTCTATCGGTACTGCCGCGGGATAGACCGCGCGGACGAGGCGGCGTTGCGCAGCGCGTACTGGCTCGATGCGCATGACAATCACGGCGCCTATTGCGGCTCGGCAGAGGGCTTCATCCGGTTTGCGCTCGGGGTCTTCCAGACCGGGCCTCGCAACATCCATCAGATCACGAACATCCTGATCGAATTCATCACCCCGACAGAAGCCGCGGTCGAGAGCTATTTCACCGCGCTGCAACGCGGACCGGACAAATACGGAGAAGTACGCCAGACGCTCCTCTGCGGCCGCTACTGCGATCTGTTTCAGAAAAGGGAAGGGGAGTGGCGGATTGCCGAACGGACGGTGGTCTACGATTGGCTCGAGGAGCAGATCCCAGCAGCGATCCCTGAGGCAGAACGGTTCGGGTCGCGGCAGCCTATCGGCGCACCTCATCCGGATGACCCAGTCTACGCGCTTGAGAAGCATCGCATCCTCCTCGCCATCAGGCCTGCAGAGGTTCCGAACGGAGACAAAAGCTATGATGATTTTGCAATGGCACAGCGATCCCGGTGAGAGCCTGCCCGGTAAAGACGTAGCCGAGAGGATTGTCTTTCTGCCCCGTAGCGGCGTGACCGCAACAGCGGTCTGCTCTGTCGCTGATAAATTTGCTGACGCAAGAACGGGACTCTGTTGCGCGGCAGTCTCCGACCCCCAAGCTCAGACCGGAGGACCGGTTCGCAGAGGCAAGTGGCTTACCTGGATCCAGATCGCCTCTCATCAAAGGGTCCGTCGCCAGCTTCGCCGGCCAACTGGCCATCACCACGACGTGCTGCTTTGCCGCAACGGATCATTTGGCCGCCGAATATTGATGGGGTGACATCGCTGAGGCTCGGCGCGGAGAAGTTCTTATGAAGCGGGCAGGACGCATCGTCATCATTACAGGCGCCGCGGGCGGGATCGGCCGGGCCCTGGTCGATATCCTTGCCGGGGGTGGAGACACTGTTGTTGCGGTGGACCTTCCGGGCAGCGGCGTGGTTGAACTGGCCCGTGGCCTCGGCGACCCGCATCTTAGCCTCGAATGCGACGTCTCGCGAGACGTGGAAGTCCTCGCCCTTTATGGCCGGGTCGAAGCGCAGTTCGCTCAAATCGACGTTCTCATCAACAACGCGGCCATCGGACCGACCATGACTGCGACTGTCGACACGGCAGCCGATGCCTTCCGGCGCGGCTTGGCAGTAAACCTGATTGGGCCGTTTGTCATGGCCCGCGAAGCGGCGAGGCGGATGAAGCGGGACGGCGTCATCGTTAACGTCGCTTCGCTGGGGGGGATGGTCGGCAGTCCCAGGCGCAATGCCTACGCAGCCTCGAAAGCGGGCCTGATCTCGTTGACGAAGTCGTTTGCATGCGAATGGGCTTCGCGCGGCATACGCGTGACGGCGGTTGCGCCAGGCTATGTGCGCACGCCGATGGTCGCAGAACTGGAACGCGCGGGTAAAATGGACCTTGCGGCGGTACGCCGCCGCGTGCCGATGGGGCGCATGGCGCGGCCCGACGAGATCGCCCGGGCCGTGCGTTTTCTGACCAGCGTTGAGGCGCGCTACATCACCGGATCGGTGCTGGTGGTCGACGGCGGCTGGACGTCATTCAACCAGCCGGGGGACGCGCACCCGGCGGTGGAAGGGACGCCCAGAGCCGAGCTCTCTTCTGAGAGCGAACGAACCGATGCGCGAATCGTGCTCGTCACGGGTGGCGCGAACGGCATAGGCGCCGCCATAGTTCGCTGTTTTGCAGCGACCGGCGATACCGTCGTGATTGCTGATAAAGATCGCGCTGCTGCTACTGTACTCGCTGGATCGCTCGGCGGAAAGAACCTGGCGAAATTCGTGGATGTGGCCATCGAGAGCGAGGTGGTGGCGCTGTTCGAGGAGATGAGGGGATGCTTCGGGCGCATCGACATCCTCGTCAACGGTGCTGCTATTGCCGACACCTTTGTGGCGGGCTTCGAACAAATGCCGGCAGAAATCGACCAGGTCCTGGATGTCAATCTCACCGGCGCCTTCACTTGCGCGCGTGAGGCGGCCAAAGCGATGCGCCCCGGCGGCGTGATCCTCGATCTCGGATCGATCAACAGCTTTCTGCCCTTTTGCGCCGCGCCATGCCTACGGCGCCTCGAAAGCGGGGATGGACATGCTGACCCGATGCATGGCGGCCGAACTCGGGCCGGTCGGCATTCGGACAGCCACCGTCGCTCCCGGTTACATCCGCACGTCTGCACTTGCTCAGTTGGTGAAGGCCGGCTGCATCGACTCAACAGCGATCGCACGACGAATTCCGATGGGCATGATGGGACGGCCGAAAGACGTCGCAGACGCGGCGTTTTTCCTCGCTTCGTCTGACGCCTCATACATCAACGGCTCGATCCTCTATGTGGACGGCGGCTGGACCTCGTTCGGCGATGCGGGAAACGCCAGCGAATTCTATGACGAATATTTTGCGGAGGACGCGGGTTGATTATCGCCATTCGCCATTCGCCAGGCGACGGCTGCGGCTCGTCGAAGCCGATACGACATCCAAGGCTTCAAGCTCCGCCCGCGCCGCGCCCGCAGCGCTGTCTACGATCGAAGATGTTCGGCGGCGACGAACACGTCCGCATCGCGGTCGAAGCAGTTCCAACCGCTCGCGGGCGCGCGTGCAACCGCAGAATGCGAGCGGTTTGCCGCAAGACTATGCCGCCGCCAACCATCGGATCCACACCGTGGCCAAAGCCATCTGTGCGCATGCCGATCGCATCCCCTGTTCTACCAATTCCCTCTGGAGACATGAAAGACCATGGAATTCGCAACCTTCATCCTGGCCGCCCAGCGCGGCTATCATCAATCTTCCGACAGCGTCATCCGCAACTCAATCGAACAAGCCGTTCTTTCGGAGCAGGCTGGCTTCAACACCGCCTGGTTCGCCGAGCACCACTTCAACAATTACAGCCTTGTTCCGTCGCCCTTGATGATGGTGGCGCACTGCGCCGGCCTGACAAGCACCATTCGCCTCGGCACTGCCGTGTGCGTGTTGCCGCTCTATCACCCGCAGCGACTGCTTTCCGAGATCGGCTTCGCCGACGTCGTGGCGAACGGCCGTCTCGAGCTCGGAGTCGGCGTGGGATACCAGCAATTCGAGTTCGAACGCTTTGGCGTCAACATCGATGAGGCGCCGGCCATCTTTTCGGAATATCTGGACATCCTTCTGAAGGGCCTCAACCAAAATATTTTCGAGCACGATGGCCGGTATGAGAAGATACCCCCGACGGCGATTTCGGTGCCCACCGTCCAGAAGCCGACCCCGCCGATCTGGATCGCCGGCGGTCCCCCGCGCATGAGCCGGGCCTATCGCGAGGGACACAATTTCTTTGTCACAGCATTCCACAACGGCTTAGAGACTTTGAGCACGCTGCGCGAATCGATCGAGGAGGCGGCGGCTTCCGAAGGTAAGAATGTCACGGACGCCAAGATATCGCTGCTGCGTTGCTGCTATGCCAGCGACGACCAGGCAGAGATAAACAGCTATCTCGACAATGCCCGCTTCCAGCGCCGGCTGTCTGAAGCACTGCATCAGCGCCGCCAGCAGAGCCTGGACGGCTATTTGCTGCAGGAAACGCCGACGCAGCAGGATCTGTCATTGGAGACTATGCGCGAGAACCTGCCGATCGGCAGCGTGAATCGCGTGATTGATCGCCTACTGGAAGAGATGGATATCCTGAAACCGGACCAGATCGCAATTCAGACCCAATTGGGGGATTTCGACCAAAAGACAATGCTGCGCCAGATCGAGCTCTGGGGAGACAAGATCATCCCGGCGGTCAACAAGTCCCTCCCTCAGGCGAGGGTTTGAAATCCGCAACGGCTTGAGCTTCCACCTCATCTGCTTGTCGTCTCGAAAGGGCAGAAACGCGCGCACAAGGTAGGACGGAATCTCCAGGTCGCTTGTCGTGATGGGGTTTGGGGTAACCTATGTCGAAGATCAGTCAAACCAGTGCCTTGCCAGGCTATCCATCGCTGTGGCTCCGGTCTGCGGCCCGGAAGCGGTGTCACTACGCCGCTCGCATAGTGAGGATGCAGCTTCCGCATGCCCGCGGTACCCCGGGCGCTCAGCAGCTGCAAGAAAGCTCCATGCATTGGGGAACTCCCGATGAGCGCTTTCGTCACCCGCGACGCCTCCAGATGGGTGCCGCGATATCTGACCACTCTCGACGGCACGACCTGCATCGGCTTCGGCCGCTGCTTCAAGGTCTGCTCGCGCGGGCGGTGCACCTCCATAGCGTCGATCAGCGAGTGAACCCTCCGTGCCGGCGAGGGCGAACACCTCGACGCCGAGCTCAACCGCATGATCATGCTCGTCGACCAGGCCGGCCGCTGCATTGGCTGCGGAGCCCGCGTTTACCCAAAGAACTGCCAGACGCATGTTGCGGCCGACAAGGTCGCGGCAGACGACCAGGAGAACGGCACCATGTTCGCTCATCACTATAGTTGGCTCTGCGCCCGCCAATGGCCGCGGATCGAGTTGAAGAGTGGGTTCGATCAGCATGTGCTTGCCTGTGTGCTTTCGTGTGCGCTCGAGGAGGTCGAGGCCGGCGAGGCGACGGCGACGGAGTCGACTGGCCTTTCGCGCGCAGAGCTGCGCGACGTGCTGACCCACAGTTTCCCCGCTACCGCGATGAACGCCTTCGCCTTGGACGAGCTATGCGACCCCAAGCCGGAAATGGAAGAAGAACTTCTGCACAGCCTGCTGCTGGCGCATGCCCGGCCGGGCGACCCGGCGAGCGCCTGCTTCGCTAAGATCGTCGCCCGGCGTGCCATGCGCAACAACCATCTCTGGCAGGATCTTGGCCTTCTCAATCGGGCCGAGCTCAGCCGCCTGCTTTCCACGCATTTTCCGACCTTGGCAGCCGGCAACACCCAAAACATGAAATGGAAGAAGTTCTTCTACCGCAAACTCTGCGAGGCCGAAGGTTTTTCGCTATGCACCGCGCCCACTTGCCGGGAATGCAATGATTTCGAAAGCTGCTTCGGCCCCGAGCAAGGCGAAAGCCGCCTCGCACACATCAAGAACGGGATCGCTTTGGATTAAGCGCCGCTTTCGTCAGCGCTGCTAGGCCGCGGAGCCTTGATCGCCCTCTAGCCATAAGCGCTTTTCCCGTCGCCGTTGCACAGAGGAGGGGATGTTCATCGCTTCGCGATATTTTGTGACGGTGCGGCGTGCAACATCGATGCCGGTTTCCTTGAGCCGGGCAGCGATATCATCGTCGGAAAGCACGTCAGCAAGCGATTCTCCGGCGACTATCGCTTTGATCCGATGACGCACAGCTTCGGCGGAGTGCGCGTCGCCGCCTTCGCAGGAGGCGATCGCGACAGTGAAAAAGTACTTCAGCTCGAAAACACCGCGTGGGGTAAGCATGTACTTGTTGGATGTCACCCGGCTTACCGTCGACTCGTGCACGTTGATCGCTTCAGCGACAGTCCTGAGATTGAGAGGCTTCAGGTGGGAGACGCCATGTTCCAAAAAGGCCTCCTGCTGGCGCACGATTTCAGTCGCAACCTTAAGAATCGTGTTGGCGCGCTGATCGAGGCTGCGGATTAACCAGTTCGCGTTTTGCAAGCATTCGTGGAGAAATGCTTGATCTTTCGAATTTTGGACGGCCGCGCGCGAGACTTCGGCGAAGTAGGTATGGTTGATCAGCAGCTTGGGTAGCGTGTTCGGATCAAGTTCGATGTGCCACCCACCGCCAGGCGAGGGCATGACCAAGACTTCGGGCATGACGCATTCCGGCCCTCCGGTGTGGAACTGATTTCCAGGCTTGGGGTCGAGAGCACGGATTTCATGCAACATGTCGAGAAGGTCTTCTTCATCGACGCCGCAATGCTGCTTCAATGCCTGAAAATCGCGTCTCGCAAGCATCTCAAGGTTGGCAACCAACGCTGCCATCGCCGGGTCGAACCGGTCTCGCTGGCGCAACTGGATCTCAAGGCATTCGCTGAGCGTTCGCGCAAAAAGTCCCGGTGGATCAAAGTGCTGCAAGATTCCGAGCACCCGTTCCACATCGTCCGCCCGGACGTTTAGGCTGCTGGCCAGTTCCACAAGGCTTACCTGAAGATAGCCAGTATCTTCCAAATGAGTGGCAAGCTGGCCAGCAATCAGCCTCTCCTGCGATGTGAACGCAGTCAGGGCGATCTGACGCGCGACGTGGTCGTGCAATGTTTCGGCGGAGACGGAAAAATTGTCGACTGCATTGCCCGCGCCCGGCGGGGCGTTGGCTGTGTTGCCGGTCGAGTTGCCGGTCGATTTCGATTGCATGAACCTTTCCGGGGCCTCGGCACTGATCGGCTTGTCAAAGTCCTTTTCACGTACGCCGATGTCGGGAACCTCTTCCGGAATCGACCAATCATCTCCAGACGGCCCTTCCTCGCTTGGCGCCAACTCCAAAAGCGGGTTCTTTGCGATTTCCTGCCCCACGTACTGATGCAGCTCGGTATGCGCCAGTTGCAGCAATCGGATCGACTCAATCAGTTGAGGCGACGCAATCATAGATTGCTTCTGACGTTGAAGCAGGCTTGCTGAGGATTGCATGGTGGGCGCGACTCCTGTCGAGCGTTGCTCTGGCGGTGGCCAATGGGATCTGCGAGGCTTTGACGCTGCTAGGTCATGCGGCAGCCTTGAGGGTTTCAAGAACGTTCTGCGGGGATGATACGCCATAGGGGTCGGCCTCGCAGTTGTCGGAGAAACCATCCTCCTCAAACCACTGCTCCACCACGCCATTGTTGATAAGGGCGGCGTAGCGCCAAGAGCGCATACCGAAGCCGAGATTGTCCTTGGCAACCAGCATGCCCATTTTGCGCGTAAACTCGCCCGATCCATCCGGGATGAGCCGTACCTTCTGCAGGCCCAAGGATTTCCCCCACGCATTCATGACGAAGGCATCGTTGACGGAAAGGCAGTAGATGGCTTCAATTCCCTCCTTCTCAAACTCGTCATAGAGGTCTTCGAATTTGGGCAGTTGGTAGGTCGAGCAGGTCGGCGTGAAGGCGCCAGGTAGCGAGAACAGGATGACGCGCTTGCCGGCAAAGTAGTCGTCGGATGTCTTTTCTTCCCAGCGATATGGATTGGGCCCCTGAACTGACTCATCGCGCACACGCGTGAGAAAGGTGACGAAGGGAACCCTCTTGTGCACGGTCATCAGCTTGCTCCTTTAAATGAAAACTTGTGCACGCCTTCTGGGCGTGCCGACATTTGTCGGCCTCGGCGCCCCAGGCACCAGATAAGCCGACCCGCTTTGATTCTCGTGGGATGGGAGCATCTTGGCTTCTGGTCTTCATTACCCGAACGACGTCGACATAGGTGATCTTGGTGGCTTCGGGCGGCGCCGACAGCCTTTTGCGGCGATCGCCTGAAGGGGACATCGACGACCCGCTGCTCGTCATCGAGGAAACAGGCGTGGTGATTAGAAGGGTCAGTTTCGAAATAGGGCTGTGACGCGCCAACTGTTGGGTTGCGAGAGAAAGCCCCGATTTCGGAGTACCGAAGGTGGTTGGCAGTGATGCCCCGACGTCAGCTTGGGCATCCCTTTTTGGGAGTTCTTTGACACTCACACGTTGATCAGGACCGGCCAGCAATTGGGGGAGCGCCATGAATTGGCGCGTCGGTCCCAGAACAGCCATGCGCAAGACAGCTACCGAGCACGGAGGTCTGGAAGGGATGATACTTCGATGTATAGCCGGAATGGGCATAGTTTCCTCAGGCGCTTGCATGCAGCTTCGCGTATAGGCCATGGTTCGTTCGTGGCTTTCATATGTGCTGGATGCGTTCTAGGGACTACATCGCAAGCGCCATGCCATTTGACTTGAAGCAGGGGTTCACTGCTTCGCAGGCAACCGTTCAGCGCGAGCAGGAGCGGGGCGCGCCTTTAGTCGCTTACTCGCCCCTCAGCAAAGGTACTGAGCTCGACCAGGTCACCGTATCAGCGTTCCCTGGATCGAAGTGGTATCGATCGGCTATGTCGTAAAGCTCGGAAATCCGCGGGCTCGCAAGACAGGCAGTTTGCGGTGGGCGTCCAATCACACCCCGAAGGTCGCACAACGGGCGCGTACTGTCAGGCGGTCACAACTTCCGCTCTGGCTCAGGTGGCTGCCGCGTTCGTTCAGGGCAGGTCGGTCCGTTTGCGCGACTGAGGTGGGGTGAGGTGAGGTATCTACCAGCAAACCATGTTGTGTCTGAGACTGGACGAGAATGTCGAAAGCCCGACGAAATCGTGACCTGGCCGGGCCGCGCGCACGGAGAAGTGGTGCAGCATCATCGGCGCAAGTCCGGCACGCAACTTGCTTCGATAATTCTGCCTGTCGGCCGCGCGTCGCGGAGGGCCCAAGCTGCTTGAATTCGCGACCGATCTCATCCGCGCTTGTGGCGGGTGGACTGCCTCCGCAACAGCCGCCTCCGGCGGGACTGTACAACCTACTGGTGACCGACTGTGTGATCTCAATCCGGTGCATGAACACTGACCTCCGAGATAAACCAGATGGCGACCAGACCGGTTTCAGACCATGTTGGGTTCGAAGTAGCGATGGACCCCGACCTGTTTATGTCGCCAGGCATGCCACCGACGCGCAGGAACGCAGCTGGTCGGCGGCGTCCGTGCCCGCCGCCGCCCGTCGCCTTTTTTGTTCGCCGTATAACACGCGCCATCGTCGGGGTGACTAGATCATCACATGCTCCAAAGAGACCAGCGCGGGGTGCTGCAGAACACCGAAACCCATCTTCGCCTCCGCATCCGCCGGATCCTCGCTGCTCATCCGCCGCTGCCGCGGCATTGGTAAGCAGAAAGGCGAACGCGACATCAAGATATCCATCCCGTAAATGTGCCCCATCCAACCAATCGATTTTCCAAAGCTCCGCTGAGAAATATATGAAGGCGCTTGGTTTTGGTGGGCCGTATCACAAGTAGTATTTGGGATAACAATGGGTATTCGGTTAGCTCAAGTTCCGAAACCGTCGGCAGCGAGGGTCACGACGTGCTCTTGGATTTCAAGGGCAATGTCTGGAACGACGTTAGTCGAGGCGATGACGCCACCTTGGCTTGCGAGGGCAAGGATCAATCGGTCGCGAACAAGGCTGGGACGCACTCTCCCGTGACAACGGCCGCGACAAACCGCGTAGTTTCTGTGAGGAGAATGAGAAGTTCTACGATCCCGGCGAAAAAGTCCCCTACGCTGGTGACGGCTGCCGTGGGCGCCATGTTCCAGTTCCACGATCGAATGTCGAAGCACTTTTGCCTCTGCCGCCGCGAATAGCGAGAACAATTCGCAAGATTGTACGCAACCCTAGATGGGGTACCGCCGCGAGTTATTGGTGTGTCACCAAGTTCAGGTCTGCTCAATGTCAATCTGTAATCGGTTAGCCTAAATCAGCGCGGTTGCGGGGTCGAAGCCGCCAGTCTGCTTCATGGACGGAAGCCAAGGCTTGCGCCAGGCGTCGCCCCGCACTTGACCACATGCGTCGCCCTATTGGCGATCAGGGGCCTGCTAGGACAGCCGCAATCGGAAACATCAGTTCGCATTAAGGAGCAAAAACAATATGCATCGTCGTAATCTGATTAAAGGGTTCGTCGCCCTCGGAGCATGCCCGGTTTGCGTTCAAGCCGCGCATGCGGCCAGCACTCATTGGGGATATACAGGCCCGGACGGACCGGAGCACTGGGCCGATTTGGACAAGAAAAATTTCGCCTGCTCGGCAGGCACGCAGCAATCACCGATCAATATCAAGAGCGCAGTCAAGGCCGAGATTCCACATATCGCCATCGGTTGGGGAAAAGGCGGCGGCAAGATGGTGAACAACGGCCACACCATCCAAATCAATATGCCGGAAGGCAGCACGCTGACTCGCGGGGATCGTGTCTACGAACTGGTACAATTCCATTTTCATGCGCCGAGCGAACACCAGATGGCGGGCAAGACCTTCCCGATGGAAGCGCATTTCGTTCATAAGGACACACAGAGCGGTGGTCTGGGTGTGCTGGGCGTCTTTTTGAGGCCGGGCGCGACAAATGTCAGCTTTGCCGGCCTTGCCGCGGCCTTTCCCGGAAAGTCAGGCGAGGAGATCGCGGTCGACGAGGTCGATCCCAACGGGCTCCTGCCGGCGTCGCTTGGCTACTGGACCTACGAGGGGTCATTGACGACACCGCCATGCACCGAAAACGTCGAGTGGATGGTGGCAATGGAGCCGGTCGACGTCGACCCCGCAGACATCGAGCGATTTACCTCACTCTATCCGTTGAACGCGCGGCCTATCCATTCACCTAATCGGCGCTTCATTCTAGGCCTCGGTTGAGTCGGCTCTGTTGCGGTTCCATCCAGCAAAGCTCAGCAAATGGCACGAGCTTTGAAACTTAAGTGCGAGTCGGCGAGAGCTGCCGACCCGCATCACTTCCAACCAGGAGAACGGCCTTGCCCTTTGGAACTTTTTATCGCGTCTGACGCGTCACTGGTCCTATGCAGTAACGCTCTAATTGTCTCGTCCAGCATTCCATCCGCAACAGTCTGCACAACGCTGCGGTTTCGGGCGGCGCATATTCAGCTGGTCGTTTACCCACCCTTTCACCGTTCACGATTATGACCGCACCCTCAAACTGGCAGGCTTCAATAGTCGCTTTCTCGATTGACCGGATATCGTGAACGTGAGGCAAAATCACTTTTGCTGTGAGATCGGCCTGGCGGGCAACACTAATGATCTGCTTATCGGGGAATCGTTCTCTAAACATTTTGGCCGTTGCAACTTGGTCTGAGTCTGCCGTGAGCAGATACCCGACCCGATCACGAACCTGCTGCCCGTTGGTTTGACATAATTTCCTTCTGGCACGTTCGATGCAGGGGACATTCAGAACGCCCCAGCGGATGTCCTCCTATGATCAGCCTCATCGAAAAATACTGTCGCTGCATTCAACACCGCAGCCTTGACGGTCACCAAGCCGGTCGAAGGTCGGCGCATCATGGCCAAGGCGGGCGACTGCGCCGATTAGATACGGGAGGCTTGGAAGCATGTCGCTGACGGCGACGTGGCGGACATACGACAATCCGCCCAAGCGCGACATGTCGCCGGCATGAGTTGTTGATCTTATCACTGGGCTGGATCCACGGGCTTCACACCCGACAACACGAACGCGAGGACAAACTGCTGCAAATCCAGCGGCACCAAGGTCGAGAATCCCTGCTGGAGGGTAAGCCCAACAGCCATGGCCGATACTTGCCGCGAACATCCCTTATTGGGAAACGCTATAGGAGCAAGACAAGTGGAGCACTCTTGCATTGGGGTCGGTGCTGGCCCGTCTAATTTGAGCCTTGCGTGTCAGTTACACGAGGAAATCGGGCAAGGGGCACTGTTCCTGGATCGGCAAGTCGACTTCCGCTGGCATCCAGGCAGCGCATTCGATTCCTCGGAGCTCCAGGTCAGCCACTTCAAGGATCTGGTCACGCTGGTGAATCCGCGATCGGCCTACACTTTCGTAAACTACCTGCACGAGAACGGGCGTCTGTACCACTTCCTGAACGCACAGTTCGAGGCCGTGCTCAGAGCTGAGTTCGAGCAGTACCTGAACTGGGCTTTCCAAAAAAATCCGCTTGTCCGCGGCGGAGAGACGGTGCGCGAAATCCGCTTTGACGGCGAGTTTCGGGTGCGGACGGACGACGCGGTTCTTGGCGCCAGAAACGTGGTGGTCGGCATTGGCAAGCAGGCGCAAATTCCGCCTCAGTTTCAGGGCTGGACTGGGGCCAACCTGTTCCACTCATCTGATGTACTGCACATCCATCCAGAAGTGCGGAAAAAGGATGTCTGCGTGGTTGGCGGGGGACAGTCGGGAGCCGAGGTGCTGTTGCATCTTGTCAGCCGGCCGAACGAACAGCGGCCTGCCTCGATCACTTGGGTCTCACAGCGCGAAAACTACCTGCCCATCGACAACAGCCCGTTCACAAACGAGTTGTTCATGCCCTGCTTTTCGGATCGTTTCGCGGCGATGAGCGAGTCGCAGCGCAAGCTCTTCCTTCGGCGTTTCGTGCTTGCCTCGGACGGCATTTCGGAAAGCACGCTGCGCGCTGTGTATCAGGCGCTGTACCGCCACGAATTTCTCGAGCCAAACCAATGCGACATCGCACTGCGGCCGGGTTGCAACGTCTCGCGCTGCATCAACGCTGGCGCGGGTCACAGGCTGACCCTGCAGCGCGGCATTGACGATATCGAAGAAGTCACGGCCGACATCGTCATCCTGGCCACCGGTTACGAGAACGCGGTGCCAGGCTTCTTGGAACCGATCGCGGACCGGCTGGAACAGATCGACAAAGACATGGTTATTGGCGAGGACTTTTCGGTGTCCTGGGACGGACCGCGTGACAGACGCATCTTCGTACAGAACGCGAACCTCGGCCAGCGCGGGCTGGCCGATCCGAATCTTAGGCTGCTGGCCTGGCGCGCACGTCGCATCCTCAACAGCCTTCTTGGGCGCTCGCCATACGCGAACCCCGAGCATCCTGGATTCATCAGTCGTACCTCCCTCGAGAGCTGGTGCGACACCGCAGGCGAAAAAATGGGCAGCGGGATATGACTCGTCGACTCTTGGTCATTGGCGGTGGCATCCAAGGAATGATGTCCGCCGCGGTTGCGGCCAAGGCCGGCGCCTGACCGAATCGACATGGTTTACCCCCCGGACCACGTACTCACCTCGGGTGATCTGGCTCTTGAGCGCGCCCGTCCGTCCGTCGAACAGGTACAGGTGCTCGTGCCCGTCGCGCTCGGACACCCAGATGATCTCCTTCCCGTCATCGACATCGTGACGAAAGGTTTTTCCGGTACCTTCCTGATCACGCCGCCAGCGGCCGGTAATCGACGGAGGTCTCACTGGTTTCATCGATCAGGCAGCGCGCGCGGCAGTGGCGGCGTCTACCTCGACGAGACTATAGAGCTGATGCCCGCGCTGGTTATATTCGAAAGTGAAGCCGCGGCCGTCCTCCCACCATTGGAGAGAGGAAACTTCGAAAGGGTTCGAGAACAGCGCGTTGTCAATCGC
The DNA here is from genome assembly GCF_024746835.1 of Mesorhizobium sp. AR02. NCBI lineage: Bacteria > Pseudomonadati > Pseudomonadota > Alphaproteobacteria > Hyphomicrobiales > Phyllobacteriaceae > Mesorhizobium > Mesorhizobium sp. AR02. Next base: position 222,039 of record NZ_CP080530.1, on the reverse strand, counting down.
GACCTGGCGCTGGCTGGCAATGTCGAACAGGTCCGGCTGGGGCAGCGGAAGGACATAGCCCGGCTTGGGATAGACCATCGTTGAATATTCGCGCTGCAACTGGTCCGTCGACGAATTGAGGTAGGGGATCTCCCGCTTGTAGCCGGGGCGAACGCGGTAAGCCGCGAGGTGGCGCGAGTCCGGCGACCAGCTCAGTGTCGAAAAGACGTAGTAATTGCCCTCGGATCCGTCCCGGCTCAGCGCAACATCCTGCAATCGATAGAGGCGATCCATTTGCCGTCCGGCGAGACGCTCCTCTGGTCGGGGTTATTCTCAGCCGGTGGCGTGTAGTCATGGCTGAGCTGCGTGTCCGGGGCCTCCACATCCCATGTTGTGCTGGTGCAGGCATAGGTCGCATATCCGACAGCTCGGACAACCTGGGGGGACGGCTGGTTGACAAAAGTGGACCGGCGGGCCGACGGCAAAAGGGCGCACGAGGCGCCCTTAATGTCAGATCGGCTGTCGGAGAGCCACCTTCGCCTTCCGTATCAGAAGCGGTAAGTGACACCTGCGCCTATCAACCATGGATCGAGCTCGGCCTTGCCCGTCAGTTTCGCCCCGGCCACGGTGACGTCGAAGTCTGGCTTCAGGAAAAGCTTCTTCACGTCGAAGTTGACGCCCCAGTGCTGATCCACCATGTAGTCGAACCCGACCTGCAGCGCGGTGCCGAACGTGTTCTTAACCTTGAGAGCATCGGCGCTGCCGGCATGCTGGTTATAGAAGATCGTGTAGTTCACGCCGGCACCGACATAGGGCTTGAAGGCGCCGAAATCGGTAAAATGATACTGCACTGTGAGCGTAGGCGGCAGCAGCCAAACCTTGCCGATGTTGCCCAGCCCCCCGAGCGTTCCTTGGCCGTCGATGTTGGCATAGGTGGTGCCGAGGATCAGTTCGGCGGCGATGTTGTCCGTGAAGAAATAGGTGATATCGAGTTCCGGGATCACGGTGTCCGAATAGGAAAGACCGGAGCCGGGCACTCCGTTGACGTAGCCCGAATCCTTAGTGATGACCCCCAACCCACGCAGGCGGATCTGCCAAGGGCTTGGCGCTTCCGTGACCGAGACCCCTGCCTGCGGGATGCTTGCGGCTACCGGAGGCTCCGCCGCGACGGCCTGCTGTCCCACCATCATCAGGACGACGGCCGCTGTTACTCCCCGCGCCACGCCCATTCGCTTTCTCGCCATGATATTCTTTCCTTTGCCTTCAGAAATGATGAACTGCACTACTAAGAATCTCCTCTGATGAATGTACATTGAAGCAATCTCTCATGCTAACTTGCACGAGACTGTGCCGACATTACTTGCGCCTTCGCGCAATCACCGATCTGTGCTCACTTTTGTTTGACACGTTGCCTTGTTCGGGTTGCGCGCCCACCTATCGAACGCCATCGGCGTGCCAGCCGATGGCACTGCGAAGGAAATTGTTGCCCAGGGCGATGAATGCGGCCCGCTCCCGGTTGTCCTTGCCGTGGCTGTGCCCACCCGCGCTGGGCTCGTAGAAGTAGGCGGGATAGCCAAGAGCCTGCAGCTTTGCGGCCATCTTACGCGCGTGGCCCGGGTGGACGCGGTCGTCCCGCTTCGTGGTGGCGAGCAGGATCGGCGGATAGGGCTGCCCTGCCGTCGCGGCGTGATAGGCGGAGATTTCCTTGAGGAAAGTCCAATCCTGCGGCTTATCGGGATTGCCATATTCGTCAATCCCGCTTGCGCCCAAAAGCCTGGTGTAGCGGCGCATGTCGATAAGCGGGACTGTGCAGAACAGCGCGCCGAAACGCTCAGGATAGCGGGTAAGCATGTTGGCGATCAGCAGGCCGCCATTTGAGCCCCCCTCGGCGGCAATCCGCCCCGGCCGCGTAATGCCCCTTCGCACGAGGTCGGCCGCAACGGCGGCGAAATCGTCATGGGCGAGACGCTTGCCCTGTCTGCGCCCGGCGTCGTGCCAACGGGTGCCGAACTCGCCGCCCCCACGGATGTTCGCCACCACGCACGTGCCGCCGCGTTCGAGCCACAGCTTGCCCAGCGCGGAGTTGTAGGAGGGCAGGAGCGATATGCCGAACCCGCCATAGGCGGTGAGATGAACCGGGGCATCGCCGTTCCCGTTCGCCGGGCCGACCTGCGTATAGGGGATCATCTCACCATCGATCGAGACTGCCTCGTAGCGCGTGACCGTCAGTCGGGATGCGTCGAAATTCTCCGGGTTGAGCTTCAGGATCACTGGCTTACCGAGAGGCGGCGCGGCATTGAGGTCAAATAGGAGAAGCTGCGGCGGCGTGATCGGGTCCTGAGCCGAAACGAGGATCTCTCCATTGGTCTCGTGATCTTCCGCATCGAGGGACCACAGGTGGACAGTCCCTTCGGCGGGCACGGTGTCCAGGGCTCGACGCGTCCATTCCTGCCGGCCCGGAGTGAACGCCTCGAAACGCGGAACGAGGTTCGCCAGATAGGAGATGATGAGCTTCCCGTCGTTCCAGAAAAATGACTGCAGAGAACGCCTGTCGCCAGGTTCGAACAGGGTGACAAAGCCGCGCTCGCCGGCGATGAATGAGGAAAGCGAGATGCCGATCAGTACGTCGGAGGCATAGGTCGTCCCTCCCACCGTCCAGGGTTTGCCCGGCTTTACCGCCAGCCAATCGCCGAAGACACCCCACCAGGCGTCCCGAGGAAAGTCGATTTCAATCTTCGGCCCGCTCTTGTCGCCGGTTCGGACTATCTGCTCGAAGAAGCCAGTATTCTCGATGAACCAAAGGCGCTCGCTCTCGGCGGTGCGGTCCACATGACCAGACACGCCTAGGGATTCGGAACAGCCGGTCTCGAAGATTGCCGGCGCGGTGAGGGGATCCGCGCCACGCTTCCACAACCGCACGGTACGCGCGAAGCCGGAGCGGGTGACCATGCCATCACCAAGCGCACTGGAAAGCAGAAGCGTGTCAGGGTCGAGCCAATCAATGGAGCCCTTGGCCTCCGGGAGATTGAAACCGTCAGCGACAATGCTCAGAGACATCAGGTCGAATTCGCGATGTACGACCGCGTCGCTGCCACCGCGCGATAGGCGCAGAATGGCTTTTTCCCGTCTCTGCGGCTCGGTCGACGCGCCACTCCAAATCCAGTCCTCTCCGTCGCTAGCCGCGAGGGCATCCAGATCGAGCAGTAGCTCCCACTGGGGATCCGCCTTCATGTAGGCGGCAAGGGTGGTCCGGCGCCACAATCCGCGCGGATTTCCGGCATCTCGCCAGAAATTGTAGAGGTACTGACCGCGGCGCGTAATCGCGGGAATCCTGTCGAAACGGTCGAAAATCATCGTCAGAGCCGCGCGGTCGCGCTCGAACCGCGTTCCCCCGCAGTGCTTCAGCGTCCTTGCCGACTGGCTGGCGGTCCAGTCAAGGGCCCGTTCGCCTTCCACATCTTCGAGCCAAAGGTAGGGATCGTCGTCGGGAGCATTCAGAGTTGGACGGACATCGAATGCGGTCATGTCCGGTCAACCCCAGGAATGAAAGCGCAGAGGCTTCCGTCGGCTCGGGAACGCTCAGTGTTCGCGGCGGCGACCGCATGTTCGAAAAGCGTAATCATCAGGTGGGTTCTTCTCAGTCGGTGGGGCGTCGCAGTGCTTTTGCGCATAGGGTTGCATCTGTCGTGCCAACTGGGAAAATCGTTTCAGAGCAATGCGATCACGCTGATGGCGCTGTGTCTCATGTCCGACATCGTCGGAAATCCGACAACGAGTGGGTAACGCCTGATCGGTCTCCTGCGCGAGCTCGTTGGGCATTGCGGAAGACTCAAGCAGTGAGGCTCATCGTGAACTTGGTTGGACGCGACGTCTTGGTTTAAGACGAGCAACTCATCGTCAACTGCATTGCCCACGCCGTCATCCCCGCCGGCATGGCTGGTGGACCGCTGACACCGCCAGCGTACCATCCAGAACTCCAGCACGATCGCCTGGCGCGGCTCGTCGGCTGCCGCTCCTGTCTCAAACCTTGATTATGAGCTACCTATGCTCTACGCTGCCCTATTCAGCCGCACGGCGATCCAGGTTTGGCGCCGGAGATCGTCGCGAGTTCATTGAGCCCGATCCGCTTGCCATTACCTTTGATCCGGCAATCGGGTCATGCTGGTTCCCCCCGGACAACCACACCTTGATCAAGCCATCGCTTTGTCCGGGCAGTATATCGGCACGGCCGTCATGCGCGTCCCTGCCACGCGGTATTCGGATGGGGTAGGTGCTTCCTTGGAGCTGAAGCCCGACCTGGCGGATGCCTGCGCCAACATCCGTATGGCATGGAGCTTTCGGCAAGGCTACGGCATCAACACAGATGGTACGGCAATACGATCGATGAGGGCCTCGACGGGAAAAGACGGCGGAGGGAGCAACGAGGCGATGATAGGCAGCCGTTGCGGTCGACATGCGCGACGAATTCTTGAAGGGGGCGCCGAGATCTGTCTCGTACGATCCGCTTATGAGGGAGTCATGCGCAGCACTTGCCCATTTGAGACCCGCGGCCGAGAAGGCGCAAAGGGCTAAGGCGGGCTAGCTGAAGGGCGTAGCGCCGAGACGCAGCTATCTCGCGAACTGCCCTGTGTCGGTCCTAACTATTCAAAAAGGAAGAACAGGTCGACCGCGAGGGATCGGTGCGCGATTTCTGTGGGTGTTTTAAACCGCCCGGCCAGAATCTGGCACGGTGGTGCCAAAGGAGAACTGAAGCACGGCTCCGGCGCCAAGGTTTCGCTTTGCCCAGCAGCAACTCTCTGCCTAAATCCGATTGAGACGAGGCTTGGCTCTGCCGCCGCGAAGACACGATGGAACCCAGATATTATCCCTCTGCTGATCTGGACGCAGACGGAAAGCCGCCGCCTATCGGGGATCGTGGGGTTTCAATTTACCCGCGGTCCCTGGACAGCCTCTCAACGGGAAGGCGAGAGCCAGCGATTGGAACGTGCGGATGGACGAGTCGCGCCTGCTCGGCCTCGCGGCGCAGGTTCTGGCGCGGGCGCGGGCCGATCTGCTGGATCACCAATCCGGCCGCCAGTGAGCCAAGATCGCCGCAGGTCTTGAGGTCGCGGCCTTGCGTGTAGCCATGCAGGAAACCGGCGGCATAGAGGTCGCCGGCGCCTGTCGTGTCGACCAGTTCCTTGATCGTGGTCGCCTGGATGACCACGGTCTCGTCGCCGCGCACGATGACCGAGCCCTTTTCCGAGCGGGTGACGGCGGCGATCTTGCAATCCTTGCGGATCTGCGCCAGCGCCTCGTCGAACGACGATGTCTGGTAGAGCGACTTGATCTCGTGGCTGTTGGCAAAAACGATATCGACGGTGCCCGAACGCATCAGGTCGAGGAACTCGTCGCGGTAGCGGTCGACGCAGAACGAATCCGAAAGCGTCGTCGACACCTCGCGGCCCGCTGCGTGCGCCAGCTTCGCTGTCTGCCGGATCGCTTCCTTGGCACGCGGAGGATCCCACAAATAGCCCTCGAAATAGGTGACCTTGGCGCCGGAAGCCTTGTCGGCCTCGACATCTTCCGGCCCTAGCTCGACGCAGGCGCCGAGATAGGTGTTCATCGAGCGTTCGCCGTCGGGGGTGACGAAGATCATCGAGCGCGCCGTCGGCGGCAGGCCCTTGAGCGGCCGGGTGTCGAAGGCGACGCCCTGGGCATGGATGTCGTGGATATAGATTTCGCCGAGCGGATCATTCGACACCTTGCCGAAGAAGGCGGCACGACCGCCGAAGCTGGCGACACCCGCCGCCGTGTTGCCGGCGCTGCCGCCGGAGGCCTCGATCGCCGGGCCCATGCGGCTGTAGAGCAATTCGGCGCGCTGGGTGTCGATGAGGTTCATCGCGCCCTTGATGATGCCGTTGGTCTCGAGGAATTCCTCGTCGCACTGGGCGATGATGTCGACAATGGCATTGCCGATGCAAAGCACGTCATATTCCGGCATCAAAGTCTCCGCTTAACGGTCGCTGGCCTTCTGCCATGCCGGCCGGGCGCGGGTCTCGGGAGTTGGAATGGGTTGCCGCATGTAGCTGGATCCAACATCGGCGCCTCACGCAGCTGCCGGTCCTGCCTCACGCAGCAAGTCGTCAGCTCTGTCCGTCTTCTCCCATGTGAACTCAGGCTCTTCACGGCCGAAGTGTCCGTATGTCGCGGTCTTGCGGTAAATCGGGCGCAAGAGATCAAGCATCTTGATGATGCCTTTCGGTCGGAGATCGAAAAGATCGAGAAGAAGGCGCTCGATCTTTTTTTCCTCGATCTTTGCGGTCCCGAAAGTGTTGACGAGGATAGACACCGGGGCAGCCACGCCGATTGCGTAGGCAAGCTGAACCTCGCAGACCTCTGCAAGGCCGCTGGCAACGACATTCTTTGCGACGTACCGCGCGGCATAGGCGGCCGAGCGGTCAACCTTGGATGGGTCCTTGCCCGAGAAGGCGCCGCCGCCGTGACGACCCATCCCACCGTAGGAATCGACGATGATCTTGCGTCCGGTGAGCCCGCAGTCGCCGCGTGGCCCACCGACCACGAACCGGCCGGTTGGATTGACCAGGAACCTGATCCCCGTCGTGTCCAAGTTGGGAGGCAGGACCGGCTTTATGATCTCCTCGATGACGCCTTCGCGGACTGTTTCTTGTGAGACTTCCTCCGCATGCTGCGTCGACAGGACTATGGTATCCAGCGCCACCGGGCGCAAACCTTCATAGCGGACGGACACTTGAGATTTTACGTCCGGGCGCAGCCAGCCAAGCTGTCCCGCCTTCCGCACCTCCGCCTGCCTTTTCGTCAGACTGTGGGCGAGTTGGATCGGCAAAGGCATGAGTGTATCGGTCTCGCTGCATGCGAAGCCGAACATGAGGCCCTGGTCCCCCGCTCCCTGGTCGAGATCCTGCCCTCGTCCCTCGTCAACGCCCTGGCTAATGTCGGGCGACTGCTCGGTGAGAGCCAGAACGACGGCGCAACGGCGACCATCAAAGCCGATGGCATCGTCATCGTATCCAATATCGAGTATCGTCTCGCGGGCAACTTGGCTGTAATCGACCTGCGCATCGCTAGTGATCTCGCCAGCCAGAACGACCATCCCTGTTTTCACCAACGCTTCGCACGCGACGCGCGCCTTCGGATCGGTGCGGAGGATCGCATCCAGGATGGCATCCGAGATGTTGTCGGCCATCTTATCCGGGTGTCCCGCGCCGACGGATTCGGAAGAGAATACGAACTGCCTAGTCATTGAATGTCCTCGCTTCAGATGTTGGAGTTAGGTGGCGACCTTCGATTTGCCCGCCTTACCTGTCGGTGATGCCAGGGACCTCGAACGCAGCGCAGAAGTCGGCGACCTCTCTCCGCACGCAGGCATGGACATCCGGATCATTGGGCTGGCGGCAGACCAGGTCGATGAAGGCGGCAATCTGCACCATTTCCGCCTCGCGCATGCCCATGGACGTCACTGCTGGCGACCCCAGGCGAATTCCGCTTGTGACCGCCGGATGGCGCGGGTCGCCCGGCACCATGTTAAAATTCGTAATGATGCCTGCCTTTGCCAATCGCTCCGCATAGGCTTTGCCTGATAGTGGTCGATCGCGCATATCCAGGATCAGCATGTGATTGTCAGTCCCCCCGGTGACCAGGTCATACCCTCGCTCCAGAAGCGCCTGGGCCAGCGCCTTGGCATTCTTGACGATCTGCTGACCGTAGACACGGAAGGACGGGTTCGCGGCTTCCTGCAAAGTGACAGCTAGAGCGGCGATGATATTCATATGCGGTCCGCCCTGCAGGAGAGGGAACACCGCACGGTCTATACGTTTGGCGAGATTGTGTTTGCTTGTCGGATGATAGAGCGCCTGGTAGCGATCTTCATTCCTTGACAAAATGAAGCCCCCGCGGGGACCGCGGATTGACTTGTGAGACGTGCTGCTGACGACGTCGCAATGGCCGACGGGGTTCGGGTGCGCTCCTGCGACAATCAGGCCACTGATGTGTGCGATGTCGGCCACCAGATAGGAGTTCACCTCCGAAGCGACTTCGGCCATTGCCGCATAGTCAAAAACACGCGGATAAGCCGTTCCGCCGACCCAAATGAGTTTCGGCCGTTCCCGCTTGGCCGTCTCGCGCAAGCGGTGATAGTCAATCTGCTGCGTCTTTTCGTGCAGCCCATAGGGGACGCGTTTGTAGTCAGCGCCGGAGAAGTTGACGGCCCATCCATGTGTCAGATGACCCCCACCGGGGAGAGACAAGCCCATCACCTTGTCTCCCGGGCTCAAAAGCGCGCGATAGACAGCCTGATTGGCCGGCGATCCGGAATAAGGCTGGACGTTGGCGTGTTCGCTGCCAAATAGTGTTTTCAAGCGCTCAATGGCCAGGTTCTCAAGCTCATCGACGATCTCGTTTCCCGCGTAGTAGCGCGCACCGGGGTATCCCTCGGCGTACTTGTTCGTGAAAATCGAGCCGGTCGCTTCCAGCACGGCCGAAGAGGCGAAGTTCTCAGAAGCGATCAGTTTGAGCGTCGTGCGCTCCTGCCGCTCCTGTCTTATAAGCAGTTCGTGAACGCGGCAATCGACCGCGGCTAAGGGAGACCAGGTGTCGGGCCGCGCGATGGCGCCGTCGGCGGAGTTGTCAATGATAGTTTCGCGCTCCGCTTTTTTGGGTTGGTCTGTCTCGACGATTAAGCAGGAGGTCCCCTTCGCCCGAGCGTCTTGCATCGTCGCTTCGAGGCGTTGTAGGTCTCGTTTATGATGGCCATGGTTGGGGGGCAGGAGATCGACCAAGAATTGAACCAGCCCGCCGTCCTTGCCTCCTGCTTTCAGATAGTAGGACCGACGTTGATCGTCGCACCAAAGAAAATCGGCTCTGGCGAGCAGCCTAAGGTGTCGCAGAACGTGCTCGCGACGCAGACCCATAATCTCGGCCAGCTCGCAGACAGTTAGGTCTGCATGCGCGCAAAGGCCCAGGATTCGAAGGCGATCAAGATGCGCTGCCGTCCGCAGACGTCTGACCAGTGTCATCATCGGTCAGCACCAATCCGGGTAGCATAAGCAAACATTGCCACTTCCATCTCCTTCAACCAGGATGAGATCTCTTCTTGGCATTCGCTCAATCGAAGACTAAATGCTGCGCGGCGGCCGGACATATGAAACAAGTAAGGGTTTTGCCGCCAGGGACTTGGATGTTGTGGCGAGCGTATCATTGCCGACAATTTTTTGCACTAAGTCTCTGTGAATTTCGTTGAAGGATATATTTCAACCCCAGAAAATGGACATTGCGATATGCTGGTCAGGCAGTGGCCGGCGAACTGCTTGGCCAGGCAGGTATGCGGAATCAAACGTCTACCTCGTCTGTCGTTTTTGCACGACTGGATCAGTGTTTTTGGAAGCGCCGGCCGGTAAACCTTTCGATGCCGTCCTTAGCCCGGCCAGTAGGGGGCGCCGCGCTGTTTGCGAAACGTCCTGTCACGTTGAGGGAGTGTCTGTTGGGATTGGTGACAATGTGACACGGTTTCGCCACAATTTAGCCGCGCCGATGCCCCAATGTTTGACGAGATACGCGGCGTTGCCTGAGACGGTTCGGTCCGGCACCGGCTCGTAGCCCCCCGCCCACGGGTCAGCGTCGGATCGAACCTCGGCTTTCCTGGAAAATGAAACTACTCCCCAGAATAGCCCTCCCGAAATTGCAGAGGCTTCTTCTGGAGATAATTCGGTCAAACCGTAAGCATATCCGCCCTCATTGTTGTCTCCTTTCTAGAGCTCAAATAGGACGATGAATCCGTGATGCCGGTCCGCGGCAGGTGCCGCCGCACAATGAGAACCTCAAGAGTCATGCCAACCCGCGCAGGAAGCGCCTCAGAACAACCGTTCCGAATGTCTATTCAATGGCTCAACTGAGAGTGCGGCGGCACGCCGACTGAAACATCACCCTGTTTGGGACGCGACAAACCCGACAACACGGAGCGCGAGGTGCGAGAACGGCAACGAGTAGATTGTGCAATCGGGCGAGCCGCTGACGCTTGTGCTGAACCGCGCGGCCCGCGAAGTCAGTCTGTCGTCCGGATGCTCGACCGCAGTTGCCCCCGCCCAGAGGGCCAAATCACCGCGGCCCTCATTGGCCTTCGACGACCTTCGACTCGTCGGCTTCTCGAAAGCGCCAGTTGTCAGAGCAATGAGGAAATTCATGGCAGGGTGGCAATTTACGAGCCTTGATCAACAGAGGGGCCATAACAGTGTCGGCTGTGAGTCCTGCCGGAACGCACACGCCAGACAGTGACCCGCGCAGGGCTGCCGGATCCGCTCCCCCGGAGTGCGCCACCGAACCGGTGGATCTCGGTTCCGGCGGCGACAGGCGTGCCGATCTCGACGGCCGCCACCTCGTTGGCCTCAAGCCCCCCATCTGACCTGCTACCACCACGCGACAAGCGCCCCCGCCATGGAAGAGATCGTCTCGACATCAGGTGCAGTTCCGGCATCCCGCTCGAACACATGCGGTGCTCGCCTCAGCGCCATCGCTTCTCGCGTGCACGCCTCGTGAGGCTAGCAAAGGGGATGGAATGTGCCCGACGGCTCGGCCGCAGCATACAGGAGCAGGAACGACCATGGCTGCCGCGCCCGCGATCGTGCCAGTGCACTCCGCTCGACTTCCCGGAGTGCAACGTCTCTGTTTCGAGAGCTTGCCAAGATAGCGCTTGTGCGCGCCATGTCGCATCATAGATGCGCCCCGCATAACCACCAGGGCGGGGACGCCGCAGCAGATTGCCGCTTCGATGCAAGAGCCGCCGCCCCGCGCTGCAATACCGTCTCAAATACTTTGTCGATCATCGCCTGCTCAGTCGTCGAATGTACTCGATCCGGAACTTCCTGACCCAACGACGGATTGTCTCGTAGGGGACCACAATGCCGCGCTCCAGCAGCATTTCGTCAACCAGACCCAAGCTCAGCGGAAATCGGAATAAAGCCGGACCGCGTGAGCAATGACCTCGGGCGGCGGTGGCGATTGTAGCTAACGGGCGATCCGTTCATACCGTCGCCCTATGCTCCAAAAGCTGACCGCCAGTTAACGTAATACCGCCTGCATACCTGCTGTGTCTGCTTGTGTAGGTCCAATGCCGTCACAGCTCGCGTACAGCGCTCCCGCTATGCCTCTATCGCGATGGTGCCAACGCACTCCGTTTGGACTTCCCGTCAAACGCTAGCGACAAGTCGAGATTATGGTGCAACATCTGATTCTCTGGCTCTGATTCGAGAGCTTGGCGGTATAGCGCTTGTGCCGCGTCATGCCGCCCCTCGTTATCCAAGACAACTCCCTTCGCATTCAATGCACGCAAATTTCCTGGGACGGCAACTAAGACGCTGTCGAGTACCTGAAGCGCCTCATGCGCGCGTTCCTGCGCCAGCAAGGCCTTCGTAAGACGGATTGCCGCATCGACATTGTCCGGATGCTGCTTCAGATCATCCCGCAAAGCCTGCACTTGAGAATCCTGACTGACTGCGCGCCAAATGCGTTCGCGCATAGCCGGATCGATGTTATTGGCGCCCAGCAACTCGGGTGGCGATGTCTCCTTCACTGAAAGACCCGGCTTATTCCAGCTAGTGCAACCCGCGAGAGGCAGAATGGCGAGCACTGCGAAGAGAACTGAGTACGGCGCAGCGACTGCATTCTCATGTGAATTCATGCTTGGTTTTCCCTATCATCGAGCGCTTTGGCTGTCAGTTGGCGGCAACGCCGATATTGCGCGGTTTCCGTGACGTTCCAATATTGGTTCCAGTCGGAGCTTGATCGATCCGGCGGGCTGAATCGTGAAGTCGGAGGCGAGGTCCTGATAAGACAGAACAGCAAGATCGATCCCGTTTCGGCTTAGAAAACCGCGGACGAAACGCCGGACATCCATTGAAGTCAATACGACAGGGAGGGTCTGACCCGGTGCTGCGCTGGAAAGGATCTGACGCACCTGTGACAGCAGCGCTTCGCTTTGCCGATCCTCTAACACGAGATATGGGCCTGCAGCCGAATCCCGAACGGCGCTGCGCATGAAATCCTCAGTCTCACGTTCGATAACGAAGGCGGGCACGATTCCGTGTGTGGCATAGCGGTGACAGATCTGCCGCTTCATGCCAGAACGGACGTATTCCGTGAGCAGTGCGACGTTTTGCTCACGTTCGCTCCATTCGGCCAATGCCTCCAAGACGAGTCGGGTATTGCGGATGGGGATACCTTCATCCAGCAGGCGGCGCAGCACTTCGGCAATCCGAGGGATTGGCGTGGTGCGCAGCACCTCCTTCACCAGATCAGCGTATTCCTGCTCCATGCGACCCAGCAAATGGCGGGTTTCTTGGATGCCCACCAAGCGCGGTGCATAGCGGGTCAAGGTCGCATGGATACGCAACGCGAGGCGTTCGCTGGGACGGTGATGCCCGATGCCGGCGGCATTGAGAGCCGGCGCATGGCTTTGTTCAACCCAGATTTTGTCCATTTCTGGATCATGCCGAAATGGGATGCCGCTCGATTCAATGCTCGCCAGATCGTCTGTGAGGGTGAGCTGTGTCGGATTAATCAAATCCTGTTCGACTGGCACGCCCTCGACATCTATCCTGAATTGCGACTCGGGCAGCTGCTGGTCGACCGCGACTGGGATGCGCGGAACGACAATGCCGAGATCGGCTGAGACTAGTTGCGAAACGCGTGCAATGTGCTGTTGCAATTCAACTTGGTCGATCGCATGCGTAAGGCTCGGCGCAAGGAAGAAGGCGATCGGACATGCCTCTGCAGGGACGGTTTCCTTCTCTACTGGCGCTGCAGTTGCAGCATCGACCTTGCCGGCGCCCGGCACATCACCCTTGACAATGCTTGCCGCGGCGAAGACTGCGGCCAAGATCAGAAAGACGGGCAGGGGGAAACCAGGAACGAACCCCATCACAACCAAGACGCAGGCCGCCAGCCGCAATGCTCGCTTACTGGCGGTGAGTTGCTTGACTATGTCCGTACCAAGGTTGGAACTTGCAGCCCCAGTTACGCGAGTGACGATGGTCGCCGCCGTAATTGAGAGCAGCAGGGCCGGAATCTGCGAGATCAACGCATCACCTATCGTCAGCAGAGTATAGTGATGCAGCACCTCGCCGAACGACATGCCCTTCGAGAGCAGGCCGATCGAAATCCCACCCAGCATGTTGATGAAGATAACCACCAGCCCGGCAATGGCGTCGCCCTTCACAAATTTCATCGCGCCATCCATCGCGCCATAAAGTTGGCTTTCCCTCTCCAATGTGGCGCGCCGCCTGCGCGATTCGTTGGCATCGATGTGGCCGTTGCGTAACTCTGCGTCGACCGCCATTTGCTTGCCCGGCAGAGCGTCTAGCGTGAAGCGCGCCGCCACTTCTGCGACACGTTCGGCGCCCTTCGCGAGGACCATGAATTGCACCATGGTCACGACCAGAAATATGACAAAACCTACGACGATATTGCCTGAGATTACGAAATCGCCGAAGGTGTGGATGATGCTACCTGCCTCCCCCTCGGCCAGGATCAGTCGCGTCGTTGCGATGGTGAGCGCCAGACGGAATACCGTGGATATCAAAATGACGCCGGGCAACGACGAAAAATCGAGTGGCGTGCTGACATACAGGGCGACCAATAGCAGCAGTATGGCCAATCCCATATTGAATCCGATCAGCGTGTCGATCACCATGATCGGGATTGGCATGACCATCATAGCTACGGCTAGAAGCAGCATCAACGCGACCATTAAGTCCGGGTTGGCCGGCGCACGCTCGATGAAGTTACGCAAAACGTTGGCCATCCGAGGCCCCTCTATGATGGTTTGAGAATTGCTCTGCTGCTACGCAGCTTTCGAAGACCCATCAGAGGGCATCGCTTGCGCTTGAGAACGAGAGGCAGGCACGAGGACGGCTTGCCAGGAGGTGTACCCAGTCTGTCCAGAACCGTAAGGGCCTCACCGCCGATGACCTTCGAGATGAACGCATACGCGAAAAGCCGCAGCAGCTGAATATCCCGAGAACTACCGTGGGCAGCGAGCCACAACCGGAGCAGCTAGCCTTTGATCAAGCTGCTCCGGTTCTGCCGGAGCAGCACAATTCGCCGTAACTCGTCCCTCGGGACGACGATGCCTTCACGCAGCGCACGATAGCGAGGCGACAGGATAGGTGGGGCAGCTTGACCATGGCGTTCTCCTTAATATGGCCTGCGAACTTGGAAATCATTAATACGGGAGAGTAGCAAGGCGGCCATTTCGGCTCAGCAGCACACGACGGTCCTCGATCCGATCGACCATCCACCCATCATCCAAAATGGCGCCGACAAAATACTTCTCACCAGCGATTACAACATACGGCAGGGGCCCACGCCAAACAGCTTCAACGGCGATTGCGGATGGCGCCTTCTCCTCTTTGATGACCACTCCATTGACCAGTGTTAGAGCGCCCTTCGTGCGATGATCGAACCACTGCTGAACCTTCTGCCAACCGATGACCGATGCAGACGTGACGGTCCCTTCAGCGGTCACAACACCCTTTGCGGAGCCGATCTTAATATTGAGCAGGCCCGCTTTGTAGACTTCCTGTTGCAGGTCTTTGGCCGCTGCCACGTTAGTCTGATCGTCAGCGCGGTTACTGCTCAGCTTGGACTCAAGGTCGGCACCAGGTGAATTGGTGCTCAATGCCCCAGCGTTGCCGTAGTAGGAGAAAATGGCCGAGAGCGCGCCGATCCCGAGAGAGCCGAGTAACACCAAGGCAAGCACGGAGATGGAAAGACGTGGTATGCCGATCCCACTGGCTGGCGCAGCATCCTGCACTGACCAGAGAATGGACATCGCGCCTGCATGAATGACGACCGGAAGGGGCACCACAACGCACTCCCCTGCCGCAATATTCCTGTTGTCTTCCATCCTGAGGCCGGCTGCAAGCGCCTCGACCTCGATCGAATTGCCAAGAAGAGTCATACGAAAATGATGCGGCGCGAGTCCTTGCTCGACGAAGATTATATCCGCATCGAGGCCACTGCCGATCAAGCCCGTTTCTAGAGCCGCCTTACCGGTCAGTCCGCAATAGAGCCCCGACAGAACTTCGAAATGAAGGGAAACGGCGTCATTCAAGGATGATCTCCCGAACAAGAAGATAAGCCGCACGGCAATTGCCATGCGGCTTATCTTGGTTCCACATCGCGCCACTTGGGGACACGTTCGGGGCTACTCTAGAGCCCCGCTTCCGACACTACTGAACGCGCTCGTCGGCCGCCTTCTTGATTGTGTTGAGGTTGGTCGTAAGAGTGCGCAGCTGTATACTCCTAGCCGTAGCCTCCAAGCTAACCGCCGTTAGCTCCGCGAGTTGCGCCTGGAACGCGGCAGCCCCAGCAGCTTTGGTAGCTACGTCTACAGCACCTGAGGCGGCAGTACCAGCCGCACTAGTAGCAGTACCTACTTTACTCATGTTGTTTTCCTTTCTGTTCAAACTGTGCCGTCAGCAACAGCACGCACGTCCTGACGCGGACCATCCAACGTCAGGCATCCTCTTCAGTTTCTGCCATAGCATCCTCCGCTTCATCCATGGCATCGCTCGCAATTTGCAGCGCAACCGCACGAAGAGTGCTTTCGAACTCGCTTTGAACTGCAGCTTGGTCAGAAATGGTTGGACGATCCGCCGGTTCGCTCCCGCCAACCGGCCTGCTCTGACCAGAAGACCCGGAGGATCCTTGATGCGGCTGTCCATTCGAATGTCCATGGCCCTTTTGGGCCAAGGAAACACCGATGTTGCCACCTCCACTACCAATTGCTGCGACCATCAGTTACTCCGGCATCTGTTTCCATTGGCGGCGACGCGTAACAAGCTCAATCTCCTCAAGCTATGAGCGTGAGCTTTCGAGAAGCTGACGAGTCTCAACAAAATGCGGCGCTACCTCAAAAATAGATGGTCGTGCACGATCTGGCCTTCGTGCGCGGCAAGGTCATGATGTGGACAGTCGGTTCTAGCGCGGCAGTTGTAGTGACGCGAATGATGTTGTCGCCTTAAGAACGCGCAAAGAAAGCCAGGACATGTCATGCCGTGACTGAGCGCCCACCGTCGGTGCGGTCCTCTTCACAGGTGACGCGGTTGCCGCCTGCCATCAGCTGTGCTGTGGCCGTACTCCTGCTCTCCGCTCCCTCTTAGTCACCGATTGCACGCACGCGACGCCTGTTTGTGCCAATATTAAACGTCTTCGATCCGTGCGTCGGCCGCCCAACCTACGGTGCTACTGCGTGCGCATCACCTGGATACCCATTCGGTCGTCCTACGCTTCCGGCGCGTCCAGGCTGCGCCACTGCGCTATCAATAGCCGCTGCCGGTCAGTGACCCGCCGGCCTGAGCGCGTTTGTGCTCCCCGCCTTCGATGCGAAGTTTTTTCAGCGGGCCACCAACGCAGCTTCGGGGAACTAAACGCGGTGTCCACTGGATCATTGCCATCCTTCTTGCGCGAGAGCGTTGACATCAAGCAGGGCACCACGCCGGAATCGACGTGGCACGAAGAGAAGCGGCGGTTGCGTTCATTTGGGCCAGGCAGCGCTCGACGACCAAGCGTCTAAGGATCACCGACAACGCTGAACGTATCTCCTCTGCATCGGAGCTAGACCATGACCGGTATTGGCCGAACCGGGAAATCGGCCATTTGGGAACCTGCAGTCGACCGCATCAGGGGAGGGCACGGCTCTCGCGCTGATCTTGTGAGGAGGCGCTGGGGTAGACGCACGTTCATGGGTTGTGGCGGGCTGTCGAGCAGGACTGATATGTTCTCGACGGGAACGTCCAGGATCGCCACAGTACCAAGGGCGCTAGGCGCCTGCTCATCGTCTGCTGAAGAACAGGCCTGGCACCAACGCGCATCATTACCGACAACTGCGTTCCTACAGAGCGACGAAACGGCAGGTCATCCCGGATGTCGAGCACCGCGCGCACAGGGGCCCTAACATTGGGCCAAGAATTTCCACGAGCCGCTGCGAAAGCGCACGAGCAAGGCTTCCGTTCGCTGGAAAACCTGCAGCACTTCTTCGATCTTCTCAACCTTCCGTAATCTGTTCGCGCGGCCGGCTCAAAGCGCTCCATCGCGTCAACGCTATCGCGGAATGGAAAGTTATGGCCCGAGCCCTCGCCTGACATTTCCGTCTGCGCTCCCTTCACGTCCAACTAAGATACCCCAATCGCTAACGCATGAGCCAGGTCGGTTTTTGCGTCCCGAGGAGCCCTTCGTCAGCTAATCGTCAGCTAGGCGGTCTAGACTTGCCACGCCAAGCCAGCCTGAACTCAATGCGAAACATAGGAGTGCGAATCGTCATGTATGGTCAACTGGTGGCTCGTCCGATGTGCACTACCCCCACTTTGGCTAAGCTGACCTTGGTAACCGCCCGGCGATCGGACGCAGAAGCCAAAGGTTTGCAGACATGGCTGCCCGGATGCGCTTAGCCGGAGCAGGTGCCAGCGGCAGCTCATTTTCGGCGTAAGTGGGCGAACAACCGTGCCGGTGAAGGCAGCAAGCAAGCCCACACTAGTCTCTGCTGAGGACAAAGAGCAGTGGTACAGGGCGCACCAAGCTCCTGCAGGTCAGGGGCCAGATCCACTACGGCTGAGCGACATCAGACCCAACACAATGGGCGCATTCTTGCCAATATCGGAGACATAATATGACGGGCATTGGTCGATCTGGCAGATCGCGCATAGGGAATGCTGGAGCCGACAGCACGTTGGGGGCGAGCAGTTCGCGCTCGCAATCCAGTGTTGCTCCTGGGGAAGCCAGTCAATTGTTCGGATCCGTTGTCGAGCGGATCCGCTCTGGGGCTCAAGATAGAGGGACATCCTCCGCGCGCGGTGCCGATGATGCCTTGGGCGACGGGTCTTCCGGCCACTCCGTTGGCGAACATCGAACCCTGACTGCTGCGCCACGTGAAGCCGCTGCGCCACCTGCAGCGATTGCGCGGCAACGCGATTTTCCCTCAGTCTCGGAGGGTGGAGCCACGGCGTCCGAGGGCGGAGCTACGGCGCCGGTCGCCAGCCAGCCTGCAAGTTCGAGTGTGGCAGTTCCCATTTCTTTGACAGGCGAAGAAATCAACGCGGCAAAGCTACGAATGCTCGGCCTGCTTAACGAGCTTGACGGTTGCCGTGATGCGGCTCTGCGCGGACACAACTCGTGGGAGGAGGCGCAAGATCAGATGGATCGGCTCATCAATGCAGGCTCGACAGTTCTGAACTACTACGCAAGCCTGCCCCCGGCAGTGGCGCGTAGCATTCTGTCCGACGATCGGGCGCGTGAATTCCGCGACGAAACGCTCAATCGGGCGAAGCAATGCAACACGTTGGCCACCAATATACTCCACGACTTGCGCGAAAAAAGGGAGGCTGCGGACGCGGTACTCCACAAGTTGCGCGCATCCAACACTCCCCGCGACCAGCTGAGCCGAGCAGTTTCCAGTGTGGCGAAGCACTATGTGGCCCTCATGGAGTGGTGGGAAAAGAAGCTGCGGCGCTGCGAACGGATGCGGTCCGTCTGCGCCGCCACTGCCAACTTACCGAGCGCAACGGCCGAGATGCGAGAGGGCGAACAGGCCGCACTGCGCCTGCACACCGGCTGGGCAGCGAATTTGAAGGTCATGGTGCTGCAATCGCGGGTCGCTCTCGCGCAGCTCAAGATTGAGCCGCTGGCGAGCACATTCGAAACAGCCGTGAGGGAAATCCTCATAGGTGAGGACCGGAAGGTGCGTCTGCTGGGGACCTTCATCAGCGACGTTTTTCCGGCATTCCACTCGACCCGCGACGCTGTGATGTCCAGCGAAGGGCGCCCACTCGACGCAGAGCACCGCGCCGTGCTGGAAGGAGTCATGGAGCGGCTTTCGGAATTTGGATTGGCGTTGCACGACATGCTTGCCAAGTTAGGCGATGACCGAACAGGTGCCGGCCTCCCATTGGAACTGTTGGGCCAGATCGTGGACGACGCATGGATCACTGCGCACGAGGTCATGCACTTCCTGGAACTGCAGCCGAAGTCGCCAGCCATCATTGCATCGCCGGCAGCCGCTGGTGCTGCAAAACCGGCCGGCACTGCCGGCACGGCTACAATCGCCGAAACCTTGGCACAACAACTGCAGACCAAAGCCATCATTGCACCGCCGGCCGACGCTCGCGCTGCGATACCGGCCGACACTGCCAGCGAGGCTGCAGGGGCCCAAGGCACTGCAGTGGGCAAGAAACGGAAAGCGAACGGGAAAGGGAAAGGGAAAGACAGGCAGGCCGCCGGTGCTAGCTCTTCAGCCGCAGGCCAGCCGGAGCCGCAAGTCGTTGCAAACGACGGCGACCCGGCGCCAGCAGCCAAGGTTGTCGTGCTTTCCGATCTAGGTACGAAAAAGCTCGTGAGTGCGGAGGAGGCGCCGGATGCGAGTGCGTCGGCGGCGGCACGCTTGGCGATCTGGCAGGCCCCGGCTTCGGAGCAGATGCTGGCACGGTTGGCCGAACTCCTGAAGTTCGATCTGGCTGGTCAGCAAAAGGCCGTCTCGCAAGCGCGCAAGATGAAACCCGAGAACGCCGAACACGTCGTGGACACCGTGGTCGAGCGTCTGCAGACCCAGGCCGCCGAGATGCAGGCCTGTCTGGCCGCGTTTAAGCAGCATGATAGTCTCCTCCGACTCTCGCCTTCGCAAGTACCCAAAGTGCACGAAGACACAGAACAGCTCAAGAGAATGTTGGGCCAGGCGCAGGGACTGGCAAAGGCTTTGAAAGAGCAAAAGGCCACGATTACGATCGAATGCATGAAGACCTACGCATTTCCGTCGCAGAAGTACCTTGAACACTTGCGGCAGGCCAAGGAGTTGACGCCTGCGGATCCACCGCAGCCGTTGAGGGGGGAGCCAGGGACGCTGTTCGAAATCCGGCTGCAGCCCAAGGCGCTGCGCAATGGTGCAATGCCGAAACCGATGTGGGTGCACATCCATACGAAGGAGTCGGTACATGCGGGGCAGTTGGCGACGCTGAATGACGCCGACTTCGTCGCTTGCCACGTCAAATCCAATGAACAGCGCGGCCACAATCGCCAGTGGCAGGACGCCCGGGCTGCGATCGGTCACGAGAACGTCGTAATCCACCGCGGCAAGCTCACCCCTGCGTTCTGCAAGTCCCTGTTGACCGGAGGGCTCAGCGGCCACCCACGCCATCCGCTTGCCGCGGTGGAGCACCGGTCGACACCGGCCGCTCGACACGCGATATAGTCGGGGGCTCGCAGTAAAGTGCCGCTTGTGGTGACACCATGAGTCATACCTCCGAAATCTGGAGGCCAGAGGGTCGTTGGTCCAGATGCTGGCAGTTGAGCCTCTCTGGTCTTGAGCCAAACAGCGTATGCCGCGAACTGCACGGGTGGCCGGCCCCGCACCTCAACTATCGCAAAAAGGGCGAGCGGCGCTGGTGCGCGGAACACTCCGGCCAAAACTTGTCTGAAGCGGACGCCCGATTTGAGCTGTCGCGTCGAAGGAATTGCAGATGACGCTTCATGACGTTGCGCTCGACGACAAATTCGACCTTTCCAAGGAGCGCATCTTCCTGTCGGGCGCGCAGGCGGTCGTGCGTATGCTCCTTATGCAGCGCGAGCGCGATCGCCGCGCGGGGCTTAACACCGCCGGCTTCGTTTCGGGCTATCGCGGCTCGCCGCTCGGCGGTCTCGACCTCCAGCTCTGGAAAGCCAAACGCCAGCTTGCCGACGCCAGCATCGTTTTCCAGCCCGGGCTGAACGAGGAACTGGCCGCTACGGCCTGCTGGGGTACGCAGCAGACGGAACTGCTCGGTGAAGGCAAATATGACGGCGTTTTTTCGATCTGGTACGGCAAGGGTCCGGGCGTCGACCGCTCCGGCGACGTTTTTCGCCACGCCAATCTCGCCGGATCGTCCAGGTATGGCGGTGTGCTCGCCCTGATGGGCGACGACCACATGGCGGAATCATCCAGCAACGCGCACGCCACCGAGTTCGTGTTCGTCGATACCATGATCCCAATCCTCAATCCGGCGGGCGTGCAGGAACTGATCGAATACGGCCTTTACGGCTACGCCATGTCGCGCTTCGCCGGTACCTGGGCGGCGATCAAATGCGTCAAGGACAATATCGAATCGACGGCTTCGGTGGATGCGTCGCTTGACCGGCTGAACATCATCATCCCCGAGTTCGACATGCCGCCCAGCGGTTTGAATATCCGCCACGAGCTCGACCAGCTCGGCCAGGAAGCGCGTCTGCACGAACACAAGCGTGCCGCAGCGGCGGCCTTCATCAAGGCCAATGATCTCAATCGAATCGTCTATTCGGGCGGCCGAAATCCGAAGATCGGCATCATCACCATCGGCAAGAGCTATCTTGACGTACGTCAGGCGCTGGAGGATATCGGCGTCGACGAAGCCCGCGCCAACCAGCTCGGCGTGCGGCTGTTCAAGATAGGCTGCCCGTGGCCGCTCGACTTCGAGCACATTGCGGATTTCGTGCGTGGCCTGGAGAAGGTGATCGTCGTCGAGGAGAAGCGCTCGCTGATCGAAGTCCAGCTGCGCGAGAGCCTCTACAACACGGCCATGCAGCCCATGGTGATTGGCAAGAAGGACGAGCGCGGCGGCTGGCTTTTCCCGGCCAAGGGTTCCCTCGACCCTAATGATATCGCGATCGCGCTCGGCGAGCGCATCGTCGAGACGATCGGACCGTCGGAGGAGATTTCTGCACGGGTCGCTCGGCTAAAGCAGTTCCAGGCGATGCTTGCCGACAAGAAGGACATTGGCTCGCGCACCCCCTTCTTCTGCTCCGGTTGCCCGCACAATTCCTCGACCAAGGTGCCGGACGGCTCGATCGCCGCAGCCGGCATCGGTTGCCACTTCATGGCGCTGTGGATGGACCGCAACACCCTTGGCTTCACTGCCATGGGCGGGGAGGGCGCGCAATGGGTCGGCCAGGCGCCGTTCTCGAAGCGCGACCACATCTTCCAGAACCTCGGCGACGGCACCTACAACCATTCCGGCACGCTGGCGATCCGCTTCGCGCTGTCGACCGAGGCCAACATCACCTACAAGATTCTCTACAACGACGCCGTCGCTATGACTGGTGGCCAGCCGCTCGAAGGCAATCTGACCGTCGACATGATCGCGAGCCAGGTGCACGCCGAGGGCGTCGAGCGCATCGCCATCGTCACCGACGAACCCCGCAAGTATGCCGCCGCCGGGATAGGGTTTCCCGCCGGCTCCACCATCCACCATCGCGATGATCTCGACCTGGTGCAGCGGCAGTTGCGCGAGGTGAAGGGCGTGTCCGTGCTGCTTTATGACCAGACCTGCGCGGCCGAAAAGCGCCGCCGCCGCAAGCGCGGAACCTTTCCGGACCCCGACAAGCGCGTCATCATCAATGAGCTCGTCTGCGAAGGCTGCGGCGATTGCGGCGTCCAATCCAACTGCGCCTCGATCCAACCCGTCGAAACTGAGTTCGGCCGCAAGCGCCGCATTGACCAGTCGAGCTGCAATAAGGATTTCTCCTGCGTCAACGGCTTTTGCCCATCCTTCGTCACCGTGCATGGCGCGAAGATTCGCAAGGCCGAAGGCATGGCAGGAAAATCCGATCCGCTCGAAGGCGTGCTGGAGCCACAGCTTTTTGCGCTCAATGGCGACGGCTGGTCATCGATCATCGACGGCGTCGGCGGCACCGGCGTCGTCACAGTCGGCGCCATCCTCGGCATGGCGGCGCATCTGGAGGGCAAGGGCTGCGGCATGATCGACATGGCGGGCCTGGCGCAGAAGGGCGGGGCGGTCTTTTCACATGTCCGCATCGCAAAAACCCCTGAGGATATCCACGCCATCCGCGTCTCGGCGGGCAAGGCCGACCTCGTTCTCGGCTGCGACCTGGTCGTGTCGGGCAACAAGAAGGTGCTGGCGGCGGTGCGCGAGGGCCATACGATTTTCGTCGCCAACACCGCCGAGATCATGCCGGGCGACTTCGCGCGCTCGGCCGATTTTTCGCTGCCCGTGGAGCGGCTGAAGGAGGCCATTCGCGAGGCTGCCGGCGAAAAAAAGGCGCATTTCTTCGACGCCACGCGCACTGCGTCGGAGCTGTTCGGCAATTCGCTCGGGGCCAACATGTTCATGCTGGGCTTCGCCTACCAGCATGGCGGGCTGCCGCTGCCGGCGGACGCGATCGAACGCGCCATCGAACTCAATGGCGAGTCGGTCGCCATGAATATCGCAGCTTTCCGCTGGGGACGGCGCGCGGCGCATCAGCCGGATTTCGTCAAAGGAATGCTCGGCCGGCCTGGCCAGGCGGCGGAGCCCGGTATCGCACAGACGCTTGACGAGATCGTCGCGCGTCGAGTGGAGTTCCTGACCGCCTATCAGAACGCCGCCTATGCGAAGCGTTACGCCGATCGTGTCGCGGCCGTCCGCAAGGCCGAGCAGGCAGTCTTGCCGGGCTCCGCCCCGGTCGCTGAGGCCGTGGCGAAAAACCTCTTCAAACTGATGGCTATCAAGGACGAGTATGAAGTCGCCCGCCTCTACACGGACGGATCGTTCCAGCGCCAACTGGCGGCGCAATTCCAGGAATACGACCGGCTGGAATTCCACCTCGCGCCCCCGATCATGGGCCGGCGCGGCGCGGACGGAAAGCCAAAGAAATCAAGTTTCGGGCCGGGGATGATGAAGGCATTCAGCCTGCTTGCGTCGCTGAAGGGCCTGCGCGGATCAGCGCTCGATCTGTTCGGCTATTCGGCCGAGCGGCGGACGGAGCGCGGCCTGCTCGCAAGCTACGAGGCCGATGTCGACCGCATCGCCCGCATCCTGACGCCAGCGAAGTTAGAGGCGGCTGCTGCCTTGGCGTCAGTCCCGGCTCTCATTCGCGGCTACGGCCACGTCAAGCAGGCCAGCGTGGAAAAGGCTGCGGGAGAGCGGGCCCGGCTTCTGGCGCGCCTTGAAAGCGCAGAGGCGAAACCGGAGCCGGAACGGCGGAACAAGCCGCTTTCTGTGGCAAGTATATCCCTGTACAATCCGACCTTAACGTAAAGATTTCCCTGGTACGCGCATGGTCCTCTTCTAGGCGATTGTGGCAAAGCTTGGCTCCCGGCGAGCTCGAACAATTTGCGCGCGCATTCGCCCTGCTTCGAGTACCGGCGGCGCGTAGCGTTCGCCATAGCCGCCATAGGCGTCGGCCTGCAGGATCGCGGACCAGGTGCCAAGATGGGCCCGTGGATGTTCGGCACGCCGGTAGCGCGAACAATGAAACAGCCCGGCGGGCGGATCGACACCGCCGAACTTGGACATAGACCCGCAGCCTGCCAGTATCGGTCTTGCCCTTGGCGAGGACCGGCACGTTTGTATCGCCGCCGTGCCAGCGGTCGGCGAGGAGGACATGAGGCTCGATCGACGATGGATGGGCACGAGCGCGAATGTGGCCGCGCCAACCTGGTCGGCGAGCGTCGGCAGGCTCAGCGGCACTCCTTCACGCGCAAAACACCCGGTCCTGGCGGTCTAATGGCCAAGGTCTCTCAAGTCGCCGCGACCGAGGTCGATCCGGTGATTGCCCTTCCTGCATCCGTCTGCCCGGTGGCACTACGCGTGCAGGGATATCGGACGAGCCACCAATTCGACCATACGAGGCGGTCGCCTACTAGGCCGGCTTCGGCTACAAGGCGAAAGCCTTCGCGAGGATTGCCGCATCCTTGGGCTCAAGCCCATCCGCATCAAACCTACACGCCAAGACCAACGCAAGGCCGGGCGCTTCATCAAGCGTGGTCTTGGGGAATAGGCCTATGCCGTCCCATGCCCGACTTCCCAGCGCCGTCGAGCCGCCTGCCTGGCTTAATGGCTAGCCCGTCTTATGCACGACGATGGGCTTTTGAGGCTGGCGGATGTAGCTTAAGCGGTTGATTTGGCGTAGGATTCGGTTGCTTAGGCCAACCCTTCCACCTCATTTCGCGAGCCACACCCGCCATGACCGAGAATACGTTGCTGCCGCTGTCTTTTCCAGCCGTCGGACGCAAGAAGATCACAGCTGCGTTTGACGGCGGCCGCATCACCTCGGATGGCGGCGTCATGCTTCTGGCCGCAGCCGAGCGTCGCCTGCAACTGGCCGACAGGCTGGCCGCGGTGATCCACGATCGGCGCGATCCAGAGCGGGTGACGCACGCCATGGCCGACATTCTGCGCGCCCGCATCTTTGCGATCGCGTGCGGCTACGAGGACGCCAATGATCTCGACCGACTGCGTACCGACCCGGCCTTCAAGCTCGCCTGCGGGCGGCTGCCCGACAGCGGGATTGATCTGTGCTCGCAGCCGACCTGCTCGCGGCTGGAGAACCTGCCTGACCTGCGCACCGTCATCCGGCTCAGCTGGGTGCTGGTCGATCTCTGGCTGTCGAGCTATGCCGCGCCGCCCGCAAGCGTCACGCTCGACATCGATGATACGCTGGATGTCGTTCACGGCCATCAGCAGCTCTCGCTCTTCAACGCCCACTACGACGAGCGTTGCTTCCTGCCGATCCACATCTACGACGCCGCGACAGGACGCCCGGTCGCCATGATCCTGCGTCCTGGCAAGACCCCGGCGGGCAAGGAGATCCGCGGCCATCTGCGCCGTCTCGTGCGCCGCATCCGCGCCCGCTGGCCGACCACCCGCATCCTGATCCGTGGCGACAGCCATTACGGCCGGGCGCAAGTCATGGCCTGGTGCGAGAACAATGCGATCGACTACCTCTTCGGCCTACCCGGCAACAAGGTTCTGCAGCGGCTCGTCGACGAGAGCGCCGACGACATCCGCACCCGCCGCGCGCTCGAGCGCAAGCCTGTGCTGCGCGGCTATGCCGAGACCCGCTACAAGGCGAAGTCCTGGAAGGCCGAACGCCGCACCTGCGCTCGCATCGAGGCAACCACCCTCGGCCTCGACATCCGCTTCGTCGTCACCAATCTCGACAAAGGCTCCGCCGAGCACATCTACGACGTGATCTACTGCGCCCGCGGCGGGCCGAAAACCTGATCAAGATGCACAAGAGCCAGCTCGCATCCGACCGAACCTCCTGCCGCTCACCGATTGCCAACCAGGTCCGTCTTGTCCTGCACACCGCCGCATACTGGTTGATGCTCACCCTGCGCGAGGCGGTGCCAACGACCCATCATCTGCGCAACGCCGAGTTCGCTACGCTGCGGCTCAGGCTGCTCAAGCTCGGCGCCCGCGTCATCGAAACCGTCTCGCGCATCCGCCTGGCCTTCGCCGCCGCCTGTCCCGAGGCAAGTCTGTTCCGGGCGATCGCCAGCAATCTGCTACCAACAGGACCATGACCGCCGGGGCAGCAGGCCCCGCCGAAACCACACAGCTTCCACCCTCCAGCGCGTTCACAAGTCCAGACACAGCCGCGGTGAAAAAGACGCCGAGCCGCCACCTGTCCGCCGCTCAGCGGCAAACAAACCCAGATCCGTCAGTAGAGTCGAGGAAGGGCGCGGTGGCTTGGGCCGTGTTGGCATCGCTCCGTTTCCCTTCCCCGCTCATCAAACCGGACGTGCGGATTTCCCGCATCAAATGTGCTCAAACACATTTGATGCGTAATGTGGCTTCGGTAGAGATGTGGCGTCGGCCGCCGCGGGCCAGAAGCGGCAGGCCGGTGAGGATGCCGAGCGCCACATAACAAAGCGGGTTACAGCGACCGAAGGAAGTCCATCAGCGCCGGTTGGTCACGCCATCGTTTTGGGATTTTGCCGAGACTCGGCGCCTCGCATTTTTCGAGCGCCTTAGCCTTGGTCTCGAAGTCGACCTCTGCATAGACGTTCGTGGTGTCCAGCGAGACGTGCCCGAGCCATCCGCGGACTGTGTTGATGTCGACGCCGGCGCGCAGGAGATGGGTCGCCGTGGTGTGGCGGATGGAGTGAGGGCTTACGCGCTTTGTCGCCAACGATGGCATTTTGGCGACGACCTTGAGGCCATAACGCTCGACGGCGGTATGGATCCCGAAGCGAGTGATGGGTTGGCCGCAGCGATTGAGGAAGACGGATCGAGAAGGGGCTCCGTCAGCGACGAGTGCCCGTAACTCGACGACGGTGGCGGTCCACAATGGGCAGTATCGCTGCTTGCCGCCCTTGCCATGGATTTTGACGCTGGGGGCGTTCAGGTCCAGGTCCGCCACCTTGACGCCGACCGCCTCTGACGCTCTCGCACCAGTGTTGTAGAGGAACAGCAGCAGGGCGTAGTCGCGCCGACCCTGCTCCGTCCGCCGATCTGGAGCGGCGAGCAAGGCGTCGATCTCCGCCTTTTCGAGGTAAGGAACGACCGCCTGATCGGTCTTCTTGAACGGGATCGAACGGATCTGGCCCGACCATTCGATGTGGACGGGGCTATGCTCGCCGACAAAGCCAGCGAACGCCCGAACGGCGGCAAGACGTTGATTTCGGGTGGCGATCGAACATCGACGCGTCACTTCGATATCGGTCAAGAAGGCGCGGATTAGCTCGGCCGATAAATCGACGACATTCAGGCGATCAATAGACTTGCCGACCCGCTTCGCAACGAACGGGAGAAGCTGACATAAGCCGTCGCGGTAACCCTGCTGGGTGTTGCGGGCGAGATTGCGCTCGGCAACCACGTGTTCGAGTAGGAACCGCCGGATCCAGGGGCCAAGGAGCGCCTCGTCACGCATTGGGCATCTCCATGGCGTAATGCTCGAAGCGCGCGCTGGCCTCACGCAGAAGGTCCGGGGTTAGGGTTAGGTATCGCTGCGTGCCCGAGATGTTGACGTGGCCAAGGTAGGTGGAGAGCTTGGGCAGAAGCCGTTGGACGTCGGCGCCTTGGCGATACCAGGAGAGGAGGCGGTGAACTGCAAAACTATGTCGCTAATTCCGGGTTCGGAATTAGCGACATAACTCCGAGTGCCGGATTATTCCGAGTGACGCCATCGCCGCGGCGTAATTTTCTCATGATTGCAAGTAATTGGATCAGCGTCGGCCGTTGATTGCGCGACATTATTCGGCTGCTCTTTCTGAGCGTGAACTTTCCCACGATATAGGGAGACAGACGATGATTGATCTGAATGAGGCGCTAGCCAAAGATCGCTGGATAGGCCGATTGGCTAGCCACCTGGATGGTTTCGAGGCTTTGCTCGATGGCCAGGGATACCCCAAAACGACTGTTCAGCAGAAGATTAAGCTCCTGGCTGGTTTCAGTGCTTGGGTGGAGAGGCAGGATGTTCCGCTGAGCTTGCTCGGGGAAGAGGACGCAGATCGATTTCTGACGGAACTTGGTCGGCGCCCGAGGCGTGGCGATGCCTGGACCATTCGGCAGTTGCTCCGATATCTGCGCGACACGGGCGGCGTGCCGGTACCGCTGCTGGAGGTCGATACGAGCGCCAAGGGTAAGCTGATCGACGCATTTGGGGAATTCCTGCGCACCGAGCGTGGTCTCTCGGCATCGACATTGACGAACTATCTGCCGATTGTTCGTGGGTTCCTGGACGAACAGTTTGGCGGCAACGATCCGGATTTTGACCGCTTGCGAGTGGGCGACGTTCATCGGTTCATCGTGCGGCGCGCCCAGGCCGGTTCGCCCGGCCGCGCCAAGTTGGCGGTCACGGCGCTGCGTTCGTTTCTGCGCTTCCTCCAGCAACGCGGGTTGCTTGCCACCGATCTCGCTGTCGCGGTGCCTGGGATCGCCGGCTGGCGCTTGGCACATCTGCCGAAGGCGCTGCCTGCCGAACAGGTCGAACGGCTCCTTGCGTCTTGCGACAGGAGAACACCGGCCGGCCGCAGGGACTACGCGGTTCTGATGCTGCTCGCGCGCCTCGGCTTACGGGGTGGCGAAGTCTCGGCCTTGACCCTGGACGATCTCGACTGGGATTGCGGCGAGATCGTCGTGCATGGCAAGGGTCAACGGCTGGCGCGGCTGCCACTGCCGGCGGATGTCGGTGCCGCCTTGGTCGACTATCTGCGGCAAGATCGGCCTGCTTGCTCAACACGCCGCGTCTTCATTCGCATAAAGGCGCCCAGACGGAGTTTTGTCAGCCCGTCGACTATTTGCTGCATCGTCCATCGTGCGCTCAAGCGCGCCGGTCTGACGCCGGCGTTCAAGGGTGCGCACCTGTTGCGTCACTCACTCGCCACCGATCTGCTGCGCCGCGGCGCCTCGCTCGTTGAAATCGGTCAACTTCTCCGCCACAGCCAGCCGAACACGACACAGATCTATGCCAAAGTCGACATCGCGGCGTTGCGTGCCATTGCGCTACCCTGGCCAGGAGTCGCATCATGAGCGCGTTGCAAGCGGCGCTCGAAGAGTACCTGGCCGCGCGCCGCGCCCTCGGCCATAAGCTGCGTCTTTCCGGACGGTTGCTGCAGCGCTTCGTTGTCTTTGCCGAATCTTCCGGCGCCACCGTCATCACCACCGAGATTGCCCTGGCCTGGGCCATGCAGCCGGCAGAGGCACAGCCCGCCCAGTGGGCCAACCGGTTGGCGATGGTTCGCCGGCTCGCGCGCTATTGCAGCGCCATTGACCCGCAGACCGTCGTCCCGCCGCCCGACCTTCTTCCTCACCGGTATCGTCGGCCATCGTCGCCCTATGTTTACCGCGACGAAGAGATCACCCGACTGATCGACGCGGCAAAGCGCTTGCCGTCGACAGTCGGCCTTCGCCCGCAGACCTATGCCACGCTCTTCGGCTTGTACGCGGCGACCGGCATGCGCTGTAACGAACCGCTGCGTCTCGATCGCGGCGACACCAATCTCGTTGATGGCGTGCTGACGGTTCGCGACACGAAGTTCGGCAAGTCGCGCTACGTGCCGCTTCACCCCTCGACGCAACACGCTCTCAAAATCTATGCGGCCAGCCGAGACCGGTCATGCCCCAATCCCCTGAGCTCCAGCTTCTTCCTTTCCGAGCGCGGCATGCGTTTAACCGAATGGGCCGTGCGGTGGACGTTCGTCAAGCTGTCGCGCGAGGTCGGCCTCCGCGGCGCCAATGACTCCCGCGGGCCACGCCTGCACGACCTTCGCCACCGACTGGCCGTGACAACATTGCTGCGCTGGTATCGCAACGGCATCGATGTCGAACGCCACCTGCCCGAGTTGGCGACCTATCTCGGCCATGCCCACATCACCGACACCTATTGGTATTTGACGGCAACGCCGGAGCTGCTGCAGCAAGCGCTGCTGCGGGCGGAACAATCTCAGCCGGAATCCCGCCCATGAGCGCCGCCCCAACGTTCCCCGCTCTTCTTGAGGCCTTCTTCACCGATCGCCTCATCAGACAACGACAAGCAAGCCCGCATACGCTGGCGAGCTACCGCGATACCTTCTGCCTGCTGCTGGCCTATGCCCAGCGGCAGCTACGCAAGGGGGCCTCGCACGTCACCTTGCCGGATCTCGACACCGCCTTCCTTGGCGCCTTCCTCGATCATCTCGAACACGAACGCGACAACTGCGCCAGGAGCCGCAATGTCCGTCTTGCCGCCATCCATTCCTTCTTCCGCTATGTGGCCTTGCATGCGCCGGAACACAGCGCATTGGCTCAGCGCGTGCTCGCCATTCCGAGCAAGCGTTACGTGCGCCGGCCGGTCGCCTTCCTCAGTAGCGTCGAAGTCGCCGCCTTGCTCGCCGCCCCCGACCTCGGCAGCTGGATCGGGCGCCGTGACCGGGCGCTTCTGTTGCTGGCCGTGCAGACCGGCCTGCGTGCTGCCGAAATCGTCGGCCTTCGCTGCGAGGACATTGTCCTTGGCCCGGCCGCCTATGTGCAATGTCAGGGAAAGGGCCGAAAACTCCGCAATACCCCGCTTCGCAAGGATACGGTCACGGTGCTGCGTGCCTGGCTTGCCGAGCGACGCGGGCGGAGCGCCGATCCTGCCTTCCCGACGATAAGCGGCACGTCATTGAGTCACGACGCACTTCAATATCTGCTGAACAAGCACCTCGCCGTCGCACGTCGCCACTGCCCATCGCTGGCCAGCAAGCACGTAACGCCGCATGTCCTGAGGCATACCCTGGCAATGGACCTGCTCCAGCACGGCGTCGACCGCTCGGTCATTGCTCTGTGGCTGGGCCACGAGTCGGTCGAAACCACCGCCATCTATCTTCAGGCCGACATGAAGCTCAAGGAGCAAGCTCTGGCGAAGACCGACACGGCCGACATCCGGTTGGGCCGCTACAAGCCCGACGACCATCTCCTTGCATTCCTGAAGAGCCTCTGATTATGCCGACCCAACAGCCACAGATCGCCCGCACTCTTTGGCCTCCCGGACCGTCACTCGGAATAATCCGGCACTCGGAGTTATGACGAAGATCATGCAAGCGAGGCTGATGTCGCGGCCCGGCGCCGGCGCACACGACATTCGCTTTGACGCGTAATCGGCAGAACTCCCTCTCAGCGTGTTGCAGGGTCACAGGGGCGCCCTGGCGCGTGAGGAACCAGAGGGATTCTGCAGACTGGCCTTCGCGGCGGCGAGAAGCGTGCCGGGATAAGATGCGCACGAGGTCGTGGCCGATCGGAGCCAGTCTGGTCTTGTAAAACTTGCTCTCGCGGACGCACAGAATCCCTTCCTCGAGGTCGACGTCGGCTAAGGTGAGGGACAGTGCCTCGCCAAGGCGAAGGCCCGCGCCGTAAAGGAGAAGCAGGAGCGTTCGGTATGTGTCCGGATCAATAGGACAGCGAGGATGGTCGATCAGGACGACGGCGTCGAGTAAACGACCGATCTCCTCGCGGGAGTAAATGTAGGGAACGAAGGCTTCCGTCGGCTTGGGGACGGCGCGTGGCAACGGCCATATGTTTGTATGCCCCCGGGCCATCGCGAACCGATAGAAGCCCGCCAGAACAGAATGCTTTCGTTCCCAGAAACGGGTCACCGGGCCGCGTCCCGCCAGAAAGGCCAACACTCGGTCGGCCGTCACCTCCGGCAGAGGTCTGTCGCCGACGAAGCGA
Source organism: Mesorhizobium sp. AR02 (assembly GCF_024746835.1). Taxonomy (NCBI): domain Bacteria; kingdom Pseudomonadati; phylum Pseudomonadota; class Alphaproteobacteria; order Hyphomicrobiales; family Phyllobacteriaceae; genus Mesorhizobium; species Mesorhizobium sp. AR02. The sequence continues at coordinate 190,135 of NZ_CP080530.1, read as the reverse complement.
CAGAACGACTTGAGCGTGCGCACCTCCGTGCGGAAGCGCATTCCGATTGCTTGCCGGTGATCGACAAAGCTGGCGATAATTTCTGAAAGGATCATGCCAGTCCTCCCAGATCGAACGCCCCGACCTCGCGCAGTCCGGCAAGGTCGACCCTGGCGTAGGTGCGGGTCGCAAAGGCGCTGCGATGGCCGAGATGGTCCCCGATTTCCTTCAGGCTCAGACCTTGCGCAACAAGGTGGGTGGCGCAGGCGTGGCGAAGTCCATGAGGGCCAAAATGCATCGACTGAACCCCCAGGGCGCTCAGTCGGCTTGCAACCACATGGTACACTGCGCTCGCCGACAGCGGCCGGAACGGGGCCTTGAGGGTGAGGAAGACCTCATGGCGACGGCAGCGGGGGCGCGCCAGCTGAAGGTAACTCACAACAGCGTCGCCGACGGAGGTCACCAGGGGGTAGTATTGCATCTTGCGCTGCTTGGACCGGGTCACCTTGATGACCTCTCTCGTCCAATCGATGTCTTCGAGACAAAGACCGCGGACTTCGCCGCTTCGCAGTCCGTAGATCGCGAGCAGCTTTAGAATCGCGTGGTCACGGACGTCACGCGCGGTCCTGTCCCTCGTGCTCTCAAGGAGCCGCTGGACATCGGGCCATGCCGGGCCCATCGGCAAAGCTTCTTCCCTGAACAGTCGCGGCGCGTCGATCGCTGCGGCGATTCCGGGGCAACACCATTGTCGACGCTGAGCATGGCGGAAGAACGCGCGCAGGGCGTGCGCGCTCGTCGCTACCGACACCCGAGACCACCCGCCACGACCCTTCACGTCGAGGAAAGCGTCTACGTCTGCAACGGTGATGTCGGCGATCGACGATTTTTCGACGCCTAAATGTTCGAGGAAAGTCTCTACCTGCCAGCGCTGGTTGGCTAGGGTGCTCGCCGACAAGCCACGCTCATCATGTTGATAGGCGATGAAGTCGTCGACCTTTTCACAATGGGCCTTCGGTTCGTTGGGAGCCGGTTCGTCAAGCTGGCCAAGAAAGCAAAGCCACGCTGCGGCGACGTCATGGAACAAACGCCGTGACCACTTCTCACCGCAGGCTCTGTTTCGCGCGTGCTGGTATCGGGCCCAAGATTGAGCGGCCGCGTCGATCTCGGCCTGCCTGACGCACCTGCCGCCGGACAGGTCCAGCCGCTCCGCAATGACCAGCAGTTCGCGGGCCGTGCGCAGCAAAGTCTCACGAGCCGCACGCTGATCGGCGAGATGCTTGAGATAGCGCAGCCGCTTCGAGGCCTCGGGCCCGTCATGGTGACGCGCTACGACCTTCGGGTAGGCGAATAAGTCCTCGAACATGCCTCGGATCTCCAGTGAGGTGGGAAATCCGATCACCTATATCCAGTTTGTTATGTGGCGCTCGGCATCCTCACCGGCCTGCCGCTTCTGGCCCGCGGCGGCCGACGCCACATCTCTACCGAAGCCACATTACGCATCCGGCTTTCCGACTGGTTTCATCGTGAGGCACACGGCGGCGGTCCAATGTGCACGCGTCGAAGACGCAGGACACCAAGTTTTCCGAAGACAATGTCGTCGGAGAAACGCTGTGTGCCGCGTCCCTGCACCTTGTGCCGTTTGCGCAGGAAGGTGCGAACACGGTCATAGACGTGGTTGTCGACCGCTCGATAGGCCGGCAAGCGTGTTCCATAGCCAAAGTAGCCTGACCAGCCGCGCAGAAGCCTGTTCAGCCGGGTGCAGACCACGGGCCACGGCTCTTTGTTACCGTTTACCAAGTGATCGCCAATCTTCGTTTTGATCCGTTGCACGCTCTTCTTGGATGGGCTCGCACCCAGGTACCAATGGCCGTCTTTCCGGTAGCGGTGAGGTCCGAACGTATAGCCAAGGAAGTCGAAAGGCTCCGTGCGGGCATCCTTCACCGAGGTCTTGGCCTCGTTGAGTGTCAGCCCGAGTTTCGTCATCACCGTCCGCGTCCACGCCAGCGCCTCGACCGCGTGCCCGCGGCTGAGGATGACGAAGTCATCGGCATAGGAGATGACATGCGCACGGAACGCCTCGCCGCGTCCGGTGAGCCGCCAATGTTTCAGGAACCGGTTCATGTAGATGACCGAGAGCAGCGGGCTTGCGACCCCACCTTGCGGCGTGCCGCGCGTGCTGCTCTTACCACCGCTCACGTGCCGTTTCCCGTCACCGTCCCGCTCTTCGATCGGCGCTTTCAGCCACAGCTTGATCAGCCGCAGCACGTGCCGGTCGACAATGCGTCGGGCCACCGATTTGAGGAGGTCCGAATGCGGAATCGTGTCGAAGTATTTCGACAAATCGGCGTCTACCACGTCCGTGTGGCCCCGGCAGACAAGCCGGTGCACTTCCTTGATTGCGTCGGTCCCACTGCGTCTGGGCCGATAGCCATAGGCACCATCCTCGAAGTCCGCCTCGAATATCGGTTCCAGCACCAGCTTCGCGACGGTCTGAACCACCCGGTCCCGAATGGTCGGGATGCCGAGCGGACGTTCGCCGCCCCCCGGCTTCGGGATCATCACCCGTCGCACCGGCTGCGGCCGATAGGTCTTCGAGACAAGTTCCTCGCGCAGGCCCGCCAGCCACCTCTCCGCGCCTTCCGCCTCGATCTTCGCGAAGGTCACATTGTCCACGCCCGGCGAACCCGCATTGGCGCGGGCCAGCGCATAGGCATGGCGCAGCATGTCCTCACGGCAGATCTTGTCGTAGAGCACGTAGAAGCGGAAAGCGGGCTCCGCCTTCGCCTTACGGTACAGCTTCCTCTGAAGGTTCCTGATCTTTTCGGGTGTTTCGAGGCTCATCGCCAATCACCCCCTCCTCACCAACGTCAAAAGCACACCAGAAGTCAGGGCCCTTCCCTCCACCGGCATTACCCGGCTTCAGCGGTATTATGACCCTGTCCGACTCCCACCGGCACCGCCGCCCTGACGGCTGCGTTGAGGCCGCTACCCTCATGCCGAGCGGGTCTCCCCCTACCCGTATCACCCTTCCGACGTGCCGTGCCCATTACCCCGGCGGATCGAACGGGTGCACATGTCGATTGCTTCCCCGTTCGCGCGGCCTTCCCCGAAATTCAGGCGGGTCGGCATCCACATCATCACTTTCGAGGCCTGCTCAGGCTTCACTCACGTTACGGCCCATCGGATTGCTCAACCGCCCAAGGCGGCCTTTGTCACGAGGCTTCGACCCGGCCAGTTACCCGACCGAGCCGCTCGTCAGCTACCAGACCAATCGACTACTATCTGGGTGGAACCTTCCTCCACTGGTGATACGCGCCATCGGGGCGCACTGAATAGGACGGGTTAGTGGAACAGACCCGCAGCCTAAACCCACAACGCCAATCAGCAGACTCGGCCTCACCGAGGACAGCCTGTTGAGGCGCCACATCTAGGCTAAGCCTGCGGCGAAGAGTGCTCTCGCGACGGGCTCGAAATGTTGCCTGGGAACGGCGTTGCCCAGTTTCGTCGCGCTGATGAGCCGATGCGCTAGGACATGATCATCGACAATAGTGAGATGTAGCGCCTGCGCCTCACAGAACATGTGCGAAGCGGCCTCGCCCTCGGCGCGGCAAACTAGGACCGGCACCCCGGTCTCACCACGAATGTAGCGAAGACCGACCAGTATCGCCTTTCCTCTGAAGATCAACGTGGCGCGATTCAACCCAAGCGGAGGCTCGCCAGCCGTCTCGTCGCGGATGCGACGCCGTTCACTCTTCAACTCTGGCGTCCCCTGCTGTTCCTTCAACTCGCGCGTCACTTCGGTCTTAGTCATGCGCATTTCGCGCAGAAACAACGAACGCTGCAACAGGAGATCGATCAGCCCGCCCACCAGAAGTGCACCGGCGCCAATCCCCATCAGCAGTTTCGCCTCCGTAAAGACCAAGCCGAGACAGCCCATGCCGCAGACTGGCAGATAGATCACCGTCTTCCACATGCCGAAAAGCAAGATAAGAAAGGTGGTGCTGAGGACCACTACCTTAAACAGTGTCTTCCCAAGCTCGACTGCTGAACGCGCAGACACCATGCGTTTCAGCCCTTGAAAAGGGTCAATCTTCTCAAACTTGGGCTTCATAGGCTCGAGAGAGAAGACAAATCCACCATTGGCTATCAATCCCGCCAAAATTACCGCGGCGACGAGAGCTCCAAGCAGCGGGCCAACGGCCCCCAGGGTGAGTTCGATCAGCAGGACCAATGCCTGGCGGACCGCGATATCGAAAGGAAGGTTCTGCAGCTTGTCGACCAATAATAGCGCTTCCTGGCATTTGTCTTCGATCACGCTCCCTCTCAGCCAAAGGTAGCCGAACCCAGCGCAAGTGCCGGCCGCGCGGACGAAATCGGCGCTGCGCGGTATCTGCCCGTTTTTGCGCGCTTCCCTTAGCTTCGTCGGGGTGGCGGCGTGATTCTTTTCTTCACTCGTGTCGCTCATTTCAGCAACTTGCCGAACCACTCAAGCGCGCCATTCGCTTGTGCAATCTCCAGTTTCATGCCCTCGACCAGATAGGCGGTGTAGGTGACCATGATAATCGGAAAGCCGATATTCTTGAGCGTCGGGGACAGTTGGCTCGACTTGAATTGCGGCGCAAAGCGACGGAGTATCATCATTGATACATCCACCAGCAGCAGGAAGATCACTACAGGGCCGGAGACCAATAATGTCGTGCGCATAATGTGGTCGAGGAGCCCTAATAGCTCCATTGCTCCTTGCGGGCTCAATGTGGGGTGAAACCGAAAAACGGGCCAGATCAGGTAGCTGCCATAAAGAGCACTGATGACAGCCTCCATACCTCCTGATGCGACGAAGATCGTAATTGCAGTGATCCCGAGAAAAACGCCCATAGCGGAAGCCTGGCTGTTCGTCGCGGGGTCGGTCGGAGCGGACGGGCTGGTGATGCCACGTTGGTTATCGATAAACTCACCAGCCGCCTGAAGGCCCCATAGGGGGATGCCGAGCAAAGTGCCAAGTAGCACGCCGACAAAAACCTCCTTCAAACCGAGCAGAGTTACATGGATTAGAACCGTTTCAGGATCCAGCGCGTGCAGCCCGTCGCTCACCTGTGCCAAGCACGGCAGTCCGAAGGCAACAGCCAGGCAGCTGCGGATCAGCCCACCGACCTGAGATCGTGTAAATACAGGAAGTACCAGCATAATGCCTATCGCGCGGGCTGCGCCAAGACTGGCCACAACGACGAGCTCGAGAGCCGCATGGATCAGGATTTGAATCTCGCCCGATGACGCATACATGGCGGAGGCTAGTAGCTTGGTGTCATTGCGGGAAACTCAGTAAAGATCTGGTCGGCAAGCTCTATGAGCGGGGCGCTCAGCACAGGGGCAAACAGGCCAATTACCGCGACAACGACCAGAAGCTTCACCGTGAGCGGCAAGCTTTCATCCTGAATCTGCGTTGCCGCCTGGATGATGCCAATGCCCAGGCCAACAACCACCGATGCAATGAGCGGCGGCAGAATCCAGATCATGAAAACCATCAAAGATTGGCTCATAAGTGTGACAATAGTCGATTCAGTAATAGTTAACCTCCCGGTATCGTGTAACTCAACACAAGTCCGTGCATCAATCTCGACCAGCCATCAATAGCGACAAACAAAAATAGTTTGAAAGGTACAGATATAACCGTCGGGGATACCATTGACATGCCCATCGCCATCAAGATTGTCGTTACGATAAGATCGATGACGATAAAGGGCAGATAAAGGAGAAAGCCGATTTCGAATGCACGCTTGAGTTCTGAAATTAGAAAAGATGGTACGAGAATGGCAAAATCATCAGGTGTGGCTTTGGCGCGCATTTCCTCTGGCCAGACTTTTTCAGTCGAGGAAAGGAAAAATCGCCGCTGCTCTTCGTTCGTGAACTTCTTGAGATGATCGCGCAAGGGTTCACTTCCTTCTTGAGCGGCGCTTATCCAGTCATCGATCGTCTGATAACGCAGTTTCGGATCTGTGAGGCGATCATAGGTCTGTTCAATAACAGGCGCGCTCACGAACATGGTGAGGATCAATGCCGCGGCGTATAGTACCACGTTCGGTGGTATCGTCTGGGTCCCGAGCGCATTGCGGACGAGGAATAGAACAACCGATACCTTTACGAACGCCGTCGTCGTGACGACTGCTAAAACCAGCAGCCCGAGTCCGGCGGTAACCGCAAGAAGCGTCAGGACGGCCGGCTGAATCTCAGTCATTGCATGCCAATCTGCCGCAGAGTCTGATGCCCAGCTCATCTCCGATGCGCACAATGTCGCCACGCCCGATACGCCGACCATTAGCAACTATGTCGACTGGACCATCGATCGGCCGACCAAGTTCGAAAACATGCCCTTCGCCGGCACTCCTCAATTCTCCTAGAGGGATAGGCCAGCGACCGCATTCAAAGACAAGCACGATCTCGATTTCGTCGAGATCGGCTTCCGACGGCCCTAGTTGAGATTCGGGTTGTTTCATATGCGCATTCTCCAACGGGCACGATCGCGGGCGGAAAGGCGCCCGCAGGATTAGGTGGTCGCCCTCATGATCTGCCTCGGTCCATAACTGACCCACTGATAGGGTGATCTGGCCACGGCCGAACGGCGCTATATCTGGTATCAGAGCATCACCGGCACATGCTCTTCGAAGAAGCGCCGCCGGAACGCGAAGCGTGCCGATCTCTCCTGCAACTATGACCGGAAGCTCTGTGGAAAGCCCGCGCGGCTGTCGCGGCAACTGCCCAATCAGTACGCCCAAAGCGCGGAACGAAGACGGCACCAAGCCATCAAGAGGCGAGAACAGGGACAGACGACCCTTGCCACTGACGGGACCGAAGACGATATCCAGCTCGAGATAAGGTGCCGGTGTCATGGCTTCACGCACGCAAAGGAGGTGCACGCTCCGCTGTGTCCTATGCTCCAGGCGAGCTATCAGCGGCTCGAGTGCAAGTTCGAGAATGAGCGAAGCAGTTGGCTCGGAAGGGAAAGCAAGGCCACTCTGCACTGTCGAGACGAGCGCCTCTACAAGCGGTCGGGACAGCGACAAGACGACCATTTCACCTCCCACCCGCCAAATGCAGTCAAGCATCGGAATGGCATTAGGTTCCTGCTGCCACACAACTCCGCCCATCCGCAGCGATAGCGACTTGTCGCCGATCCGGCTCTGAAACGGCGTGCGGGAAGTCGCTATATCATTGAGCCACGAGGCGACCTCGTGGGACAGTGTTAGCGCTGGTTCGAGTATAGCGGGTCTGACCACAGTGGTTACCAAAGCGGCTCTAAACTGCACGAGCGCGTCATTCACAGAACCTGCGGTTATCGGATCTGGCTGCGCGACATCTGGGCGAGAGAAACCCTCCCATACCGAAGCAACATTTCATCGTCGGCCTCTATCTCGCCTGCGGCATCCGACTGAATATCGACGGCGCGCCTGACGTCATCGTCGATTTGTTGCCATTTGTGCGTTGCCGCCGAACATCTGACCCATAGCTCCCTCTTCTCAGATGCCGCTATCTCGGCCTTTTCTTGAGCAAGGCGTGCATCATCAAGCATCTGGCGTTTGAAAGCGATCTCAGCCGCAAGCCGGTCAATACAAAGGTCGTGACGGTCGAGTGCTGCGCTGGACAAGCTGTCGAGCGTCATCAGCTCTTGGTAGAGCGCTGCTTCGGCCGAAGCGCAATGTTGCTGTGCGATTGCAAGCCCCTGCGAGGCATTGTGTACGGCTAAGGTGGCCATATGGCGCTCGGTTTCCTTCCTGGACAGCTCCCTACGGGCACCACGCTCTTGCATTTCCTTCAGGAGCCGTAACCTTGAGGCCTGAACACGATTCACGCGGTCAGACGCGACATCCATGCGACCGTCTCCTCGAAATGCGACGCCTCGCCTTCGGTCTGGCACAAAAATTCCCTCAGCTCGCCAATCGACGCGACAGCCCGGTCAGTTAGGGGGTCGCCGCCTTGCTTGTATTCGCCGACATTGATCAAAAACTCGTTCTCGGCATAGCGCGACAGGAGATCGCGGAAGAAGGATGCTGCCTTGCGATGTGTCCCAGAAACGACCGCATCCATCACGCGGCTGCGACTCTGCAGCACATCGATGGCGGGGAAATGCGATCGCGCCGCGATAGCGCGTGAGAGGACGACATGGCCATCGAGAATGCCGCGCGATTCCTCGGCGATTGGATCACCTGTGCCATCACCTTCGACAAGCACAGTGTAGAAGGCCGTGATCGAGCCGCGCTCACCCATGCCGGCCCGCTCCAGCAGGCCTGGCAGCATGCCAAACACGGAAGGAGGAAAGCCCCGTCGGGTCGGCGGCTCACCAGCAGCGAGGCCTATTTCTCGCATGGCGCGGCAGAAGCGCGTCAGCGAGTCCATCATGAGAGCGACGCGTAGTCCCTGTTCGCGAAAATATTCGGCTAGCGCAGTCGCCATCGGAGCACATTGCGCCCGCTCCACCGCTGAGCGGTCGGACGTTTCAACGACAACGACCGTACGGCGCAGGCCGGCCTCCCCAAGATGCCGCTCGATGAATTCACGAACTTCACGTCCGCGTTCGCCTATGAGGGCGACTATGACAACGTCAGCGGCGGCACCTTTTACGATCTGCGACAATAACGTCGACTTGCCACAACCAGGCTCGCCATAGATCCCGATTCGCTGGCCCTCGCCGCATGTCAGGAGACCATCCAGGGCACGGACTCCGAGCGGGAATGGCCGCTCAACAATGCGCCTTGTCATCGGATTGGGTGCCCTGCCGCGCAGCGGACGAGTTTCGGCCGTTTTAACTTCGCCTTTGCCGTCAAGTGGACGGCAACGGCTGTCAATCACGCGGCCGAGCAAATCGGGGCCGACTGGCACTTCTCGCATTCGTCCGGTGGCCACGACTTCTGTTCGGCTGGACAGGCCGACCAAGTCGCCGATCGGCGTAAGCAACACCCCATCATCCAACAGGCCGATCACCTCGGCTTCCAGCGACAGTCCGGTTCGCGGATCCTGTAGGAGACAAAGTTCCCCAATACGAGTGTCCGGCAAGACAGCATGGACCAGTGTACCGATAGCCCGCGTGATCCGTCCGCGCACCACACGCGTGTCGATTTGCTTTGCTGCAGACCTCAAAGACGAGATCGCCGGATCGGGAGCCCGGATGCCAGCGAAATTACTATGCTCTGGTACCGGTGTGGTCACGGTTCGCCTTCCTCAGACAGCAACCCGAAGCCGAGACGCAGCGCGCGCATCTGTGCGTCAAGTCCCAGATCGACATTGCCATACTCGCTCCACAGCACGCACTGTTGAAGCGACAACGTCGGATCCGGATCGATCCGAACCCTCGGCCGACCCTCCCTTCCGTCGCATCCAGCAAACTCGCGCGCGAGCATATCGACTTGCATGGGGCATACATGAAGGCAAACTTCCGCGCCGCTATATTTGCGCTCAATGGCGTGACGAACAGCCCTCACCAACAGCTCACCCGGGTCGAAAGCGCCCAGAATATCGCTTAGGACCTCCATCACGAGCTGTGGCAGTTCCCGCTCCAGAACCGCCTTTCGTTGCGCCACTTCGGAGACTGTCCCCGCAATCAGCCGTGCCAATTCCTCCGCGCCTGCATTCAAACCCTCGATTTGGCCGCGCGCCCGCTCACGCTGATAAGCGGCGCGTGCCCAACTGCGAACCCGCTGCTGATGCCGTTCTGCCGCAGCGCGCGCCTCTGCGGCGCACTGCCAGATTTCGAGCTCACTTGCCGGTATCAGTGGCCCAACTGGGCGCATTTGCGGTGCGACGGGCGCCGCGGAAACATCGGCTGTCATAGCGCCGGGATCTCCGTCTCAAAATGGGCTAGCACGAGCGAAAACAACTGGCCTGAGGCATTGCCGTGCTCGGGCGCTGGATTCTCGGCGGCTGTCCCGAGGGGCAACCGTAGAAGCACGCGGTTACGCGCAAGCACTGGACTCTGATCGAGCCAAGCACCAAGGCAGGCATGTCCATCGTGTTCAATTTGGAGCGCGAGTTTTTTCGGATCAGCGATCAAACTGCCTGTGATCGCATACGCCAGATGTCGGATGCCAAAAGCGTGCGCATCAGCGCCGATATGTTCAACTAGCAGCGTGAGGTGACGTTGTGAAACAAGCTTCAGCAGCGAACGAGCATGCCAAACACTGCCCGCAAAGAGGGCAGCCCGACGCGGGTCATGCCCCTGCAGAAGATCCTGCCCCCAGCCGCATCCGTTCGAATCCGTGTCATTGTCAAGCAGCAATTCTGCCAATTTTGGCTGCAGCCTGGCACAGGTCTGCAACTGCACCACTGTCGCAGCCGATAACGTCGGATCTAGACAGGCGGCAAGACGAGTCGGATGGGCCGAAGCAGCAAGCTTGCTCCAGTACACGGAACGTAATTGCGACGAATGATCGCGATCGCTAGTCTGCATCGAAATGGGCATTGAGAATATCCCCTATGCCGCACGGCCAATGATTTTTTTTCGAATGGCCTCGACAGCGGAAACACCCGAGCGGCCCCCGATCTTGGATAATTCGCCCGATGATTGTCTGCGCCGATGCCGAAGAACACTTGCTAAGAGATAGCACGCCACAGCGAACACAGCTGCGGCAACACCCATCACGATCGCCAGAAGTGGCGCAGGAAAGGATTTAGACGCTTGGGCCAACGCAGTCGCCGGTACGGAGGGTTGCTCATGTACGGACCGTTCCACTGGCACCAAAACCACTTCGACCTTGTCGTAGGACAAGCCTTCGATGCTGTCGGCGACGAGCATCTTTATTTTCGGCAGCAGAACGGAAAGATTTGCTTTGGCGTCGTGCCGGATAAAGACCGAGGCCGAGGATGGCGTGCCGCCCGCTCGTAACAGGTCGTTATTCGGCAGAACGACATGAACACGTACTGAGAAGACGCCATCAATATCGCTGATCGTGCGCGACAACTCTTCGCTCAGAGCATAAACGTAACGGGCGCGCTCCTCGGTCGGCGAGGCAATCAGTCCTGATCCTTCGAATATCTCGCCGATGTTCTTGAAAGACTGGCGCGGCAGCCCCTTGGCATTCAAGAGGTTGATTGAGAAGGCAAGCCGCTTTTCGTCAACCTGGATCGTGCTGGTCCCGTCCTTAGCGGCAACCCGGACCGCGTCAACTCCGTTGTCTATCAGAAGCGCCAGCATCTCATTCGCCTCGCGCTCCTGCAATTGCGTGTAGAGATCGACCTTGCAACCACTCAAGGCGAAGAGAAGTGGCAGCACGACAAAATGAAGCGATCGCCGACCAGACGGGCGACTACGCATGATTTCGCCATGGGCTAAGCCAATCATTCGCGCTGTTCATCCTTCTTTTATTAGTTTGTTCACCGATGAGGTGATGCCGCTGACACCTTTGGAAACAAGGGCAACCTGGGTGACGCCGTTGTAGAGATCCCGCAGACCAGCAACCATCGCTTCGAAGTCACCCCCTGCTCGCGGAACGTCCGACGTCCCCGTTGCCCCACCTTCGACCGGAAGCCTCTCAGCCGCACCCGGTAGAGCGCCCTTCGGAAGGGCTACCTGATGGTCGGGCGCGGCAGAAGTAACTGCATTGTCCCCGTGCATCGAAGAAATCGCCTGCAGCACGCGGTGTCCCAGTGGACTTGTCTGCGCAGTCGCGCGTTGAACATCCAAGGGCGGAGGAACAGGCGCCGCCGCAGCGGCATCGTTTTTCATCGAGGCAGCCGCCTGGGCTAGAGCGTGGTCAAACTGGGCCTGCTCGCCGAATGACGGTGAGCCAACCCTGGAGAGACTGTCAGTAACACTGGCAGGGATCGACGTGACAGGCATCATCATACAAGGACTCGATTGCTTCTCTTTAACGTGTGATGAGTCCAGCCGGTTCATCGCCCGCTGTTGAGTCAATCCCTTAGGGAGGCGAGCTGACGACAAGCTGACGGGAGCGTCGGTTGGTCACTTAAAGTCACTTTGACGACTTTGGTGACTTGTGAAAATTCCATCCTTTGGTTTATCAGGGCGAGATGCCAAGAACGTTCATACGATCCACCATCCTGCACAGCGTGAAAAGACTTCTCTGTGTCGGGTTGTTTCTCTCCGCCGGCATCCAAACAACTGTCGGCGCCCCCCTATCGCTTCCCTCGACACCCTATAGGTATACGGTTCTAGATCAGGATCTCACTGCCGCGTTGCAGGAATTCGGCAACAACCTGAACGTCAGGGTCAATATCAGCGCCGAGGTGAAGGGGCGGATTCGCGGGCGTATGCCGGATTTGCCACCGCGCGAGTTCCTGGACCGCTTGACCAACCTGTACCATCTCCAATGGTACTATGATGGGCTTGTGCTCTATGTGTCCGCTGCAAAAGAAGCGCAAACTCGGATGCTTGTGCTCACTTCGGTTCGTTTCGATGCCTTCAACGGCGCCCTCGATAGGCTTGGCATCTCCGATGACCGCTATGTAGTGAGACCCACGCCCGGAAATGGCCTCGTCCTTGTTTCCGGTCCACCGCGCTTCATCGCGCTCGTGGAGCAGACGTTCAACGGCCTTGTGGCCGAGGCGCAGGCGCAGCCTCACGTCGCTGAGACGCCGCCAAGGGAATCGGTACTGATATTGTTTCGGGGTTCCTCCACCACGGTCGTCCGTAACGGACAACCGGAAGTCTCTTATTCTTCTGACGTGCCGCAACCGGATAGCGTTGCAGGGAAGCCTGAGCTGAGCCAGAGATGATCTAAGGAGACGCCGCAGCTTCTGGAGAAATCATCACGTCGGCCGCTCCTGATTGTGAATTCTTCTGAAATTCGTCAGTTTCTCGAAAGCTAAGCCGCTCATGATGGGAATCGGAAGCCCCATGTCGCTGGCTTTTGGCTGGAATTGACCTTGGGGCTAACAACGAGCGGAGCAATTAAAGGCACTGCTAGGGGCCATTTTGGCGACCGGCCAACGCTCGGAACGTTCGTGAAACATTGGCTTACATGAGGCCTTTGTTGGGATTTCAACGTCACGTCTGAGGATGCACAATGTCGGCCAGCAACCTTTCATCATCCATCACCTCGAATCTCCCACAGCCCGTACAGGCATGGTCGGGCCTGAAGCCTTCTGCCGCGGTATTGCAGACTCAGCAAAGCGCATCGTCCTTCGAGGCAATGCTGTCCACCTACTTGCTCGGAGACATGACCAATCCTGGCGCGCTCCGGGGTCCGCTGGCGCCGGATGTCGAATCGACGTTGGAAGATTTGCGGCAGCACCCATTGGACCTGCTGCCGTCGCATATGAAGGCGGCAATCGAATCGATGGATCAGGCCCCGCAGCCTCCTGCGATCGCCTCCGATTTCATATCGCCGGCTCCCGTGCCAAGCTCGAGAATTACGTGGAACGGCGGCTCGCTAACCAAGGCCGAGTTGCAGATCGTGGCAGTGCTGAACCGTCACAAGGACCAATGCCCACTCAGTTGGGAGTCGCTTGGCGATAAAGCCAATGATCCCTCTACGCCGCCGGATCTGAAAGCGGCGATCGAAGGACTGCAGCAGGATCCCGAACTCTTTTACGCGATCGGATCGCAGGGCGATGGTCGCTGTGGAGGCAAGATCACGGCGAAGGATTTGTCTGGATTTTCCCACCATCACTCACAAGTTGCCGAATTTCAGGACCAGCAGGCGCAAAGCTACCAGCAGAACTACATTCCATCCGACAGCGCCGGAAATGCTCAGCCTTCGGTCATGACCTTGAGCGATGCATTGCGCGAGCTTTACCGGTACTCCGACGACCTGCCTAAGGATCTAAGCCTGGCTGATTTCAAGCGGATCGTCGACGGCCAAGCGAAAACCGGCAAATGTCCGCCTCAGGTCATTGCGGCTGCTCAACACTTCCTAAATCACCCGGATGTCTGGAAGCAGCTGTGCGGTGGTTCAGATACGGTCCATAAAGACGAGTTCCTCAAAGCCGCTACATCGTCAATGAGCCTCACGCAAACCGAGCTGAACACGCTCAAGATGATTAACAGCAATCAGCGCGCCTTCTTTGGGAGCGGTGACCTGACTCGTGACAAACTGGCGAGCATGGCAGACGACAAGAGCCTCGATCCAAAGGTACGCCAAACGGCCTCGCAGTTACTCTCCGATCCGCTTTTGTTCGGTTTGCTGAACAATTCAATTACGGGCTATAAGACCCACAATGAGTTCTTCGACTTCGGCGGCGGGCATACGGTCGATTCCGGTAACATCAGCAAAAAAGACTTCGCGCAATTCTACGGCAACATGTCTGTTGCGAACAGCACCGTTCAGAAAACGAAAACCCATGTGCCTGAAGCCGCTGCAGAGCAGGAGGCCGTCGCGGACATGATGATGGGTGCGGCGGACCAGCCCGATATCAAGTCTTCCAAAAAGAACGGCGGGGCCTTCATCCACACAGTCGGCGACGTGCTCAAGGTGTACTCGACAGTGGTTGATTGGACTGCGACGGCGGTTGGTCTACTCAGCTTCATTCCGGCCGTGGGCCAAGTGGCCGATCTCGCATCGATGGCGCTTGCGTGCGAGGCGCAAGCGTTAAATGTTGTCCGTACAGCTATTACCGGAGGCAATATGAAGCAGGCGCTGCTGGAAGCTGGCCTCGGTGTCGCAGCGCAGGCGGTCAGTCTTGTCGCCGGCCCCCAGGTCAAACTCGCGATTCGCAACGGGCTCATCAGGAAGGCAATGGAAGAGGCTGCGACGGCCGGCATCAATCTGCCGCTTTCAACGGCGCAAACCTATGCAGAAGAGTATTTGAACAATCTGCAGGCACGCCTGAATGCGGAACCGATCCCCGCCGCAGGTATTCCTAGCCCGATCAGCACGCCGCAATTATCTCAGAACGTCGCCTGATAAACGGATTGCGCTTCCTCGGCGCGCTCCCCCATCCTGCCAATCAGCGGCCGCGTAAACTTTGCTGCCGCGGCGCTATCGATCTGACCGGCGCGCCTGGAAGATCGCCAGATCGCCATCTATTCCAAAGTGTCTAGAGCAGGTCCGGCTTGATCCAGCTGACCTGCGCCTTTGAAGTGGTGTCACACCGGGCAGGTGAGAAGGAGAGCTCGACAAAAGAACCCGGCAGAGGGGATTGTGCGCGCCAAAGCAGAGCGATCATCAAGGCCCAATGCGACTTGGGTTTGACAACGCGTTCTCGATTGCGGCAGAAAATTAAGCGTGGCGCCGGCCAGCTCGGGCGCGCCGACGCACGGCGCCATCAAGCTGAGGCGCAGCGCCCGCTGAAGAAAGTGATCCTCCGGCGGCCATGGGGCACCGCCGGCCCCGCAACACTCGCCGCCTGGAGCACGGCGCCGCGCCATCTTGTTCGACACGAACCGGCCAATATTTGGGCGCCTGGCCATTGATCCAAGCGGTGGCACTTCAGGTACGCGAAGCTTAAAACGCCAACAAAGAGTCCGCTCAGTGCGCATGCCTGCGCCATCGTCTTGCCTCAAAAGGTGCCTTGGAGCGGATCCTCTCAACTCCGTTCACACCATCAGCGTGACAGTAGCGGCTGTCTCACCAAGGAAAGTCGCGAGCCTGCAACGTCCACTCAAGTGCGCCCTAGTGTGGTAAGGGGGCAGCTGTTTTCCATCTGGATCGTCGCAGGTCAACGACCTCGATGAGGCGATGATCCTGCGCCAAATCCGATGGGTCCGCGCGTAGGTGCTGGAGCAGCTGCCAGGGTGTACCAGGTAGAGACGAGACGACTTGACATCAGCCGTCATTGCCCTTCGCGAAGGTCCTGTATCTGGCTACTGGTACAGCCGCACGATCACCATCGCTTGGTTTGACAGCCTTGTTGTCGAGCAAATCGCGCGGATCGCTGACCATTGCCGCCAGGTTATGGCGTATCGAACAGCCAAGCGTCTGGTCGAAGGACTTGTCATTGAGTAAAGGGCCGGAATACGAAGGACAAACAGGAGGGCGGGCACGATAGACAATCGCCTCTATTCGCACTGCGCCGCCGTTGGTTTGGTCGAGCAAATGGATGTTGTAGGCGCCGATGCCCATCTGCCTGGCCTCATGGACGGCCTCTGCGCTGAGCCCGAACGCCCCGCTGATAAGGAGGTGAAGGGCATCGCGCCGGCCGTGACTTGCCGTTTCAAGGAAAACGCGCAAACGCCGCCGTTCGGAAGCGCGAAGGCTGTGTAACGTTAGTACGGTGGTCTCCTGCCCGATAAGGATCGGTGCCAATGGCTCGACAATCGGCGCGGTGCTTGTGCAGCCACTTACGCTTACCGTCAGAGTGACCACCAGACTTATGATCCGCAACGTCATTCGTAGACCGCTATTCAATGATAAAGCCGAGGCCGCCCTTAGCGCCTGACGCACCAGTGCGGGGACTAGGGCGCTGGTCTCCTGGCGGACTTGCCAACGAATTCGTCAGAGTGGCCCCCTGGTCCAAAGGCGACCCCATCCGGTCCGTCGGTGCGCTCATCTGGTTGGGGTTCGATCCTGGCCTTACGATGTAAGGCGTCACCAGAATAACCAGTTCCGTCTCTTGCTTTTGAAATGAGGACGAACGAAACAGGGCGCCAAGGATCGGCAACTCGCCCAGCCAAGGAAAAACACTGATATCAGTGTTGACGCTCCGCCTGATGAGTCCACCAATCGCGAAGCTCTGCCCGCTGGCGAGTTCGACGACCGTGTCGGCACGGCGGGTGGAAATTGCCGGCACGGAGATGCCGTTGATTTGAACAGCCCCTTGAGACGATAGTTCGCTGACTTCCGGCTTTACGCGAATATTGATTTGGTCGTTGTTGAGAACGGTTGGCACGAATTCTAGGCTGACGCCGAAGTGACGGAATTCAACCGAGACTTGCCCCTTTTCCTGCAAGACAGGGATGGGAAATTCGCCCCCGGCCAGGAAGCTGGCAGTTTCACCTGACATAGCGGTGAGGTTTGGCTCGGCCAACACGGAAGCGATGTGCTCCTCGGCGAGCGCATCGAGAACCGCGCCGACGTTCACAGCACCATTGTCGAATCCGATTTCTGCTGTACCGCCCCCATTCGCCGCACCAGCGCCAGCACCTTTGCCGCTTAATAGACCCACTTTGAAATTGCCGACTTGACCGAAGGCGGACAGGTTAATGCCGAGTGCCTTCATCGCGCTACGGGAGACCTCCGCTACGCGGACACTGAGGTTAACCTGCAAGGATCCAGCGACCTTGATGTTATTGACGACCTGCGCACCGTCCCCGAGAAATTGCTCAGTAACTCTTTTCGCCGTGTCGACGGTCTCGGCATCGGGCGCTGTACCGCTTAAGATGGCACCGCGCGGCGTATAGCTGACTCGGATCGGATAGTCGCCGACCTGGTCCCTCAACATGGCGCGCAGTTCCCCGATCGGTTGCGTGACGACGATACGAAACTCAGCGAGAGCCTCGCCGTTTTCGTCCAGGGCGAATAGGCTCGTTTGCCCGGATTTCTTGCCAAATACGAAGATGGTTTTACTTGAGGGTGCCTGATAATCGGCGATCGCCGGGTCGGCAACAAAGATAGTCGCGGCTGCCGCGGGCAAATGAACTGTCTTGCCGAGCGAAGAGGAAAGGTTCAGCGTGGCGTTGATGCTGTTGGAAGCGGCACGCGGTGCCGCTTGAACCTGCTTGTTCTGGGCAGTGGCGGGAAGGGGAGAAAACAAAATGAGCGCGCAGAGGACATGGCTCAAGTAGCGCGAAAAAATAGGTCTCTGGCCGACGATGAGCGGCGGCCGCGGATCAGTGCCCGCATGACCAGTTGGAATGATTTTCAAGGCAGTCTTTTCTTTCAATTCGACCAACTATGCGGATGTCGCGCTAGTCGGACATTCGAGAATGTAACCAATGCCGCGCACGGTCTTGATCCGCGGCGTTGCACCTGACCTATTGAGATGTCCGCGTAAGCGATAGATTCCGACTTCAAGCGCGTTGGCAGATACTTCATCGTTGAACGAATAGAGGTGATCTTCCAAGTGCGCACGCGGCACGATGCGGCCTGCACGGTTGAGCAGATGCTCTAGAATACATAGTTCACGGCGTGCGGCCATCAGCGGATGACCAGCAACGGAAACCTGACGGCCGATCGGATCGAAGTGGAGATTGCCAAATACGATGATCGGGTCGGTCATCTGTGTCGACCGGCGCAGAACAGCTCGCATTCTGGCGATGAGTTCGTCCGTAAACACCGGCTTGACCAGAAAGTCGTCCGCGCCACCATTGAAAACCGCAATTCGCTGCTCAAGATGGTCGATGTTGCTCATCACGACGGCAGGAACTGAATGTCCGTCGCTCCTTAGCTGCCTCAGCCAATCCAGACCATCGCCATCCGGCAGAACCAACTCCAGCAGAAGAATTTCATAGCTCGCGCAACAGAATGCACTCGACGCCTGTTCCAGTGTAACCAACGACGTCAACGGCGAAACCGCTATCGCCGAGCGCAACTCGCACGGCGCGCGTAAGATCCGCATGATGGTCAACGAGCAGCGTTCGCATTTCATCTCCTATCAAGGTAGGACAGGTGACCGACCGCTATGGGATGGCGCGACAGCAGAAGTCGCGCAACTCGTCGCAGTATTCGTAACCCTCTCTCCGACGGGTAATCGCAGGAGCATGCAAGCCGCACTCCTGCAATAGGCGGGGATGGAACATGTGAAGACGAGTTGACGGGCCGAAATGCCGCTTGGTCAACCCAAAATGCCACAACTCCGCCTGCAATTTCTCTGCGCATCGTCCACCTACGTGCGGCCCCTGCATTCGTTAGGCCGAGGTCGCCCCGAGAACCCCATGATTCCGTGGCTACGAAGGGTTAGCTTTCGAGAAGTGACTTGAACAATCGAATGTTCGGATTGTAGGTATACACATAATGGATGCATTCGCATTTCAGCCAGGCGCGGCGAGTCGCACGCTGCCCTGCCGGTGGCATGATGTGTTCGCACCGAAGGGCGGGCCCGATCAAGCTCATCTAGGGTGACACGCCGCGGCCAGAGGCTGATGCTCGTGCCGCGGCCGGGAGCTTGCGCTCGGGTCATCAGAGCGTCGAGAACGGCGATCACTGACCAGGCTGCCGCTCCATCTGAGCGCGGAGAAGCCGGCTCTGGTGGTTTCAAGGCGACCTCGGTGACCGTTTCTGACCAAATATCGAGAGGCCCGCCTGCCTTGGTACACCATCTATCCGACTGTGCCGGAGTTCTCCGCGGCGGTCAGTGCCAGGGCTCATGGTCAATGCCAGGGCTCATGGTCAATGGCTGAGGGACCTGCCGGCTCAGTGTCGCTCTATCTCCACATTCCGTTCTGCCGATCGGTGTGCTGGTATTGCGGCTTCCCTACCACCATCACCCGCCAAGCCCCACTTAAACACCGCCTGTAAGAATATGTTATTATATCAGCACGTTAGGCGCGCGCCGGCGCGTGTTACCACTACATTTTGGGGATGATCTCAGGCGAGTTGTTCGTCGAGGTTGTGTGGCAGAGCGATGCCAGATGCCTTGAAGACGTTGCCTACTTGGCCCGTAACGTGGGTTCTGGTGGTGACGATGCGACCATCCTTTTCGATGGTGGCTTCCTGGAGGCGGTCGAGATCGCGTAGAAGCGGCTGCCATTCGGGCGTCAGGCCTTTGGCCCGGCAGAGGCGGTACAGTTCCTTGCTGAGTACGAGCCCCAGGAACGAGCAAAACACATGCCCGCGGATGGCGGCATCGGATTGGTGGAAGATCGGCCGGGTATTGAAGGTTGCCTTGGCGGCGCGGAACAGGCTCTCGACCTCGAGCAAATCGCGATACCGCAGCACGGCCTGGAGCGGGGTCACCTTCGCGTTGGTCCGCACCACGGTGATGCCGTCGTACCGGGCTTCCTCGGCAAGCTTGCCGACATCGATCTTGAAGTTCTTGCCGCTGGCCTTGAGGTAACGCCGGTAGGCCGAGTTGCCGACCAGTGCCTTGTCGCCCTTCTTGAGCTGCGCCTCGAGGCCGGCGATGATCGCCTGGCGGTCGGCCTTGTCCTTCTCGGCCTCGGCGTCATTGCGGCTGACAATGTAGCGGTCTTTACCGACCTTGACCTCTTTGACCCACAACTGAGTTTCACCGCGCTGGCGCTCGAGAACGAGCGGAACCATCGGTGCCGCGTCATTGAGCACGACGTTGTGGATCACGCTGCTCGAGCGTTCGCGGGCCCCCAGAATGTATTCCATGCCCAGCTTTTCGAGCGCGGCGATGGTATCGGCGCTGATCATGCCGCGATCGGCGACAACGCAGGCGCGTGTGACGCCGAAGCGCGTTCGCAGCCGATCGACCACCGGCAACAGGACGGTCACGTCAGCGGTGTTGCCGGGCACCATCTCGGTGCAGATCGGCCGGCCCTCGGCATCAACGACCAGCGCCAGGATCATTTGCGCCAGATCGGGGCGGAAGTCCTTGGAATGCCCGCGCTTGCCCAGCGTCTCGCCGCCCGCGCCGTAGAAGGACAACGAGGTGGTGTCCATGAACACAAGGCTGAGGTCGGTGAACAGGTCCTGCCGGCGCGCGAAGAGCTTTTCCTCGATCGCGTCTTTCACGCAGCGCGCCACCAGCGCGCCTTGCGCCTTTTCGCCGAGTTCCTCGCCCAGCCACGCCATGGCCCGGTAAAAGTGATGGAGCGCCAGACCCTCGGCGCCCTCGATACCATAATCGGCCATCCAGTTCGCGCAGTCGCGGTCCGAGCCCGAGACGAACAGCCGATGCAACGTGCCAATGAACACCGCCCGTTCCACCGCAAAGCCGAACTGGCGCCCTTCCAGCACCTCTTCCAGCACATCGCCGATCCCGAGCCGCTCCCACAGCCGCCCGAACAACAGCGGACCGCCGATGCGGCGAGAGGCAATTCGCCCCGCGTCAATGTCGGACAGGATGAGGCTGCGCTCGCCATGGCGCGCAATCGAGGCCGCCAATCTGTCAAGTTCGCCGCTGGCAACCAGCGCATCCTTGCGGCCCAGCGCCTTTATCGTGCGCTGGCGAACGGTTTTGCCGTCGCGAACACTTTCCACGAGGTAAAGATAGCGGTGGCCGCGCGCGACTCTCTCAACGACAAACATGCCAGCGTTGTTAGACGAATAAATGCCATAAAATCCATACAACATGCGGCTAGCAGATCAAATGTTGTTACCACACATTTTCGCGCCGAAAACTCAAGGCGAGTGAAGTCAATAGCTTAACGGACAGCGTTCGCCATCCGTTCACCTCCAACTGTTCAAGTCGGGCCAAGATGCGGCGGTGGTGCGTGACGAGATCCGTTTGGCCTCGGAGCAAACACCGCAGCCGCTGCCCGTGAGCGACGTCCATTTCGGCGGCGGAACGCCGGCGCCGCCTGGCGCTATGGCTGCCGCGGCGACTAAGATCCGTAGCACTGGCATCGTTCACTGGCACGAACAGGAACTCGGCTGTGTCGTTACCGTCTGATTATGGGCGACCCGCTGGAAGCGGCTTCTCTGGCCAACCGATTGTCTCCTACGGCGCGCTGTGCTGCGCAGCGGCGTCCCGAACGGGACGGGCCTCCACGCCGACCGCGTCTTCCGGTTGAGCAGCAAGGGCAAATTCTCGCCTGAGTATCACGCGCAGCAGGAACTTCTAAATGAACCAGTACAGCACCGGTCGTCAAGATCGTGCTGCAAAGCAACCAGAGCAACACGGGGTTTTAGAATTCCTGGGACTGAGCTGTCGCACTATCGGCTGAGATCCCGCAATTTCGAGTTCCTCATGCCCCTGCTAACACTCGCTTTCGCTCACACGGACGCGGCAATAGGTCCACTCAATAGGACACCGAGATGCAACTTTTCAGTCCGTTAGAATGAGTATTGGAAACGGACGATGCCGCCGACGCTGTTCTTTTTGTCGGCGTTAGTCCAATTCATGTTGGAAGGGTCGACCATGCCGACGCCGAAATTGCCGTAGTGATAATGGTCGACTTCGACCGTCGCTGTAAAACCTGGTACGACCGTATAGGCGACGTTGGCAGCCAGACCATAGTTCTTGAACTGATCGCCCGATAGTCGCAGGTTCAACGACGTCTTCTCGTTTAGCAAATAGGCGCCGCCGACCCAGAAGGCCCAGTCGCCCCCCCACTGCTTGTAGAAACCACGACCGTGGGCGTCGATGAGGTTAGTGGAGTCATCGTTGAGCTTGCCGTTGGAACCGTAGCCGACCATTCCGAATAGTGAAAGTTCGCTGGTGACATTCACGTCAAGGCGGACCTTGCCGGCCACCGACCCGTAATTGCTATCATAAGCGACAACGCCAGTGATCGCGCCCCAGCCTTGCGTATACCGCATGCCGCCGACGACGTGCGGAACATAGCTGTCGATAGTACCGACTGCGCTCGAGCCCTCCTCGAGTGAAACTAAAGTCGAAAGGCCATTGCTGGCGTCGAAGTAGTACTGAATTACGTTGGTGTCAGCGTCGCCGTAAGGAGCAAGCTTGCCATTGAGAACGTTGCCGGCGTGGCCAATAAAGGTGTCGAAGGCCGACCAGTCCTTACCAACTCGCAGGCCACCAAGCTGAACCCAGGCGAAAGTCAACATGACGTCACTGTTGAAGGCATAGTTCTGAGGACTATCCGGACCCGGATAAATGTTGCGGTTGCCGAAGTTGAAATGGGTTTCGGAATAGGTCTTAAAGGTGCCGAGTTCGGTCTCCTGGCCCGTCCAGGTTTTTAATGCCAAGCGCGTGGTGTTCCACCATGTTCCCCGATCCTCGCCAGTTCTCACAGCTGAAATTCTTGCGCCGTCATTCGAGCCGAGGTCGCCGGCGCCGATGTCATGACGAACATAGCCGCCAATGCGCAGGCAGGTCTCGGTGCCGGGAATGTAGAAGTAGCCAGCGCCGTAGACGTCGCAGATCTTGACGTGTTCAGCGGGTCCCAGCTCGGCGTCGGCGCCGCGCGCACCGGAAATTGCGGTCAGGGCCGCAGCGGAGCCGACAAGAAGGCTATTGATATTCATTCTTGATCTCCATTCAAAGATTAAAAGGGGGCGGGCGACCAAGAATGAGCCCTTCACCAGTCCCATGATCGAAGGAGAATGGCATAGCGCTGCTTCTCCGCCATTATCCGTCACACTGATCTGGGTCGGCGCCCTGCGCTCGACGCTACTCGTCAGCCAAAATTGTCAGTTGGCCCGTGGAATCGCATTTCTGAGCCATGGCCATAGTCATCTCCGCTATTATCGGCAGACCGTCACAACCGCTTTCAGAGTCGATTGTGCAAGTCACGTGCCACGCTGAAGACGTGAGCTGCGCGCTGACCCTCAAATTGGCCAGTCTCATTCGCGTCGCGTTTCTTGTTTTTGGGCGTCAGGCTGAGCACGAAGGGCAAATGTTTGGAATCTGGTTTGTTTGTTCGATATGCGACAGTTTCGTTCAATGGTGACAGCATTTGTTCGGCTTGGAACCTCGGGAGACATCATTGGGCGGAACCGCTCGATGATCAGACGAGACCCCAACGGACCCTGACACAATCCACGAGCAAGGGCGGGCACGCGATTGTCGAAGGACGGCCGGGCCGGTTGGGGCGGAGGACCGCGCCTAGTCAGTATGAAGCCGGCCATGATCGCGTGGAAACCAGTCCGGACAAGGTGGTTTCGCAGGTCTGGGAAGACCGACGCGAACCGTTGTAAACCGCCTCTGGATCGCTGGCCGGGATGGCCCGTTCGGTTTTTGCAGCAGCATGCGAATTCTCGGTGCGATTGTTCAGACCGTGTGAGAACGATGTTCGACTTGCGGCACCACCTGGCGCTTTGCCGATGCATCGATCATCGTGCGCCTTGGGCGCGGTCCTTTTATCGGCAATCAGGTAAGCAGGTGCGTGGCAGTTTCGGCATTGCGGCGGCCTCGATAATCCCGTCGCATTCCCGTCCTGATCAACGCGTGACCACGAGCTCATCGAGATGTCAGATGGTCTTTATAAGCCTCAACCAGCAGCCGGCGAGCAAAGTCTCGTACTTCGTCCGGATTCGGCAATGCCGCGCTCCAGCAACGTTACATTTAGGCGCCCGGCTGAAAATGAGAGCGGAAGTAGAGCCGAACGGTGTGGGCGATGGTCTCGGGGGGAAGCGATAGCGCCGTAGCTAACCGGCTAGGTGTTCATACCATCCCAACGGAGACTCATCGGCGGTGGCATCGCCCCGTGAGCATTGACACTGGCAAAAGGCAAATCGCGGCGAAAAGCGGAACGGACTGACACAGCGCAAAGACACAGGAAAGCGCAGCGGTAAGGATAACTGTTATCAGCATGGGACGGTAACTGTTGCAGACTTCGTTTCTGGCCAAATATCGCGAGGCCCGCCTGCCTTGGTATACCATCTATCCGACTGTGCCGGAGTTCTCCGCGGCGGTCGGTGCAGAGGCTTATGCGGAATGGCTCAGGGACCTACCGGCTGACAACTCAGTGTCACTCTATCTCCACGTTCCATTCTGCCGATCGGTGTGCTGGTATTGCGGCTTCCCTACTACCATCACCCGCCAAGATGCTCCGATCCTCAATTATCTGGCGGTGGTGCGTGACGAGATCCGTTTGGTCTCGGAGCAAACGCCGCAGCCGCTGCCCGTGAGCGACGTCCATTTCGGCGGCGGAACGCCGACCCTCATCGGGCCAGCGGAGTTCTTGGCCATCATGGAGTGTCTCCGCCGCCGCTTCGCGTTCAGGAAGACGACCGCCGTTGCAGTCGAGATCGATCCGCGCACGTTCACGGCCGAGATGGCCGAAGCCTTAGCAGCAGCCGGCGTGAACCGCGCCAGCCTCGGCGTGCAGAGCTTCGATCCCATCGTTCAAAAAGCGATCAACCGGGTCCAGAGTGAGGCGCAGACGGCGGCTGCCGTCGAAATGCTGCGCCGGCATGGAGTAAGCCGCATCAACTTCGACCTGATCTTCGGTCTCCCGCATCAGACGGTGCGGTCCTGCGTCGAGACCGCGACGGCGGCGGTCGCCATGCGCCCCAACCGGCTTGCGGTGTTCGGCTACGCGCACATTCCATCCGCTATAAAGAATCAGTGCCTGATCGAGGAGACAGCGCTGCCGGACAGTGCTGGCCGTGCCGAACAGGCTGCGGCCGTGGCCGAGACGCTGGTTGCCGCCGGCTACCGAGAGATCGGGCTCGACCATTTCGCCTTGCCCGACGACGAACTCGCGCTGGCGCAGAAAACCGGGCGCCTGCGGCGCAACTCACTGGGTTACTCGGCCGATACCTGCAAAACCCTGATCGGTTTCGGCGCGTCGGCTATCGGGCGCGTCGGCGAGGGTTACGTCCAGAACGAGGTCACACGGGATTGCTACAGCCGTCATATCGTAGCTGGCCGTCTGGCGACGTCACAGGGCTATCGTCTCACCGACGAAGACCGCGTGCGAGCCGCAATCATCGAGCGGCTGATGTGCGATTTGGAGGCCGATGTGCCGGCAATCTGTGCCGCCCACGAATTTGATCCGATCCGTTTTCTCGATTCCGCCGAACGCTTGGCGATGCTGGTCAAGGACGGGATCGTCGACATCGAAGATGGTATCATCCGCGTGCGGCAGCAACATCGCTTTGTGATTCGCGCTGTTGCTGCCGCCTTCGATGCCTTTCTCGCAAATCGCTGAGCGAAGGCTGCGCATTTCGCTGATCGTGGGCAGTGATTTCACGCGATCGTGGGCAGCAGAAGCCTGACCGACGGTTGCTATGAGTTCACTGGTTTTTAGTCGGCGTCAAGCGCTTGCTTGCCAGCTATTTTCCGCAAGCTTTCGCCGGTCATGTTGATGCGGTGAGCATTGTGAACGAGGCGGTCGAGGATGGCGTCGGCAAGGGTGGGATCGTCGCCGATGACTTCGTGCCACTGATCGACGGGCACTTGGCTTGTTACGATGGTGGAGGCCCGCCCGTTGCGGTCTTCAAGGATCTCCAGCAGGTCGATGCGCTGGCTTTGAGTGAGCACCGAGATCCCCCAGTCGTCCAATATCAGCAGCTCGACGCGAGCGAGAGACTTGAGCATGCGGGCATGGCGACCGTCGCCGCGAGCCAGCGCCATTGCCTCGAACAGGCGCGGGACACGCTGGTAGGAGACGGAGCGCCCGTCCCGGCACGCTTTGTGGCCCAGGGCACAGGCAAGCCACGATTTTCCCACGCCGCATGGGCCTGTGATTGCCAAATTATTGTGCCGAGAGATCCAGTCGCCGGCGACAAGCCTGGCTAGAAGGGCGCGGTCGATGCCGCGTGGGATGCGCAGATCGATATCTTCGACGCAAGCATTCTGCCGCAGGGCGGCAAATTTGAGACGGGTGGTCATGCGCTTGGTGTCGCGTTCCGCCGCTTCCCTGTCTGCCATGATGCCGATGCGCTCCTCGAAGGTCAGGGCCGCGAGATCGGGCGAGTTTCTCTGTTCCTCGAAGGCTTTGGCCATGCCGGCCAGGCCAAGGGCGATGAGGCGTTCATGGGTAGGGTGTATGAGCATTTTTCTCTCCTGATGATGAGGGTCAGTGGAAGTAGGAGCGGCCACGGATGTTGCCGTGGCGCAGGGGTTGGGGCTCGGGTTCCGGGTCCGCGAAGGCGCGGTCCAGGCCAGACTTGAGGATGGAGCGAATGGAGCCAACAGAGCGGGCCTGGATGGCGTTTCCACGCCGGCAGGCTGCTTCCAGACAGGCAGCGCCATAGGTTTTCTGCAGGGCGAAGATGCCCAGGCAAGTGCGGAACCCTTGCTCGGGATGAGGCCGAGCCATCATGATCGCCGTGGTCAGGGCTGCTGTGGACGGCCCTATTTTCTCCGCTACGAAGCTGATCCGGGTCGGCGTCCAGGAGGCGTGCCGTCGATGAGCGCTGGGCATGTGATCGGAAAGCGTAGTGTGGTTGCGCCGGCCCGGGGACTTGGCGTGGCTGGCAACCCGTTCACCCTTGTAGAAGGCTTCCACAGTGCGATCGGCTATGCGGACATCGACGAGCTCGCGGATCAGGCGATAGGGCACCGAATACCAGTTGCCGTCGACTTCGACATGATAGTCGGGCGCCACCCGACAGCGTTTCCATAGGGCGAAGGCATAAGGCTCGGCCGGCAGAGGTCTCAGCGCTGGAGCGTCCACCGCGGCAAACAGTTCGGCCCGGCTCATGCCATAGGCCCGCATGATCCGCCCATTGAGATCGGCGACCAGCTCACCGATCGCCTGATTGAGTTCAACCAGGCTGAAGAAGCGGCGGTTGCGAAGGCGCGCCAGCACCCATCTCTGGGCAATTTGAACCGAAACTTCGACTTTTGCCTTATCGCGGGCCTTGTACGGCCGTGCTGGCAGGATTGTGGTGCCATAGTGCCTGGCCATATCCTGGTACGTACGGTTGAGGCCGGGATCATAGCGGTCGGGGTTGGTCACAGCCGCCTTGAGATTGTCGCAGACCGTGATGGTCGCCACTCCGCCGAAGGCGGCGAACATGCCGACATGGCAGCCGATCCAGTCGCCGAGCCCTTCGCTCGGCCGAGCCTCGCAGTAAACATAGCTGGAGGCTCCCAATGCGCCGACGAACAACTTCATGGCCTGAGCTTCGCCCGTTATCGGGTCGACGATATCGATGGTGTCGCCGGCGTAATCGACAAACACCTTCTCACCGGCGGCGTGGCGTTGGCGCATCGTTGGCGACACGCGCTGCTTCCAGGCCTCGTAGCTCGTGCAGAACCAGGTATAGCCATAGCCGTTGGGACGGTCCGTGCGATATTCCACCCAGAGCAGGGAACGCGTCACTCCGGGGCGGCGCAGTTCCCGATCGACATGAGCCCAGTCAGGCTCGGGGCCGCGGTCGGTCTTGACGCAGACCTGCCCCGGAAACAGCAACCGTTCCAGGCTCGTGTCGGTCATCGCCTCGGGCAACGGCCAGGTTAGGTTGGCTGCATTGGCCCGGTGAAGGTAAATTCCCACGGCCCCTTTGCTGATCCCCAACGACTTGGCAATCAGCCGGCTGCTAAGCCCGCTCTCGTACTTCAGTCGCAATAGTTCGCGTATGCGGCGCATCGACAATCTCTCGGTCGGCATCTGGATTCCTCGTGTCAAAACGAGTGTGTCCATAGCCCAGTCAGATTGTCGGTCGGGATCCCTTCACCCTTGCTCTAAAGGTGCCCACGATCGCGTGAAATGTAAGCGGTGCGCCAAGGCGCCTTTCCCGAAATCGTCTGGTGCGCCTATAGTACATCAGCCGTTGGTCCGCGCGCCGGCGCCGATCACTCCGGGTCGTCATAACGGGTGACGTAGTGGAGTTCGCGGAGGGCGGGGATGACGAGGGCGATGTCTTTGTAGGCCTCGTGTTCGATGAAGTGCGCGGTCTCTGGCCCCGGCCTGGGCTTGCCGAGGACGGGCCTGCCCTTTTTGTCGACGCAGTAGATCAGGATCGGCAGCAACAGGCCGTGGTTGGGGTTGTCGAGGTCGAGTAGCGATTTCCAGCTTTTGATGTTGAGAGTCATGGCCGCATAGAACCCCTGGCACCACGGCCGGGGGTCGATGCCGCCGCTGGACTTTGTGGCGAATCGAGGCGCATAATCCTGCGGTCTGTCGAAGAGCGTCTCGTTGATCCGGTTGTGGATCCTGGCGACGCTGGCAAACACGGCGTGATCGGTTGCAGACCCTTTGGCCAGGACGTCGCGCCGCAACCCCATGAGCGGGCACATCCAGTCTTGCGGGTCCGGGTAGCGCGGCCCGGTGACCGCCGCCGTTACGAAGCCATCCAGCGCCGACATGGTCCGCACCAGCGGGCGGTTGGTCTTGGCAGCCATCCAGGCCTCGAGCGCCTCGTCCGACAGCGCCATGTCATCGAGCGCGCTCATGCCGCCAAGGAGAGCTGCATCTCTTCGCGGCGCACCCAATTCCACGGCATCAGTTCGTCCCAGCGCGAGGCTGGCCAATCATTCTGGATGCGCTCGGTGACGTCGGCCATGTAGGCTTCGGCATCGACGCCGCAAAGCTTGCACGTCTCAATGATGCTGAGCACGACCGCTGACCGCTCTGCCGCGGCGAAGCTGCCCGAGAAAAGCCAGTTGCGTCGGCCGACTGTCATCGCAGGGTCATTCTGCCCATGTCGGGCAGATGGTAGAGTTTCATTATCGCTGGCATCCATATTACGGCGGCCGATTCCGGCATGAAGGTCGGGAGGATCGGGCTAACGGTTCGATCATTCGGGTCGAGATTAGGCCGGGTGAGATCATTCAGGTCGCAGAGTGGATGCTGGATCGGGCGTTTTGCGCCAACATGGAGATGGGCGAACCGCGCGTTGCGGTGATTGGACTTGTAGAGCTTCATAGACTGCTTACCGAGCGCGGTTTCAGGCAGACTTCGACGGATGGACTCACGGCCATCCAGGAGGCGCGCCATGAAGGCTTTACCACCACCACCCTCGACATTACCGGTGCTGACCCAGCAGCTGAGCATGCCGCTCGATACGCCGCAGATGCGAGGCCTGAGCGACCCGGAACGAAGCGTTGTTGTCGCCAGGCTGGCGACCCTCCTGATGGCCGCGGCCGGCGTCGCGACGAAGGAGACGAGCGATGACGGGCAATGATCTCCTTCCAGCGACGGTGCTGAAGCGCAAAGCTGTGGTCTACGTTCGACAGTCGACCCCCGGTCAGGTCCAGAACAACCTGGAAAGCCAGCGGCGACAATATGAACTTGTGGATGTTGCGCGCCGCTGGGGATTCCATGATGTCGAGGTGATCGACGATGACCTTGGTCGGACCGCCAGCGGCGCTGTCGACCGCCCTGGTTTCGAGCGACTGGTGAGCGGCCTGTGCACAGGCAAAGTTGGCGCAGTGCTCTGCCTCGACGCATCGCGCCTTTCCCGTAACGGCCGGGATTGGCACCACCTCCTGGAACTGTGCGGCCTGGTTGAAGCGCGCGTCATAGATCTCGACGGGGTGTACGATCCTTGTCGGCCTAACGATCGATTGTTGTTGGGTATGAAGGGCAGCATCAGCGAGTTTGAGCTCGGCATATTGCGAACGCGCATGCTTGACGCGGCTCGCGCCAAAGCGCGGCGGGGGGAACTGCGCCTCAGTGTTCCGATCGGCTATATCTGGCATCGTGAATACGGTCTGGGGCTTGATCCTGATCTTCGGGTACAGCAGGCGATCCGCCTCATCTTTTCGCGCTTCCGCGAGCTTGGCAGCGCCCGCCAGGTGCTGATTTCGCTGACGGCTGATAATTTCCATTTTCCCCGCCCTTCTGACGGGCGCAAAACGGTGTCCTTCGACTGGGTGCCGGTTCGCTATCGAAGTGTTATTTCGATCCTGAAGAACCCATTCTACGCCGGGGTCTATGTCTATGGTAAAAGCGAGAAGCGAACGGAGATTGTCGATGGCAGGGCTCGCAAAAGCTACGGCCACAACAAGCCCTTTGGAACGTGGGAAGTGCTGCTCCAGGATCATCATGAAGGTTATATCGATTGGAGTGAGTTTGAGCGGAACCAGAGCCATATCGCCGTCAATGCCTTTGGACAGAAAGGCGGCATCAAGTCGGGTCGTGGCGGCCGTGCGCTGCTTGCGGGCCTGCTCACCTGCGGCCGATGTGGAAGGCGGTTGGGCGTTGTCTATTCGGGCCGGCCTCCGGGTCATCCCTATTACCGCTGCGAACGTATCAACCAGATGCTGGCCAAGCCGCGATGCATGACTTTTGGCGCATCTCGCATCGACCCTGCCATCGGCAAAGAGATATTGAGAGCCGTGACGCCAATGGCGATCGAGGCCGCAATGGAAGCTGATCGTGCGCATCGGGATAATCTGGAAGAACGACACCGTATGGTGGAGCTGGACTTGCAGCAAGCTCGATACGAGGCATCTCTCGCTGAGCGTCGCTATGCCGCTTGCGACCCCGACAACCGGCTGATCGCTGCCCAACTTGAGAAGAGCTGGGAGGCAGCGCTCAGGCGCGTGGAAGCCTGTGAAGCGGGTTTGGCCCAAGCGCGACAAATCGATCTTGTCACCCCAGTTCCCGATTTTGCTGGCATTGCCACCGACCTGGAGGCTGCCTGGCGCGCGCCTGACGTCGATATGCGTTGCCGTCAGCAGCTCCTCCGCACCCTCGTGTCGGATATCATCGCTGACGTCGATGAAGAGCAACGTGAAGTTATTTTGACGATCCACTGGAGGGGTGGCCAGCACTCCCAGCTGCGTATTCGCAAACCCAAAGCTGGCGAACATGGCCAGAGTACTCCGGAGGCCGCCCTTGCCGTCATGCGGTCTATGGCTACCCGCTGGTCCGACGCAAACATTGCCGCCACTCTCAACCGGATGGGAATGCAGACCGGACAAGGCAAAACCTGGACGGCGCGCCGTGTCGGGGCACTGCGCACGGTCCATAAAATCCACGGCTACCGATCCGCCGAAAAGAATGGCGAATGGCTCACGCTGACCGAAGCTGCCAAAAAGCTTGGAGTTACAGCCCATCGTGTCCGTCGACTGATCAAGGAGGGCGTGCTCCCTACCGAGCAGGTTGTTCCGGATGCGCCGCACCAAATACGAGCCACGGACCTGGAAAAGGATCAAGTAACCCAGTTTCCGCGTCACAGGGGCCCGTGTCGCATCAAAATGGAAAACCAAAAGTCCCTGTTTCCGGACGTTTGAGGAGGAGGTGCAGTATGAATCGGTCGTTGCAAATCCACGAATGGCCCGCTCCGCGATCAGGTTGTCGGGCTCGAGCTGGCCATCGTAGAGGAAGCGATTGAACGCGCGCCATCGTCTGGTGCCATAGGCGAAGGCCTTGGCGATATCGGCATGGCGCGACAAACCGTTGCCCTGGCGCGTGAGCTGTCGTCGCAGCGCGCGGACCAGTGGTCGGGTCCGACTTCGTCGTGCGGCCAATCTCTCGGCGGGCGGGAGTCCCCGTATCTCTTCCTCGATCCGGTAGATCGCCTGGATACCGGCCATCGCCGTCGTGCTGAGCGCGGTCGGCTGGCTGTCGTGAACGTCGAATATCTTGCGACGCAGATGGGCCAGGCAGGCAGCTTCTCGAATGGCGCCGCCCTTGTAGATCTGGTTATAGCCGCTGAAACCGTCGGCCTGGAGCGTGCCGGCAAATCCGGCGAGCTCGGTCATCACGCTCTCGCCGGCGCGGCCCATGGTGGCG
The DNA here is from genome assembly GCF_024746835.1 of Mesorhizobium sp. AR02. Taxonomy (NCBI): domain Bacteria; kingdom Pseudomonadati; phylum Pseudomonadota; class Alphaproteobacteria; order Hyphomicrobiales; family Phyllobacteriaceae; genus Mesorhizobium; species Mesorhizobium sp. AR02. The sequence continues at coordinate 158,103 of NZ_CP080530.1, read as the reverse complement.
CGATACCAGGCGATCGGCGGCTCCTGCGAACCCGAGTTGCGGTCGTCGGCGACGTAAACCCAGAGCGCGCCCTTGTGTGTCTTGCCGTTGCCGGGCGCCAGGATCGGAAGCCGCGTGTCGTCGGTGTGGATCTTGGTGCGGGTACGGCCGATCTCGCGGATGCGGTTGTAGATCGGATCGAGCAAGGCGGCGGCGTAGCCGGCGCTGCGCGCAAGCGTGGAACGCTCGATATCGACGCCCTTGGCGGCCATCATCTGGGCCAGACGGTAGAAGGGCAGATGATAGCCCCACTTCGCCATCATGATATGGGCGAGCGCGGCATAGCTGAGCTTGCCGCGTGCAATGGCCTTGGCTGGCGCCGGCGCCTGGATGATTTTATCGCAGGTCCGGCAGCTGTACTTGGGTCGAATGGTCTCCATCACCTGCCAGGCCTGGGCAACCAGATCGAGCATCTCGTCGCTATCTTCGCCCATGGCGCGCAGATCGCCGCCACAGCCCGGGCAACATGCGCAAGACGGCTCGCGAACGACCCGCTTGCGCGGCAGGTTCGGGTTGAGCTTGCGCACCGGCAACACCCGCACCTTGTCGGTGTCAGCGACGATGGGCAGCTCGATATCGGGCACGCGGGCGGCGAAATCGGTCTCGAGATCTTCGAGTTCGAGCCGCATCTGGCCCAGCTTCTCGGACGAACGGCCGAAGGCCTTGCGGTTGAAGCGATCGATCCGCAGCTGCAGGCGCTGGATGCGAAGTGCGGCCTCGGCGCGCTCTCTTCGAAGCTGCTCATCGCGTTCGGCGATGGTGATGTCACGGGCAGAAACGGCCGCCTCCAGAAGGGCGATCCGAGCGAAGAAATCAGCGATTGAGGGAGCTTGTTCCGACACCCAAAACCTATACCCGAAAGACCCTCGTTACGGAAGAAGAATCAACACAAAATCAATAAGAAACATCAAAATCAGCCAGCCAAACGCGGTCGATAAATCTTGCTCGGCCGGCGCCAATCGATCCCGTCCAAAAGCAGCGAAAGCTGCGCCTTGGTGAGCGACACGGCGACCTGATCCTTGGTGGTTGGCCAGGCAAAACAACCATCGGTAAGCCGCTTGTAACTCACTTGGAAATGCAGGCGGTTCATCGTCCCCGTTGCAGTTTGTGATGGTGACTCACCCCTTTCATCCGTATTCCGGGCAGCACGGTGCCTGCGTTGGGAAGCGCGGTAACCGAGCGGGCAAGCTGTTGCTGCTGCGCTTTGACGATGGCCGGATTTGCTCTGTTCCGCCGCAATGGACCGATGCAGCCGTGCCCAGCCTTGAGGTTGTCGCGGGAAACGGGCGCGCACTGTGCAGCCTCACCGACCTACTGGAACTCAGCAGTCTCGTAGAGCGCCTCATATCGCAAGGGAGATGCGCAACGCCGCAAGATTGTAAAGGAAATTTCGCCGATGTTGTAAGGAAAATAACGCCGCAAAATCCATGGGGGCTTCGCTGAATGTGCTGTATTAGTAGAGATTATATGCGATTGGTTGGCAGATACACGCTTGACAGTTTAATCATACGCGGCATATTTATAATTACGATAATTGAGTCGACATCGGGGGGCAGCGCAGGTGTCGGACAGCGTCAAACACAGGCAATCGAAAGCCAGCGCTTTGGCCGAGGATGGCACGCTCAATCCAGCCCCGGAAAAAATCGGCGATCAGAAGTTCCGGGAGGACGGCTTCTTCGATCCGCGCGACATCGTGCAGGTGAAGTACGAGATGCTGCGGCGCGTATCCGTCGACAAAATGTCGGTAACGGAGGTGTCCGACGAATATGGCGTCTCCCGCCCGACCTTCTACCAGGCCAAAGCGGACTTCGAGGACGCGGGTCTGGCCGGCCTAGTACCGAGGAAGCGCGGCCCGCACGGCCCGCACAAGATCCAGAGCGAAGTGCTGGCCTTTCTCAGGGCCCAAGTGGTTCCAGGCGAGCCCATTCGGGCACGCGAACTGACGAACCGGCTCTGGACAGAGTTCGGCCTCGATGTCCACCCCAGAACAATCGAGCGTGCGCTCGGCGTAAAAAAAACGGCGTAACCATCAGTGGTGGTGCGCAATTGCATTGCGCGATGCAGTCCCGCGCCACGGAGCGATACGAAATACTGCGCGCCGCCGCGCTTGGTGCCGCGCTCCCTGTGGAGGCACGCAGTGGTCTTAGCATCCTTCTGCATCGCGGCATGTGGGCCTGGGTTAGCGCGATCTTGCGTGCGCCGGGCTGGTCCCCACCCGCGGCTTCGCCGCCTGTAGCCAGGCTGCCGATCGCGGACGAAACGTCCGAGCGACGCACAATCATCCACTTGCTCGCCGCCATCGTGATGGCGGCCCCTGAACGGAGAACAGCATGAACGAAAAGCTCAAGGTCCAATCGCATCATCTCGAGCGGAGCGCTTACCTCTACATCCGACAGTCATCGATGCGCCAGGTCATGGAGAATGTCGAAAGCACCAAGCGTCAATACGATCTTCGTGGTCGCGCGATCGGGCTTGGATGGCACGACGACCAGATCACCGTCATCGACAGCGACCAGGGCGAATCCGGCGCTTCAGCGTCGTGGCGCGAAGGCTTCCAGCGCTTGGTGTCCGATGTCGGCATGGGGCGCGCGGGGATCGTCATGGGCCTGGAAGTCTCTCGCCTCGCCAGAAACAACGCGGACTGGCATCGGCTGCTGGAGATCTGCGCTTTGGCCGACACGCTCATTCTCGACGAAGATGGCGTCTACGATCCGGCTAACTTCAATGACCGGCTTCTGCTGGGCCTCAAGGGCACGATGAGCGAGGCCGAGTTGCACGTTATCAAAGCCCGGTTGCGCGGTGGCATTCTCAACAAAGCACGCCGCGGCGAATATCGCTGTCCCCTTCCGACCGGCTTCATCTACAACGAGGTTGGCGATGTGGTCCTTGATCCAGACGCTCAGATCCGGGAGATGATCACCCACTTCTTCGAGACGTTCTCGCGGGTCGGGTCGGCCACGCAGACCGTCAAGGCGTTTGCCAGGGAAGGTCTGCTCTTCCCATCCCGGTTCCGCAACAGCAAGCGGGTGGTCTTCCAACCGCTGACCACATCGGCGGCCTTACGCACGCTGCACAATCCTCGCTACGCGGGCGTCTATGCCTATGGTCAGCGTCTTTACCGCAGAACCGTCGACGGAAAGAAACAGTTCCGCAAACGTGAGCCCAATGAATGGCTCGCATGCATCCCGGACGCACATCCCGGCTATATCAGCTGGGAGCAGTTCCAGCACAACCTCAAGGCGCTCGAGGCCAATGGCCAAGGCTACCAGACCGCGCGCATCTCGCCACCGCGCGAAGGCGCGGCTTTGTTGCAGGGGCGCGTCATATGCGGGCGGTGTGGCTGTCACATGAGGGCCCGTTACGTCACCCGGCGCGGTCAGGTGGACACTTGGTACGTCTGCAGCCGCGCCTACGTCTCTCGGGGTGAGCCTCACTGCCAGTCGATCGCAGGCTGGCCCGTCGACGCGGCGATCGGTGAACTGATCGCTGCGGAAATGACGCCCGCCGCCGTGGAGTTAGCTCTGGAGATCCGAAAAGAGATCGAAGCGCGCTATGACGAAGCGGACAAACTCCGGCTCCGTGCCGTCGAACGCGCCCAAATCGATGCCGATCTTGCACAGCGGCGGTTTATGCTGGTCGATCCGAACAACCGCCTGGTCGCCGACACCCTTGAACGCGAATGGAACGACAAACTGCGCATGCTGTCTGATCTACGAGAAGAAAGAGAGAGTGCTCTGCGCGCAGACCGAGCGACACTCGACGATGCAATCCGCGATCGATTGATCGCCATGACGGCCGACTTCAAAACGGTCTGGCGCGACCCCGCCTTGCCGAACCGAGAACGCAAGCGGCTCCTTGCCTATCTCGTCGAAGACATCACATTGCTCAAGTTCCAGGCCGAGGGAGAGACACGGATACACATCCGCTTCAGAGGCGGAAAGACCGAAACATTGATCACTCAGAACCCGAAAACCTCCGCACAGCAGGTAAAGACCCGGCCCGAGGTGGTCGAATTGGTCGACAAGCTTCTCGACGAGCATATCTGCGCTGAAATCGCTGACATCCTGAATGCAAGGGGAATCCGTCCCGGCGGCTCAGCGCGGCGCGGTAAGGCTGACACCCAGTTCAGCGACTTGCGCGTCATCTATCTCGTCAAGCAATATGGTCTGCGCTCGCGCTACGACCGGCTGCGCGAGCGGGGAATGCTGACAAAAGCAGAAGCCTGCGCAAAACTTGGAATCACCGAATGCACCCTGGTCAGATGGGCGAAATACGGCATCGTGAAAAGACATGCCTACAACGGCTATATCGGCCTCTATGAACTGCCCGGACCGCACGTCCCAGCCAAACAGTGCAGCCGATGGAACCAGCTTGCCCATCGGGCAGAGGCCATCCGCCAACTCAACTCCTCAAAATGCTCCGATCTCAAGGAAAGGGCTGTAGTATGAAGCCAGTTAGTTGGTGAACAGGCAGAACCCCTGGTCGTCATGCGCCAGAATCTTGATGATATGACCCTTGCGTCCACGGAAGCAGAAGATCGCGCCAGTGTGCGGGTTGAGCGCGAGCACCTGCTGCACCATCCGCGCCAGGCTATTGATCCCGCGACGCATGTCGGTCGCGCCGCAGCACAGGTAAATCCGGTCGGTCGGCACAACCGTGATCACCTGGTCAACTCCGCCAGGACGATGCGCAGTGCTGTCGGATCGATGGTCCCGTCGATCCGCAATCGCGCGCCATTCGGAAAGGCCACGACGATCCTGCCGGCCGGGTCCGGGCAATCGGCGACGGGGCGTTCGACACCCGGCAGATCGCTCACGTCGATGCGCGCGAAGGTTGCCATCGCCTGATCGGCATTGAGCTCGCCGCCGGCCATCTGCTTGCGCCAGGCATAGAGCTGTGACGGAGCTACGCCGAACGCTTCCGCGACCTCGGTCACCGACGACCCCGCCGCGCTCGCCAGGTCGACCAACGCGCGCTTCTCAGTGCAACTCCACAGCCTTCGTTGCCGCACGCGCCCGGGCACCGTTTTAAGATCTTCGGCCGCTGCGGCGCCGCTTAACTCGGCGACCATATCGCCCGTTGCATGTTCCAATGTCATGGCCCGAAACCTCCATGTTCATCGGCATCTTGCAAGGTGCCTTGGCGCACCGCTTACCGTGAAATCACTGCCCACGATCCTCTGAAATGGGTGCCCACGATCCTCTGAAATCCGCAGCGAAGGCCAAGCGGGAGGCCGCGCGGGGAAAAGGCCCGCAGGTTCGCACTCCAGAGGCAATTGGTCTTCAGCGACACGCACCGAGGTGCGGCTGACAAACCGTCGAGCTCACCCGCATCGCGGCGCGGCCACGACAACAGCGTTGGCGCCCATCTCGGCCACAGAAGGAGGGCGTCTCTAAGCGCAATATGGTGGGAGTCTGTGGATTGTCATTCCACACTGCATCTACGGGACTTTTGGCCATAGGTCAGTCTCAGCAAAGCTGAGAGGGCCATGATAACCCTCACCTGGCCAATCGACATTCACGATTCAAATCTGCGTTGAGATTCGATCTGGAGCGAGGGATGGCCCGGCGATATGAACTGAGTAGCGAGCAATGCCAGCGCCTCGAAAGCCTGCACACTTCAGGCGCGGTAAGGCCGGTATGGGAACGGATATTCGCTGACCTGATCGGGATCCTCAGAATTACTAAGTGATGCTCGACAGCACATTGGTTCGTGCCAACCAGCAGGCGGCGACCGGGAAGAAGGCCCATAACCAGCCTTCGATTACCAAGATCCGAATGTCGGTAGACGGCCAGGGGCGCCAGATCACTCACCGCAGCCAAAGCGAAAGCGGCCAGCGGTCCAAAGAATGCCAGGATTACGCCGCCAAAAGCCGGACCAACGCTGCGCACAATATTGTATCCGACAGACATAAGCGGTGATGGCAACCATTTCAGCGTCCGATTTGATGGTTGCGCTCGTGCAGGCCGCATCCACATTGCCAGTATTCTTCCTCTCAGCCCTTGCCCAACTGATGGCAACCGTTTGCACGAGCCACCCGAGGCTGGATATTTGTGTGGCCGTCCAGATCGGGCGAAACACCTGGTTTCGAAATGGAGCGAGCGTCGTTGAAAACGGGCATATGGGGATTTTTTTCGCACTGCATGACGTTGCCGGGTTCAGCCACCTCCACGCCGGCAGCCAGCGCCAGGCAGACCTCGCCCAGTCAGGTGGCCTTGCCGCTCGTCCTGCTCGAAAAAGGTCGTCGGCACGGTGATTGGCTCTCGCGTCAGGGAACCAGAGCCATGGAGCTTGCAGGCGACTATTTTCGCATTGGGCCATCCTAGCTTCATTCATGACAGTCCTGTGCGTGGCCGAGCGTTCCGCTAAGTTCCAACGATGAGGGCCCCGCCGCTGAGACCCGCACCCGCTGCCGCCAGAAGGATCTTCTCGCCCTGCCGGAACGGCTCCGCTTGGTTGGCCAGCGACAGCGACAGTGGGGTCGTCGCGGCGGAAGAGTTGCCGTAGTCGACGATCGTCTTGACGATCGCATGATCTGCTATGCCGAGGTTTCTCCCAACGGCATCGAAAATGCGCGCGTTGGCCTGGTGCGGCACGAACCGGTCGATGTCCTGCGGCCGCATTTTGGCCGCGGCGAGCGCGTCCTGCGAGCAGGCAGTCATCATGTCCACGGCCTTGGCGAACACTTCGCGGCCGTCGGTGATCGTCATCCGCGTCTGCTCGGGGTCGAGGTCGCGATGGAACGGCGTGTTGCTTCCGCCAGCGGGAATCTGGATCAGCCCGTAGCGTGAGCCGTCGGAATCCACCGAAGCGCCGAGAATGCCTCGATCCGGGTTATCGCACGGACCAATCACCACGGCGCCGGCGGCATCGGCAAACAGCACGGCGCTGGCGCGCTCGGCCGGATTGATGCGGCGGCTAAGGATGTTGGCGGCGATGACCAGGCTCGCCTTACCGTGCAGCCGGGTGAACCCGTCGGCGAACATCAGCGCATAGATGAAGCCTGCGCAGGCACCGGTCAGGTCGATCGCGCCGGCCCGGCCGAGCCCCAGCCGGTGTGCTACCAGCGGCGCGCTGGGCGGAAGAAGGTGGTCGGGGGTCGAGGTCGCAAGCAACAGCAGGCCGATGTCGCTCCGGTCGATGCCGGCATTCGCCAGCGCCATGTCGCCGGCAGAGGCGGCAAGGCCCGATAACGTGTCTTCGTCCGTTGCCCAGAAGCGTGACCGTATCCCGGTCCGCCGCTCGATCCAGCCGGGTTCGAGCCCGAGCCGATTTTCGATTTCCGGGTTCTCGACCTTTCGCGACGGCACATGATGACCAAACCCGAGAATGCGCGATGATCTGCTCATGGCTTTGAGCCGAAGCGTTCGCCGGCCTCCTCGATAGCGTCATGGAGTCCGACCAGCTCGTCGCTGGTGATGCAATAAGGCGGCAGAAGATAGAGGACATTGCCGAGCGGACGCACGAGCAGCCCCTTGTCGAGGAAGAATGCGCGCAGCTTCGGCCCGATCTCGGCAAGATAGCCGGCTGAGCCGGTGCGCAGATCGAGAGCCACTATCGTCCCGGTCGCCCGGATGTTGGTGAAGAACGGATTGTCGCCAAAGCGCCGAAGCCCGGCGGCCTGTCGCGCGCTCAGGGCCGCGATACGCTCGGCCACCGGTTCGTCATGCCAGATCTCGACGTTGGCGAGTGCTGCCGCGCAGGCAATCGGGTTGGCGGTGTAGGAGCTCGAATGGAAAAGCGTCTTCGTCCGGTCCTCGGAGTAGTGAGCCTGGAAGATGGCATCGGTGGCGAGCGTGGCCGCCAGAGGGATCACGCCGCCGGTCAAGCCCTTCGAGGTGCACAAAATATCAGGAGAGATGGACGCCTGCTCGCAGGCGAACATGGTTCCTGTTCGCCCCCAGCCGGTCATCACTTCGTCGGCGATCAGCAGCGTGCCGGAGACTTCGGCGATTTTTTTCAGTTCCGTCAGAACCGAAGCCGGATACATCAGCATGCCGCCGGCGCCAAGCACCAGCGGCTCGACGATCAGCGCGGCGGCGCGCAGGTCGCGGGCAACTGCCTCGAACCGATCCAGCGTCTCTTGTTCGCGTCCCGCGGCCGGGAAGGGGATGGTGTCGACTTCGAACAGCAAGGGTTCGTAGGCGGCGTTGAACACGCCGCGGGCGCCGACACTCATCGTGCCGATCGTGTCGCCATGATAGCTGTGCTCCATCACGACGATGCGCGAGCGCGGGGCGCCGATATTGCGGAAATAACCGAGCGCCATCTTCAGCGCGACTTCGACGCAGGTCGAGCCGCTGTCGGAATAGAACACCCAATCGAGTCCGGCGGGAGCGAGGCCGACAAGCGCCTTGGCCAAGCGCTCTGCCGGCTCGTGCGTGAAGCCCGCAAAGATAATCTGGTCGAGGCTCGACGCGGTTGTTTCGATAGCCTTCATGATGCGCGGATGGCGGTGGCCGTGCGTGACGACCCACCAGGAGGAGATAGCGTCCAGGATACGCGCGCCGTCGGCCTTGTGGAGATAGGCGCCCTCGGTCATGACGATTTCAGGGATCGCCGGCTCGAGCGCGTGCTGGGTGAAGGGATGCCACACACGGGACTGCGACATCAGTGATCTCCCGTAATCGAGGCGAAGGCGAAGCCGGCAATCATTGCGTCTCTCAGCGTCTTTTCCGTCAGCGGGTCGAGATACGGCAGCCTGCCAAGCTGCGGCACCCCGCCGAATTCCACAACTGTCCTTTGCGTGTCTGCCACCTCGTCGCCGACAAAAGCGACGCCGATGATTGGGATAGAGCGGGCTCGCAGAGCTTCGATTGAGAGGAGCGTGTGGTTGATGGTGCCGAGCGCGGTGCGGGCGCACAGGATGACCGGCAACTGCCACTGCTCGAATAAATCGATGAATCTTGTGCGCCGGTTGAGCGGCACCATCAGTCCGCCCGCGCCCTCGATGACGAGCGGCGTCGGCAGGACCGGAAATGAAAGATCGGCAGCCTTGATGGCGACGCCGTCGATTTCGGCCGAACGATGCGGCGACAGCGGGCTCTTCAAGCGGTAGGCTTCCGGCAGCACGCGCCCCGGCGGCAGGCCGGCAAGCCGCCCAACCACCTCGCTGTCGGTCTCGCCGTCGAGGCCCGATTGCACCGGCTTCCAGTAGAAGCCGTCGAGCAGGCCGGCGAGCCCAGCCGCAAACACGGTCTTGCCAATTCCGGTGTCTGTTCCGGTGATGACGATGCGTTGGGTCATGCCGCTCCGGTCATGTTTGGGCCAACACCTCAACGAGCGCCTCGACCATGGCCGAGATGGCAGCTTCGTCGACGTTGAGCGTCAGCGAAATGCGCAGGCGCGATGTGCCCTCTGGCACGGTCGGCGGGCGGATGCCGCGGATGTCGAAGCCGCGGGCCCGCAGTGCCGCCGCCACCACCATGGTGCGCCCGACATCGCCGATGGCAAAGGGCTGTATCTGCGAGCCGCTCGGCTTCACGCCGCAGCGCTCGGCCAATTGACGGCCGGCGAAGGCAACGCGATCCTGCAGCTGAACGCGGCGCATGGGCTCGTCGGACAGCATGGCGAGCGCTTCGCGCACTGCCACCGCCATCAGCGGCGATGGCGCGGTGGCGTAGATGAATGGCCGGCAACGGTTGACGAGATAGTCGCATAGCAGTCCCGGCCCGGTGACGAGCGCGCCGGACGCGCCGAGCGCCTTGCCGCATGTGTGGAGCGCGACGATGTTGTCGCGGCCCTTGAATGCGGCGGCCAGCCCCCGGCCATCCGGTCCCCAGACACCGGTGGCATGCGCTTCGTCGACGACAAGGAATGCCTCGTGCCTATCGGCAAGCGCGACAAGACTTTTTAGCGGCGCGCGGTCGCCATCCATGCTGTAGAGGCTTTCGATCGCGATCCAGACGCGTCCCATGCCGCCTTCGGCGCGCCAGCGCGTGATCGCGTCCTCGCCAGCATCGACGTCGTTGTGCGCAACCAGCTTGAACTCGGCGCGTCCTGCCCGCGCGCCCTCATGCATGCTGGCATGGGCGAGTTCGTCGAGGACCAGCAGGTCGCCCTTCTGTGGCAGCGCGGTCAGAAGGGCGAAGTTGGCGATGTAGCCGCTGCCAAAGAACAGCGCGCGTTCGGTGCCGAAGAACGCCGCGGCGTCTGCCTCCAGTTGCTCATGCTCCGGCGCGTTGCCGCGCAACAGCCGCGACCCGGTTGCGCCAACCGGCGTACCCCGCGCAATGGCAGCCGCAACCGCCTCGCCAAGTCTCCTGGAGGCGGCCAGCCCGAGATAGTCGTTCGACGAGAAGTCGAGCCCGGCGCGTGGCGCAAGTGTGCGCAACCGGTCCCTGCGCGCCAGTCCCTGCAAGGTCGATTCATAGCGGGCAAGCGGCGGCTCGTTCATTTCGCCTCAGGCGCCATCGGCTCGATGCCAAGGCGCCGGAAGAGCAAAAGATCCTTGTCCTCGCCGGGATTTTCTGCCGTCAGCAGCGTGTCCCCAACGAATATGGAATTGGCGCCGGCGAAAAAGCACAGTGCCTGCATTTCGTCGCTCATCGCCGTCCTACCGGCGGACAGCCTTATAAAGGACTTGGGCATCATGACGCGAGCGAGCGCAATTGTACGCACGAAGTCGAGCGGGTCGAGGGGGCCGGCCTCGGCAAGCGGCGTGCCCTTGATGGGGATCAGAAGGTTGATCGGCACGCTTTCGGGCGGCTCAGGCAGGTTGGCCAGCGTGACCAGCATGTCGATGCGGTCGGCCTTTTCCTCGCCCATCCCGAAAATGCCACCGCAGCAGACCTTTATGCCAGCCTCGCGCACGTGGCCAAGCGTTTGCAGCCGGTCGGCAAAGGTGTGGGTGGAGACAACCTCTGGGTAGTAGCGCTCGGAGGTGTCGATGTTGTGGTTATAGTAGTCGAGGCCGGCCGCCTTTAAGCGTTGCGCCTGGCCAAGTTCGAGCATGCCGAGCGTCATGCAGGTCTCCATGCCGAGTGCCTTTATGCCCTCGACCATGGCGATCAGGGCGTTCATGTCACGCTCCTTCGGGTGGCGCCAGGCCGCGCCCATGCAATAGCGGGTGGCGCCGGCGTCACGCGCCTTGGTCGCCTCAGTGATGACCCGCTCGACCTCCATCAGCTTCGTGGCCATCAAGCCGGTGTTGTGATGTGCAGACTGGCTGCAATAACCGCAATCCTCCGGGCATCCGCCGGTCTTGATGCTGAGCAGCCGCGACAGCTGCACCCGGTTGCGATCGAAGTTCTGGCGGTGAACCGTCTGAGCCAGGAAGAGCAGGTCATTGAACGGCATGCCGTGGATCGCCTCCGCCTCCTTGCTGCTCCATCGGGGTAGCGCTACGTCGATGGTGTCCACAACCTGGTTCACATCGGTTTCCGCGTTCATTTCAATCGTCATCTTCAAAAGCCTTGTTGCTGGTCGGCGAGCGCGTGCAGGGGTCAATCGACCGGCGGGGCTCGCAGCACTATGACCGTCGTCAGCGCAATGCGCCTCGAATCTCACGTTGTTGAACGGTAACAGGCTCGCTTCGAGCACCTTTTCGCTGCGTGCAGGTCCGAGGGGTACTGCTCTTCATTTCGTCTCCATCAGTTCAAGCGGGTGCCGATGTTTCCCAGGGCTGGCATGTCCAGGCCGATATCGAGGATCGGCGCGCTGTGTGTCAGCCAGCCCATGGAAATGAGATCGACACCGGTGGCTGCGATTGCGGGAGCCGTTTTCGGTGTCACCCGACCTGAGGCCTCGGTGATTGTGCGGCCGCCGACCGTTGCCACGGCGCGGGCAAGGTCCTCGACTGACATATTGTCCAGCAGCACCGCGTCGACTCCAACTGTAAGCGCGATATCCAGCTGTTCCAGCGTGTCGACCTCAACCTCGATCTTCACCATGTGGCCTGCGGCGGCGCGCGCCCGCTCTATAGCTGTGCGGATGTCACCGGCGATCGCTATGTGGTTGTCCTTGATAAGCACGCCGTCGTCGAGCCCGAAGCGGTGATTGGCGCCGCCGCCGACGCGCACGGCGTATTTCTCCAGCGCGCGCAGGCCGGGAGTCGTCTTTCGAGTGCATACGATCCTCGCCTTGTGGCCACGCACGGACTCCACCATCGCCGCTGTGGCTGTGGCAATGCCGCTCAGGCGACACAGGAAATTGAGCGCTGTGCGCTCGGCTGCGAGCAGGCCGCGCGCCGGTCCACACAGCTTCGCGATGGTTTCGCCCGCCCCGACATCACTGCCGTCAGGACGCCAAATGTGAATGTCGATCGCGGGCTCCACGAGCAGGAAGGCGTACGCGACCAGATCGAGCCCGGCAACGATGCCCGCCTGTCGCGATTTGAGCACCAAGGTGGCAATGCAATCGTGGGGGATCACTGCATCGCTGGTCAGGTCGCCGCATCTGCCAAGGTCTTCGAGAAGGGCACCGCGCACGATCGGTTCGATCAGTGTCGAGGGGAGGGGTGAGAATGAAACCATATCACGTGCTCCGTATCGGTGCCCGGCAACTGAGTGCGGCGGCGGCCTGCATTGCGCTGTTCAGCGTCAGCCGTGACGTACACGCGTCTGCATCGCGCCGGGGGAAATCGGATCGACAGTGCGCGCCGCGGCTCTCTTCTCGCCGTAGGGCTGCAACGGCCAGCATCAGTGAGACCAAAGCCGGGCCGGACTTGGGGCCGTCGTGACCTGCCATCGGCAGCAGGGTCGCCACCGCTTCGCGCATCGTCTGGCCATCGCGGATGATGCCGAGTGCGGCGGAGACGACCGCCCTGATGCCTGAAGCGTCTGGCCGTGGAGGCACCAACGTGGAACATACACGCCGGCGCCGGGTATACGATGCGCCGGCAACGCTTTCAGCAACCCAGCTCGCGGTGACCGCCGCTTCGGTGAGCGAGTTGCTTGCGAGACGATTGGCGCCGTGCAGGCCAGTACAAGCAACCTCGCCGCACGCCCACAATCCCTCGACGGAGCTGCGGCCGCCGGCGTCTACGGCAACGCCGCCCATGTGATAATGTGCCGCTGGGCGCACCGGAATCGGGTCGGTCGCAGGATCTACGCCTGCCTCGCGGCACAAACCGGCAATGCCTGGGAAGCGCTTTTCAAAACTAGGGCCGAGACATCGCCGCGCGTCCAGGAACACGCGGCCCCCGGCAGCAAGCTGATGCCAAACGGCGCGCGCCACCACGTCGCGAGGCGCAAGCTCGCCGCCAGGCGTTTCAGCGAGGAAGCGCTCTCCTCGCTCGTCAATGAGCATCGCGCCTTCGCCGCGCACTGCTTCGCTCACCAGCGGCATCGGCCGACGCGGGGTGTCGAGGGCGGTCGGATGGAACTGCACGAATTCCAGGTCGGCGAGCTCTGCCCCGGCCCAGGCAGCGAGTGCCAGCCCGTGTCCCCATGAGCCAGGCGGGTTTGTCGTGTCGCAAAACAGGCCGCCGATGCCGCCGGTTGCCAGCACCGCGCGGCGCGTGGGCAAAGCGACCGCACCCGCGTACCCGACCGCGACCACGGCGATGACCGACCCGTCTTCCACGATCAGGCGGCGGACCTCCACGTTTTCGAGAATAGTGATCGAGGCTGTCCGGCGCGCTGCGGCGATGAGTGCGCGGACCAGCTCCCGACCCGTGGCGTCGCCGCCGGCATGCACGATCCGCCGTTGCGAATGTGCTGCCTCAAGCCCGAGCCGCAAAGCGCCTTCAGGGTAGCGGTCGAAGGCGACGCCGAAGCGGTCCAGGGTCTTGATCGCATTGGTTGCAGCCCGGACCACTCGCCGCACCGTCGCCTCGTCGCAGAGGCCGTCGCCGGCTGCAATTGTGTCGCAAAGATGAAGTTCGGGGTCGTCGTCGCCGCCGAGACTTGCCGCAAGACCACCCTGAGCGAGCTCGCTGCAGACTCCGGTTCCAAGCGGCGCATTGGACAGAAGCACGACCGGTTCCGGCGCTAGATGAAGCGCCGTCATCAGGCCGGCAATGCCGGCGCCGATGACGACCGGCGCTCCGGCGATGTCGAGGACATCAAGGTTCATATTGAAAGCATGCGCTCGACCGCGCGGCGGGCGGGGTCGGCTATCCCGGGATCGATCCGGATCTCGTACCGGTTCTCCTCGAGCGCAGCGCGAATGTTGGCGAGCGTGATGCGCTTCATGTGTGGGCAAAGATTGCAGGGGCGAACGAACTCGACGGCGGGATGCGCGACCGCGACGTTGTCGCTCATCGAACATTCCGTCATCAACACGACCCGTGCCGGTTTCTCCCGCTCGACATAATCCGACATGGCGGCCGTCGACCCCGAGAAATCCGCCTCTCTGACAACGTCGGGTGGACATTCGGGATGGGCGAGCACGACCACGCCCGCGTGTGCAGCGCGCAGCTCGCGGATATCGGCCGGGGTGAAGCGCTCATGCACCTCGCAGTGACCCTTCCAGGCGATGATCTCGACCTTCGTCTGGGCGGCGATGTTCTTCGCAAGAAATTCATCGGGCAGCATGATCACACGCGGCACGCCGAGCGATTCCACTACCGCCTTGGCGTTGCCCGAGGTGCAGCAGATGTCGGATTGGGCCTTCACGGCGGCGGACGTATTGACATAGGTGACAACCGGGACCTCCGGATAGCGCTGCCGCATCAGTTGCACATCTTGTGCCGTGATTGAATCCGCCAGTGAGCAACCGGCGCCCATGTCCGGGATGAGCACGGTCGTGTTCGGATTTAGCAGCTTTGCGGTCTCGGCCATGAAATGCACGCCGGCAACCACGATGATGTCGGCATCCACCGCCATTGCTTTACGGGCCAGTGCGAGGCTGTCGCCGACGACGTCTGCGACGCAATGGAAGATCTCAGGCGTCTGATAATTGTGCGCCAGGATGATGGCGTTGCGCTCCCGCTTCAGCGCGAGGATGGCATCAATGTCGTTTGCAAAGGCCGACCATTCGACTGGCGGGACCACGCGCCGGACGCGCTCGTACAAGGACGCGGCAGTAGGTAACGCCCCAGTCATCAGCGCCTCCGATTATATTCGATCTGATAATAAGGGGATATGTCTACCTTGACTATAAGGTTGTCAAGCCCGCGTCAGCGGCAATTTCGTGCCCGCGACCGCCCTTTCATCGAGGACCCCACGGCGGAAACGATAGAGCTTTGCTGGTCGCCCCCCCGTATCAACGGAAGTCTCGCCAGTTTCCTCGACCAGCTCCTGCTGCTCAACAAGCCTGCGGAAGTTCGGCTTGTTGATGAGCCTGCCAGCTAAGGCTTCCACCGTTCGCTGCAGCTGCAGCAGTGTGAAAGTCGGCTGCATAAGCTCGAAGACGACCGGCCGGTATTTGATTTTGGAGCGCAGCCGCGCAATGCCGGTCGCCATGATGCGGCGATGATCGGCGACCATGGACTCGCTGGGCACCAGGGGAAGCGGGGTCGCGTCCGTTCCGCTTCCGGCCTCCTGAACCAGGCCTGCTTCGTAAAGCAACTCATAGCGTTGAAGCGCGAGTTCCTCGTTCCAATGGCGATCATCGAAGCCGAACGCTATCGCCGACCGCTGACGGCGTTCGCGTCGCGTGGCTGCGTCGCTTGCGCCATCCGCCCACTCGATCAAGCGCGGTCGCACAAAATCCAGCATCACCGGCGGCGTGCCGGAGCGGTGATCCTCCCATGGAAAATATTCGTACCAACTTCGCCAGCCGCACTCGGTCGAGCTCTGTTCCTTGCGGGTCAGTGCGAGATAGCTGATGGAGATGGCGCGCTCGCGCTCGGCGCCGATGCGGTCCCGATCCGCGAACGTGTAGAGTTGCTCGGTGTACCCAAGCGGATGGCCGGTCTGATGCTCGACCCACCCCCTCAGGCCGGATTGCAGCGATCGGTGCTCGAGCGCAAACGGTCCGGAGGGAAGGGTGTTCATCCGGCCGATTGTTAGGACACAGGGTTCACTGTCATTGACGGCGACGACAACGGCGATCAAATCGACTTTGACTTGGCCGGCCTTGATGGCGGCTCTGTCTTTCCTGGTTCCTGTTTTCTTGTGGTCCATGTCCGCGAAGTGGTTGGCCCAGAGCTAGGGGCGCCTTAATCGATTTAGTGTAAGCGTGGAGGTTTGCGCGTCAACACCGCAGATCCGCAAGTCCGCTTTTTTAGCTCTTCGCATTTGCACAAAAATATGCCAAACGCGACACCCGCAGCGGGTAACGCCAGGGAAGGAGGCGCGGGTTGAGCGCAGCTGGCTGTCGATGGTGTGGCGACGGTCGTGGCCAAGCTCTTTCCGCAGACAGGCGCTGACTTCGCGTTTTTTGGCGAGAAGGATTTCCAGCAGCTTCAGACTGTCAGACGCATGGTGAGGGACCTTGATATTGCGCAACGTCCGGCTCTCGCCAGCGGAACGCGTCATCGCCGCAAAGCTGGCATCGGTCCTCTTCGATACGGCCGAGCGGCTTGAGCGCGGCTCTCCCGTCAGCCAACGCTTGATGGAGCGCGTGCAACAATTCTGGCCGCCGGCTATCGCGAGGTCGAATACCTGGAACTTCGCGCGGTAACAGATCTGCGAGCTTTGGCAAGCCTTGACCGACCGGCACGGCTGCTTGTCGCGGCTTGGCTGGGCGACACACGGCTCATCGACAATGTGTCAACGTCACCGCCTGGCAATTGGTCAGGTTCGCGGCGTTGTCTTCAAGCAGAGGCAGGAAAGTAATGGGAGCGATGATGGGGACGAGATCCTGCGCGTCGCTTCGATTCGCGATCGTTTAGCCCGAGCCCCGCGCCTGGCATCGAGGAACATCCGCGGAGTTTACGCAAAACCAGATGCATCGGCTATTTGAAAAATTCATCGAGCAACTTTCGGCAAGCGTCGATGCTGCGGATCTCCACGAGGCAATCCCTCGGCCGCCGCCGGCTTGGAATTTCCGCTCTTCGCTTACTTCACTTACCCGCCAGCCTTCAGCGACACGCCGCTAGTGATCTCGAATTATCCTTCTTCCTGGACCTCCAATTATCTGCAACCGCGCTACCACAGCGGCGATCCGGTGATCCTGCGCGGGCTGCGAGGCTGGGATACTTTCGACTGGGGGCTGGATCGAGATCATCGGTATTTGCCAGCCTCGCAGCAAGAAGTTTTGGAAAACGCAGTTCAGTTTGGCATTCGGTGCGGCTTGACCATGTCCATGCATGATCATCGCGGCCGCTTTGCTGCGCTGACCTTCGCTTCCGATGAGGCGCGTCCGCCTGTCTTGCGGTCGCTGGAATGCTACGAAAAAGCATTGCAGTTGGTAGCGATCAACTTCCACATTCATGTCCGGCGCAGGCTCGCCGGCAATTGCGTGGTGGATGGCGCAAAGACGCGGGAGTTCGAAGCTCTGAAATGGGCGGCGCGGCGTGGGATATCAGCCAGATCCTCGGCCTCTCGAAACGCACAGTGACCTTCCATCTGGAAAACGCCAAGGCAAAGCTTGGCGTGCGAACCATCAATCAGGCTGTAGCAAGGATGGCCGCTTCCGGTCACGCCAGAACCTGATCGTCTCGTTCGCCTCTATCTGAAGCGAGCATCGTCCGCCCCAGTCTCCCTAATTCCGGCAGTGAAGGCGCCCGGGGGGCATGCATCCATCAATTGGATGGGGCCTCATAAACAAAATCGATTTGCTCAATAGCGCGAGGAGACGTTAGTCCGCCGCCGACTGAGTTTTGGTGCCGATTTTTGGAACGGACTACGCAGCATCGCAATGGATCCTCATGCTTCGAAATCACGTCAGGACACCTGGCACAGGATGTTTCTTGGTTCGGCGGGTCAATAGCAGAGAACGCCTTAACCCGAATGCCTTCCCCGAAAATGTCATTGTCCCAGCGAAGGAGGCTGGCGTCGATGACATGGTCATACACGTCCGGAGAGCTTTGCGGGCGACCGGAAGGGGAGGGGCCGCCAAGGGCTGCGGGTACCGACGCCAGCCCAAACTGTGTGCTGCCGACACTCGCCGTGGCCTGTGAACAGAGGACTTTTTTAATGACATACAGGCGTGATATCGATGGCCTTCGGGCCCTTGCGGTGCTGCCGGTCGTACTGTTCCATTTCGGAATCTCGGCAATTCCCGGCGGTTTTACCGGTGTGGACATCTTCTTCGTCATATCTGGCTACCTGATCACCGGAAGCCTTCTGGACGACCTTGAACGCGGCGAGTTTTCGATCGTCAGCTTCTACTGGCGCCGTGCCCGACGCATTCTGCCGGCTCTGATCTTTGTCACGCTCCTCACCTGCATCGCGGCATTGTTCATTCTTCTGCCGTCAGATCTGCATGAATTCAGTCTCAGCGTCATAGCGGCATCGACTTTCTGGTCAAACATCTATTTTTGGAAAACGTCAAATTACTTCTCCATCGATGCCGAGCTCCGACCGCTGTTGCACACGTGGTCGCTTTCGGTCGAGGAGCAGTACTATATCTTTGCCCCAATCCTGATGTTCCTGATCTATCGCTATTTTGCGAAGCGCTGGCTGACAGCACTCCTACCGATCATTGTCGGCAGCTTCGTGCTCGCGGTCATGGCGACATGGCTGGCGCCAAGCGCTGGATTCTACCTGCTGCCGACACGAGTCTGGGAACTCATGCTGGGCGCCGTGCTCATGCTGAAACGGCCCCCGCCGTTGAACAATCGATTTCTTATGGAAATGGTGGGGCTGGCCGGATTTGGCCTTCTCGCCATCGGGTTCTTCGCGATTTCGGAGAGCGATCCGTTCCCGGGCTACAACGCGCTGTATCCGTGCATCGGAACGGCCCTCCTTATCTATGTCGGCCAAAATAGCCCCTCGACGATTGCTAGCCGCATACTCGAAGTCCGGCCACTGGTCTTGATCGGCCTCATCTCCTATTCGCTGTATCTTGTTCACTGGCCGATCAATGCGTTCGCGCACTATCTTTCGTTACAAAATCTCGACCCGTCGATAATCATTGCGATGACGGTTGCAAGCTTCGCATTGGCTGCATTCTCCTGGAAGTATATCGAGCAGCCGTTTCGGCAGAAAAGGTCCTTCACCGCCCCGTTGCCGATCTTCGCCTTTTCAGCGGGTGCGATCGCTCTTGTTTGCGTTGGCGGGGCGGCCGGCGCGCTCGGCAACGGCTTTCCGCAACGGTTCCCGGAGTATGCCCAGCAGCGGATTCCTGCCGGGGACTGGCTCGAGGGGACCTGTTTCAACGAGGGCTCGAGCCGGATCGAAAGCTGGAACATCGAGGACTGCACACGCACTCGCGGCTTCGCTACGACCGTTTTGTTGTGGGGCGACTCCTTCGCCGCCCATTATGTTTCAGGGCTGGAGGCCAACAAAAGGAAAATTCAAGCCAACGTCGTGGAATATACTTACGCAGGCTGTCCACCGATTCTCTCTTACTTCTCGTATGCACGCCCGGATTGCATACGGTTCAATCAGAAGGCCCTGGAGATCATCCGGGACGCAGGCATCAAGACGGTTGTCCTCAGCGGGCGGTGGACCGACTACGAGGCGAGAAGTTTCGACGGTCTCCAGCAAACGATCGATACGCTTCGTGGCCAGGGTGTGCGCGTGTTCGTCATCGGCCAGTCTCCGCAATTCATAACCGACGTTCGGATAATCGCATTCTTCGCAAAGCGCAGAAATTCGGATGATACATACTGGCCAATGGCCATGGATCCCGACATCAACAATCGTGTGCGCTCATTTACCAAAGGCGCCACTTTCATCGATCCGCTGAAATTCCTCTGTAGCGCAGGACGCTGCCCCTACGCCGACGCAGGCGAGTTTCTCTATTTCGACTACGGTCATTTTTCTTCCGTCGGCGCAATTCTGGCAATTTCGAAATACTGGCCGGTTCTAGCCACAGACAATGCCCTTGCTGTGACGAAATAAGCCCGCGGGCGGTTGGCAAAGCACGAGTGCGAGGTGCATTCGCGCGCGTAGCAAAGCTCACACATGTGTTGGGGCAAGTTTGGAGACACTGTCGTCTATTAGGCTTCGTGGACAAAGCTTGACGCTAGACTCGGTCGCTGATTCAAGGCTGTCTTTTGGAGGCAGCGTTGGGCGCGCGGATTGGGGTATCGGACGAGGAATGGGCACGGATCGGGCCGCTGCTGCCAGCAGAGTGGGGTCGAGGGTGCCGTCCGGCGCAGGATAATCGGCGCTATTTCGAAGGCAGGATGTGGATGGCCCGAACCGGGGCGCAATGGCCTCATCTGCCTGATGCCTGATGAATAGGGCAAGTGGAACAGCGTCTTCCGCCGATACCGGCGATGGGTCGCGACGGGGGTGTTCAAGCAAGAACCATTCCTCGATGGAGGGCTTCAGAATACGCCCGAACCTGACCGAGACGTGCCTCATCGACATGTATCTCTCGAACGTAAGCTGCCGGACAGCTGCTTGTGGTAGACAGCCATAATCGAGCACTGGATGTGCAGAGATCGTCGCGAACCGCGGGGGCAAGTGCTGCCGCACGCGGGGTCACAAAACGTTCGCGGCCGCTCGTCGTAAACAGTTCATCGCCGAAAAAATCGCGCAGCGGGGGCGACGGCCGCACTCATGGCCGGCTGACTGAGGTTGATGGGGCGGGCCGCCGCCGAGAGGCTGCGCTCCACCAGCAGCGCGTCGAGCACAACGAGGAGATTTAGGTCAATCCCTTTGAAACGCATGTCTTTAGCTATCCATAGCGTGGATGCCGTTAATCGAAACAAACGATTTTACCGATTCTGGAGAACGTCGCATAGGGAGAATTCAAGGAAGCACTAAAGGAAAATCGTCGATGTTTGCGTTAGCTCCAAGGAGCATTCTCGGCTCCGAGGAGCATCTTCTGGTGTACGCCTTCCGGTATACGCCGAAACATCAATCAACTCGCATGTCGGTTGCGGCTTGGTTCTTCGGTGATCCGCGCAAGGTCCATCGCGTCAGCTCGACGCGACAAGCTCTCCATGCGTAGGCGCTTATCTCAAAAACTGCAATCAAGATGAGGTATTTCCATGGGCTCTGACGTACGGTGGAAGTTGTGCTGGGAAAATGAATTGCAACTGGCCGACCATGTCGAACTCTCCGATTTCTTTCTAAAGACTTATGGACGGCATGGGGCCTTCCTCGCGAAGCCATTCGAAGGCGGCCGTAGCTGGGCCGGTGCAAGGCCGGAATTCCGCGCAATCGGTTACGACGCGCACGGCATAGCGGCTCATATTGGCATACTGCGCCGCTTCATCAAAGTTGGCGAGGTCGATCTACTGGTGGCCGAAATTGGCTTATACGGGGTCCGTCCGGATCTTGAGGGACTCGGAATCAGCTTTTCACTGAGCGTTGTGTACCCATTGCTGCAGCGGATGGGGGTTCCATTTGTGTTCGGCACGGTTCGGCAGGCAATGCGGAACCACGTTGAGAGGTTCTGCCGCGGCGGTCTGGCGAGCATTGTGTCGGGGGTTGAGGTACGGTCCACCCTCGCAAATATACATCCCGACCTGCCGCCCACCCGCGTCGAGGACTTGATCGTCTTCGTTGCGCCAATTGGACGCTCGATGGACGAGTGGCCGTCCGGCACCCTGATCGACCGAAACGGTCCAGAATTGTAAGCAGGACTACACATGTGAGTGCCGGGTGATGCGCTGACGCCACCTTTGAGGACTGGCCCAACCCACATTGCATACCGCAGATCCGTCATGTGCTGGCGCCACATCGGGTGCCGGCGACCTTCTTCGTCATCGGAGCCTACGCCGTAGATCGGCCGGAACTCAGCCCGCCCTTATGAGCATGAGCTTTGTCGGTGGCTATTTTCGCAACGCGGCCCGTAGGAGTTGAGCCGCGTCCACGTCAAACCAGCTGAAATCGAAAGGAACAGACAGAATGGCTGATCAACTCGCAACGGAAATCATTACCATAATCAAGAAACGCGTCGAATCTGAGAACTTTGCGGGAGCGTTTCGACCCATAGTCGGCGAAATAACGACCGAGACGGAAGTGACCGCGCTCGGCATCGATTCGCTGGGACTGGCGGACGTGCTCTGGGACCTCGAGCAAGCCTATGGCATTAAGATCGAAATGAACACATCGGAGGCGTGGTCGGATCTCCAGAATGTTGGCGACATTGTGAAAGCCATCCGCGGCTTGCTTGCTGAGGCAGCTTGAATGGACAGGCGGGTCGTCATCACCGGAATAGGCGGGCTGTGCGGGCTGGGCACTGATGCCCCCTCCATCTGGAAAGAGATGCGCGAAGGTCGCTCAGCAATCGGCCCGATTGTCACTTCAGAGCTTCATGGGTTGACCGGCACGATCGGTGCCGAGATCAAGACGCTCCCTGAGCACGACATCGACCGCAAGCAGCTCGTCACCATGGACCGCTTCAGCCTGCTTGCCGTGCTTGCAGCGCGGGAAGCCATGCGACAGGCCGGACTTTCCTCCGATGAACGAAATGCCTATCGCTTCGGTGCGATAGTGGGCGTCGGCGGCAGCGGCTGGGAAGCGATCGAGGCAAGCTACCGCGCTCTCCTTTTGAACGGCGCGCGCCGTGCTGGCGTCATGGACGTACCCAAGGCGATGCCGAGTGCCGCTGCCGGCCAGGTCAGCATGAGCCTCGGCCTGCGCGGGCCGGTCTTCGGCGTCACCTCCGCCTGCGCCTCTGCCAACCATGCGATTGCCTCAGCCGTAGACCAGATCAGGTGCGGCCGGGCCGACGTGATGCTTGCCGGAGGCAGCGACGCGCCATTCGTATTTTGTGTAGTGAAAGCGTGGGAAGCAATGCGCGTGATTGCGCCAGATACCTGCAGGCCCTTCTCCTCCGACAGGAGGGGCTTGGTGCTGGGCGAGGGTGCGGGGATGGCAGTGCTGGAAAGCTATGAACATGCCACTGCTCGCGGCGCAACGATTATTGCCGAGATCGCCGGCATCGGCCTTTCCGCTGATGCCTTCAACCTCGTCGCGCCGGCTGTCGAGGGGCCGGAGGCGGCGATGCGCGCCTGCCTTGCCGATGCCGGGCTGAATGCCCAGGATGTCGACTATATCAATGCGCACGGCACCGGCACCAAGGCCAATGATCGGATGGAGACGGAGGCGATCAAGCGAGTCTTCGGTGGCCACGCCAACTCGATGTCCATCTCTTCCACCAAGTCCATGCACGCGCATTGCCTCGGCGCCGCGAGCGCGCTTGAAATGATCGCCTGCGTGATGGCAATCCAAGAGGGTGTCGTGCCGCCGACCGCCAATTATCGCGAGCCCGACCCCGATTGCGATCTCGATGTCACGCCCAACGTCGCGCGCGAGCGCAAGGTCCGCGTGGCACTGAGCAACGCCTTCGCCATGGCCGGCATGAACGCAGTTCTGGCATTCAGGCAGGTGTAGGACGACATGCCGGCAAGGTCACCTTCTGTATCCCGATGTTTGCGGAATCCCCGATCGGTCCGTAGCGGCCTCCTTGCTCAGGTGGGCTGAAGGGTTGGAGTGCAAGTACTTGCAGTAGCCCAGTGAAGCAGCAGATTGAGGTGACCACGTCGGTCATCCGGCGCCTAGAATTATCGTGGCCGAGACCTCTGCGCTGCGCGAGTTCGCGGCGAGGAAGCTGCCACGAACCGAGACTTCTGGCGCGGCGATGCTGCAGCATTTGAAAAGAGCATAATAAATGTTGGAACTGACTGGCCGCAAGGCGCTCGTCACCGGCGCATCCGGGGGCATCGGCGAGGCGATCGCCAGGATGCTGCATGCGCAGGGCGCCATCGTCGGCCTGCACGGCACGCGTGTCGAAAAGCTCGAGACGCTGGCCGCCGAGCTTGGCGACCGGGTCAAGCTGTTCCCGGCCAACCTTGCCAACCGCGACGAGGTCAAGGCGCTCGGCCAGAAGGCCGAGGCCGACCTCGAAGGCGTCGACATCCTTGTCAACAACGCCGGCATCACCAAGGACGGGCTGTTCGTGCGCATGTCGGATGCCGACTGGGACACCGTGCTCGAAGTCAACCTGACAGCCGTGTTCACGCTGACCCGCGAACTCACCCATCCGATGATGCGCCGCCGCCACGGCCGCATCATCAACATCACCTCGGTGGTCGGCGTCACCGGCAATCCCGGCCAGACCAACTACTGCGCCTCCAAGGCCGGCATGATCGGCTTTTCCAAATCTCTGGCGCAGGAGATCGCCACCCGCAACATCACCGTCAACTGCGTCGCCCCGGGCTTCATCGAATCGGCAATGACCGGCAAGCTCAACGACAAGCAGAAAGAGGCGATCATGGCGGCGATCCCGACGCGCCGTATGGGCACCAGCGTTGAAGTCGCGTCCGCCGTCGCCTATCTCGCCTCCAACGAAGCCGCCTACGTCACCGGCCAGACCATCCATGTGAATGGCGGCATGGCTATGATCTGAGCACGGGCTGACCGGAGCTTACCTGTTCCAAAACGCGCTTGCGTCACGGTCCGCGACCTGCGCAACCAGCTATCTGCCACGAATATCTGGGATTCATCCAGCATCACCGAAGGGGCAGCAATATGCGTGATTGAGCAGATAGCCCAGCAGAGCAGCGTGATCACCCTTGGCCGTCGGCCGCCCCGATGGCCAAGAGCCACAGGTAGTGGCGGCCGAGATTACGCGGGAGATGGCCACCGTGCGGGTTGGCATCACGCGAGAGGTCGCCACTCTAACGAACTTAAGGGGCGAGTGCTTCCGCACGCGGTATTAGAACACGTTCGCGGCTGTTCATGGCAATATTTCATCGTGGAAAGAATCGTGCAGCCGCACGACGACATGGCCGGTTGGCTTAGAGCATTTTGATAGAAGCATGCCCACGAGGGTTTGCGAGGTAGTTTGCGCATTCGGTGGATGTGGTTGTGTGGATGAGCTGGCGCATCTCAACCCCTCGCGCCTGAGAAACTGCCAAACCGCATTACGGGACACTAAGATACCGCGTGCGGCCAGCTTCTGCCGATGCAGCGTCAGATTCGAGGTCTGCTCGATCCGCTCGATGATGATGAACGCCCGATGCTCCAGAACGCTGCGGCGATGGCCACCCCAGGCCGAGCGCTACCGTAGCTCGATAGCGCTGGACCACACAATGCGACGCGCCAAAGCGCGCCGCAAGCTGGCGGGCTAGTCACGAAAATTGTTCGAAAGGGCTCGTGTCATCCGATGCTTCGGCTTGCCGCGGCAGTAAGGCCGCGCCCGGCGAGCGCGCGTCGTACACCACGAGGAGATTTACATCGAGCCGTTTGAAAACGCATGTCATCAGCTATCCAAAGCGTGGATGCATCTGATCGAAACAAACGATTTTACCGATTTTGCAGAACGTCGCATAGGGAGAATTCAAGGAAGTCCTAAAGGAACGTTGTCGATGTTTGCGTTAGCTCCGAGGAGCACTTTCGGCCCCGAGGAGCATTTTCTGGTGTACGCCTTCCGGCATACGCCCAACATCAATCAAGTCGCATGTCGATTGCGGCTTGGTTCTTCGGTGACCCGTGCAAGGTCCATCGCGTCGACACGACGCGACAACCTCTCCATTCCATCCGGCACGGTTCGGCAGGCGATGCCGAACCATGTTGCGCCAATTCGATGCTCGATGGGCGAGTGGCCGCCCGGCACCCTAATCGATCGGAGCGTTCCGAACCTATGAAAAATGTGGACTACATGTGCGAAGTGCCCAGTGACTGCGCTGACGGCACTCAAGATCGCAGCGTCTATTTGACGTTTGACGACGGGCCCAATCCAGTTTGCACACCGCAGATCCTCGATTTGTTGGCGCAACATCGGGTGCCGGCGACGTTCTTCGTCATCGGCGCCCACGCAGCAGACCAGCCGGAACTCATCCGACGAATGATTGCAGAAGGGCACGAGGTAGCCAATCACACGATGACTCATCCGGACCTGTCCAGATGCGGACCCGGCGAAGTCGAACGTGAAATAGTCGAGGCAAGCAACGCCATCAGGATGGCGTGTCCCCAGGCCACGGTGCGGCGCATGCGCGCGCCGTATGGGGTCTGGACCGAGGACGTGCTCACTACGTCGGCGCGCGCTGGATTGGCATGCGTCCATTGGTCAGTTGACCCGCGAGACTGGGCTCGCCCTGGCGTCGACGCGATTGTCGATGAGGTGCTCACCGGTGTTGGGCCGGGCGCAATTGTGCTCTTGCACGACGGGTGGCCCGAGGAGTTGAAATCGGCCACTTACGCCAGTCTGCGTGACCAGACTGTCACGGCGCTATCCCGTCTGATTCCAGCGCTGCATCACCGCGGTTTTGTAATCCGCCCGCTCCCTCAACATCACTGAACATACGAGATCCCATGGACCTGCTTACCACGACCAGTACTGTCGCCGTCGCGTGCTATGCACTGCTCTCGACTGTTTATAAGGGCATGCAGGCGGTTTATTCCCTGCCGCCAACCGTTGCACCGGCGTCGGAAGACCTGGTCGGCTCCGACCTCTGGCCGAGCGTGGATGTCATCATCCCCTGCTACAACGAAGGCCCGCTTACGCTCTCGGCGTGCCTAGATTCCATTGCAAACCAGGAATACGCCGGAAAGCTACGTGTCTACGTGGTTGATGACGGTTCTGGAAATCGCGACGCCGTCATTCCCGTTCACGACAATTACGCCGGCGACCCGCGATTCGACTTCATTCTGCTCCCAGAGAATGTCGGCAAGCGCAAAGCGCAGATCGCCGCGATACGTCGCTCATCTGGAGATTTGGTGCTCAACGTCGACTCGGACACGACACTTGCGTCCGACGTCATCAGGAAGCTTGCACGGAAGATGCAGGATCCAGCAATCGGCGCTGCCATGGGCCAGTTGACGGCAAGCAACCGGAGCGACACTTGGCTGACCCGATTGATCGATATGGAGTACTGGCTGGCCTGCAACGAGGAGAGGGCGGCGCAAGCCCGCTTCGGTGCCGTCATGTGCTGTTGCGGCCCCTGTGCTATGTACCGCCGATCTTCGCTGCTTTCGCTGCTAGACCAGTACGAGACGCAGATGTTCCGGGGCAAGCCAAGCGACTTCGGTGAGGATCGCCATCTTACGATCCTCATGCTGGAGGCAGGCTTTCGAACCGAGTACGTTCCGGACGCTATTGCTGTAACGGTGGTTCCCGATAGGTTAGGACCTTATCTGCGCCAACAGCTGCGCTGGGCACGGAGCACTTTCCGCGACACGCTGCTTGCGCTGCGCCTGTTGCCCGGCCTCGATCGCTATCTTACATTGGACGTCGTCGGACAGAATCTTGGCCCGCTACTTCTTGCCCTGTCGGTAATAGCCGGGATTGCGCAGTTTGCACTGACAGCCACGCTGCCGTGGCCGACAATCCTGGTTATTGCAGCAATGACCATCATTCGGTGCACCGTGACAGCATGTCGAGCTCGGCAAGCTCGATTTATCGGCTTTTCTCTGCACACTTTTATCAACATCTTTCTGTTACTCCCCTTGAAAGCCTATGCTTTGTGCACCTTGAGCAATAGTGATTGGCTTTCACGCAAGACTGCCACCCTGCCCAACGCAGACAAAAAGCAGATCATCGTCGCAAACCCGATTGCCGGAGTTGGTACAGGCAGTTCGGGAAGTGCTGAGGCAATTCGAAGAACGGATCTTCCGCGCGATTCTTCAAAGTTGGTGAACGCGGACAGCGTTTGCAGCGCTGAGTGATCGAGTGCGTTGGCTGGATGGACACGTTGTGAGCTTGGGCAACATCCATCAATTGTCAGCAACGGCGATCGATTGCATCTCGACTTTAATCCGTCCGGTGAGGGCGACACACGCTTGCTTCGGCTGTGACTATCCAAAGGGGCCGTCACAATGCGATGGCCGGTTCTGCCAAGAAATATTCGCAAATTAGCTACCGGCCGGCTGATCGGCCTCTTAAGACTGAGATAGACACATGTCCAAAGTAGCAATCGACCTTGCCGGCGTGAAGAAATCCTTCGGCGACAAGCTTGTTGTGAACGGGCTGTCGTTCACCGTTGCGTCGGGAGAGTGCTTCGGCTTGCTGGGGCCGAACGGTGCGGGCAAGAGCACGATTGCGCGTATGCTCCTCGGCATGACAGTGCCTGATGCGGGCAAGATCACGGTTCTTGGAGAGCCAGTGGGTGCGCGGAGTCGCTTGGCACGCAAGAGCATCGGCGTGGTTCCGCAGTTCGACAACCTTGACCAGGAATTCACCGTACGAGAGAACCTGTTGGTGTTCGGGCGCTACTTCGGCATGAGCACACGCAAGATCAAAGAGGTCATCCCGTCGCTCCTCGAGTTCGCCCGTCTTGAGAGCAAGGCGGATGCACGTGTCGGCGAACTATCCGGCGGCATGAAACGGCGTTTGACACTGGCACGTGCGCTGATCAACGACCCCCAGCTACTCGTGATGGACGAGCCGACGACCGGCCTCGACCCGCACGCGCGACACCTGATTTGGGAGCGTCTGCGTTTCCTGCTGGGGCGCGGTAAGACGATCATTTTGACTACCCATTTTATGGAAGAGGCCGAGCGTTTATGCGATCGGCTGTGCGTTCTGGAGCATGGACGCAAACTCGCCGAAGGCAGCCCTCATGCCCTGATTGAGGAACACATCGGGTGCCAGGTGATCGAGATCTTCGGCGGGAATCCCCAGGAGTTGGTTTCGCTGATCAGGCCATACGTGCAGCGCGTCGAGGTGAGCGGCGAGACGCTCTTTTGCTATACGGCCGATCCGGAGCAGGTTCGCGTACAACTGCGCGGGCGCGCGGGTCTGCGCCTTCTGGAGCGTCCACCCAGTCTGGAGGACGTTTTCTTGCGGCTGACCGGACGCGAGATGGAGAAGTGAACGATGGGTAAAGGTTTTTCGGCGGCTCTACCCGCCAACGCTTGGAACTGGATTGCGGTATGGCGCCGCAACTATCTGGCATGGACGAAGGTCGCGCTCGCGTCGATTCTCGGTAACCTCGCCGATCCTATGATCTACCTGTTCGGACTCGGCACTGGTCTCGGAATGATGGTAGGTCGCGTTGAAGACGCGTCGTACCCTGCTTTTTTGGCAGCCGGCATGGTCGCGACAAGTGCGATGACCGCGTCCACCTTCGAAACAATTTATGCGACTTTCCCTCGCATGAACGAACAGCGGACCTGGGAAGCGATCCTGCACACACAACTTACCCTGGGCGACATCGTTCTCGGTGAGTTGGTGTGGGCAACCACAAGGGCCTTTCTGGCCGGTACGGCAATTGCGATGGTGGCCGTCATAGCGGGCTACTCAGCATGGTCGTCCGTCCTCTATGTGCTACCAGTCATCGCTCTCACTGGGTTGGCCTTTGCGAGCTTGGCGATGATCGTAACCGCGCTTGCGCCCAGTTACCACTACTTCATATTCTACCAGACGCTCTTCCTCACACCCATGTTGTTCCTGTCCGGCGCTGTCTTCCCGGTCACTCAACTGCCAAGCACCTTTCAGCACATAGCGGGCATCTTACCGCTGGCGCATTCGATCGACCTGATTCGTCCGGGCATGCTTGATCGCCCGGCTGGGGACATCGCCCTGCACATTGGTGCGCTTTGCATATACGCGGTAGTGCCGTTCTTCCTCTCGATGGTGCTGCTTCGCCGGCGCCTGCTGCGTTGATGCTGCTTTCGAATACAAGAAGGAGAACGAGAGTCAGCATCGCGAACGGCTACAGCCGCGAGCGTGCTTGGCCCAGCGACTGTGAGTTGGGGACAGCAGAACACACAAGCTGAGGCGCACACGCGACTGGACGCAGCCTTGCACGCCGGTCTGCGATACCAGAACCTCATGGCGCGATCCGGCTGCATGAGCGCGGATTGCATCCGTCCGCGTCTCAAGAGATCACATCCAGTATTCTTGTCCTGGGCGCCCCTGAACCGTCGAAACTATCATCAGCTGGAACACACACCATGACCCACATTTCACCGACACCTGAGCCTTTTGCCATCCTTGCTATGCCAAGGACCGGGACACACTACCTGGAAGTATTGCTAAACGAGCATCCGAACATATTGAGTAACGGTGAGTTGCTCAACGAGTACGACACCAACTGGCCCGATAAGGATCGCTTGCTGCTCGGCGATCGCGAGCTCCTAGATCTTGCTTACGTGCGCTGTCCCACTTGGAGCGACAAGACGGTGACGCATGTTGGCTGCAAGGTCAACGAACCTCAGTTTCACGATCATCCGGGCTTTTTTGCGGAACTGGCCCGTTGGCCAGGACTAAAGGTCATCCTCGTGGTCCGGAGAAACATACTGGAATCGCTAAGGTCGCTGGTGCAGGCACGGCAAAGCGGCCAATGGCTGAAGTTCAGTTCGGACAAGGATGCGGCTCCGCCACCACGGGTCAGATTGCCAATCGCCAACTGCGAGGCGTACTTCAAAACCGCCGACGCTTTCTACGCTCGAGTAGCGCACGCCTTCGCGCCGTCCAACGTGCTGGTAATCGAATATGAGAGCCTTCTTCAAGAACCCGCCACATGTTTGGGAGCGGTTTGGGATTTCTTGGGGGTTCCGGGGCTTCAGCTTTCCGGTCGCGCCATCCTTCAGCGCCAGGAAGCGCGACCGCTCGACGAAACGGTAGAGAACTTCGACGAGTTGCGGCTTCACTTCGCAAACGGACCTTATGCGAGGTTCTTTGACGTCGCTGCCGTGTGACTGGCCTTCGCAGCCAGTAGCGGGCTTGCTCCACGACGGGGCTGCCACTTGGCCGCGATTGGCATCAACTAAGGGCGTTCTTGTTGCAGACTTGCCAAGAAGGGCATGACCGCCAACGTACTTCCTCCCGACCTGATCGACAGGCAGGATCAAGAACGTTCCCACCATCAAACCAAGCTGACCAAATCAGGTCGGTTTTGACGTCCTCCTGGAGCGATTGCGCATGTTCATTCCTGTTCCCGAGACCCACGGCAGATCCATAGCCAAGGCTGTCAGTTGGCGCATCACAGGCAGTGTCGATACGTTCGCGCTGAGCTGGCTCATAACTGGAAACGTCGTTTCCGCGGGATCGATCGCCAGTGCTGAAGTTATTACAAAAATCGTGCTGTACTATCTCCACGAACGGGCATGGTCGTTCATTCCGTTTGGCCGGCGCATGATATTGCCGGCTGATTAAACAGCACACCATTGGGGCAATCTCTCGGATGTCTCAGATCGTCGCGATGACGAAAGCTGTGATCATATGGTTTCAGCAAGCGTCGAACGTCCGGCGCACATTCGCGCTTGCAAGGGCCCGCTTCGGGGATGACTGGCAGTTCTGCCCGGGGCGGCGCTTTAAGCGCCGTCAAAGGCTGGATTAGAAAGTGCCGACATGAATGTTCCTTTGACGCACCTGCAACGTCTGGAGGCCGAGTCCATCCACATCTTCCGCGAGGTTGCGGCCGCCTTTGCCAAGCCGGTCATGCTCTACTCCGTCGGCAAGGATTCATCCGTGCTGATGCATCTGGCGATGAAGGCGTTTTATCCGGCCAAGCCGCCGTTCCCGTTCCTTCATGTCGACACGACGTGGAAATTCCGCGAGATGATCGCATTTCGCGATCAGATGGCACAAAAACTCGGCTTCGACCTTTTGGTTCATGTCAACGAAGACGGCGTGCGCGACAACATCAACCCGTTCGATCACGGTTCGAACACCCACACCCATGTGATGAAGACCGTGGCGCTGCGCCAGGCGCTCGACAAATACGGTTTCGACGCCGCTTTCGGTGGCGCCCGCCGCGACGAGGAGAAATCCCGCGCCAAGGAGCGCATATTCTCTTTCCGCAACGCCCAGCATGTCTGGGATCCGAAGAACCAGCGGCCCGAAATGTGGAAGATCTTCAACACCCGCATCGCGTCGGGTGAATCGATCCGCGTCTTCCCGCTATCGAACTGGACCGAGCTCGATATCTGGCAGTACATTCTGCAAGAGAATATCCCGATCGTGCCGCTTTATTTCGCCAAGGAACGGCCGGTGGTGGAACGCGACGGCATGCTGATCCTCAAGGATGATGAGCGCATGAAACTGCGCCCCGGCGAGACAGTCGAGAACCGGCTGGTGCGGTTTCGCACTTTGGGCTGCTATCCGCTCACTGGCGCTATCGAATCCGATGCCGATACGCTCGAAGCCATCGTCGGCGAGATGCTGACCGCGCGTACCTCCGAACGGCAAGGTCGCATGATCGACCGCGATGAAGCCGGCTCCATGGAAAAGAAGAAGCGCGAGGGGTATTTCTGACCATGCGCCACATCATGGCAAAGAGCCTTGCCCCCACCGACGGCGTCCGCGACTATCTGGCGGCGCAGGAGAAGAAGTCGCTGCTGCGCTTCCTCACCTGCGGTTCGGTCGATGATGGCAAGTCGACGCTGATCGGGCGCCTCTTGTCCGACACCAAGCAGATCTTCGAGGACCAGCTTGCCGCGCTCGAACGCGATTCGCGCAAACATGGCACCACCGGTGACGACATCGATTTCGCCCTGCTGGTCGACGGCCTCGAGGCTGAGCGTGAGCAAGGCATCACCATCGACGTCGCCTACCGCTTCTTCGCCACGCCGAAGCGCAAGTTCATCGTCGCCGACACGCCCGGCCACGAGCAGTATACGCGCAACATGGCGACCGGCGCCTCGACCGCCGATCTGGCGATCGTGCTGATCGATGCCCGGCAAGGTGTGCTGCGCCAGACCAGGCGCCATTCGATCATCGCCTCGTTGCTCGGCATCCGCCACATCGTGCTGGCCGTCAACAAGATCGATCTCGTTGATTTCGATCAGGCGGGTTTTGACCGGATCGTCGAAGAATACCGGCAATTCTCGCGTGATCTCGGCTTCCAGACCATCGCGCCGATCCCGATGTCGGCCCGCTATGGCGACAACGTCAGCAGCCGCTCGCAGAACATGAAATGGTATTCCGGCCCGACTCTGATCGAGCACCTTGAGACCGTTTCGGTCGAAGAGGCTGCCGTCGAGCAGCCGTTCCGTTTTCCGGTGCAATACGTCAATCGCCCCAATCTCGATTTCCGTGGTTTTGCCGGCACGATCGCGTCCGGCGCCATCGCGCAAGGCGACGAGGTCGTTGTCGCCAAATCCGGCAAGTCGTCGCATGTCAAACGCATTGTCGCTTATGGCGGCGATCTTAAACAGGCGGTGGCCGGCCAGGCCATCACGCTCGTTCTTGACGACGAGGTCGAGGTCTCCAGAGGCAACATGCTGGTTTCGCCGGCCGCCCGGCCGCAGGTCGCCGACCAGTTCGCAGCCAACATCGTCTGGTTCGACGAGCATGCGCTGCTGCCCGGCCGTTCCTACATCCTGCGCACTGAAACCGATCAGACC
Source organism: Mesorhizobium sp. AR02 (assembly GCF_024746835.1). Classification (NCBI taxonomy): domain Bacteria; kingdom Pseudomonadati; phylum Pseudomonadota; class Alphaproteobacteria; order Hyphomicrobiales; family Phyllobacteriaceae; genus Mesorhizobium; species Mesorhizobium sp. AR02. The sequence continues at coordinate 124,873 of NZ_CP080530.1, read as the reverse complement.
AGCGCCACCGTCACCGACCTGAAATACCGCGTCAACGTCAACGACTTCGCCCATGAGGCTGCCAAGTCGCTGGAGATGAACGAAGTCGGCATCTGCAACATCTCGACGCGGGCGCCGATCGCCTTCGATCCCTTCGCCGAGAACCGCACCACCGGCGCCTTTATTCTGATCGACCGTATCAGCAACGCCACCGTCGGCGCCGGCATGATCCTGCATTCGCTGCGCCGCGCCGAAAACATCCACTGGCAATCGCTCGATGTCGGCAAGCGCGTGCGCGCCGACATGAAGAACCAGCGGCCAGCGGTGTTCTGGTTCACCGGGCTTTCGGGTTCCGGCAAGTCGACCATCGCCAATTTGTTCGAGAAGAAGCTGTTCGCCACCGGCCGCCATACCTACATCCTGGACGGTGACAATGTGCGTCACGGTCTCAACCGCGACCTTGGCTTTACCGACGCCGATCGTGTTGAAAACATCCGGCGCGTCGCCGAAGTGGCGCGTTTGATGGCCGATGCCGGGTTGGTCGTCATTGTTTCATTCATCTCGCCGTTCAGTGCCGAGCGGCGCATGGCCAGGGAGTTGATGGCCGATGGCGAGTTCATCGAGGTGTTTGTCGACACGCCTTTCGAGGAATGCGCCAGGCGAGATCCTAAGGGCCTCTATGCCCGCGCGCTGAATGGCGAGATCAAGAATTTCACCGGTGTCGATTCACCTTATGAAGTACCGGAAAAACCAGAAATCCATCTGAAGACCCTCGGCAAATCGGCCGAAGAGATGGTAGACGCACTGGAACACTGGCTGATCGAGCGCGACATTGCGCAACCACCTCCTGCCGACAATGGTGGATCCATCTGATGACAAGGCAGTCGTTGCCCTGTTCGAAGGGTCGGCACTGGCCGCGAGTGGCGCCATCGGCTGTCTTTGATTTAGCCATGAGAGGAAGGCGGACGCCTCGCCCCCACCCGCAGGGATTGTTGAGCCGGGGTCGCACACAACAGTTCGATGTCGGTTGCAAACTCAAAAACAACGAAACAGCCGGAGACCACCCACCTGATCACGCAGCATCGCCCTGAACTATGCGCTTCCCGACCAGATGGATGGAGCTCGTGGGTTGCTGCCGACATCGTCAATTTTGCCGGTATGTGGCAATCGGCCATGGTTTGTGCCACAGGCTGACATAAATCCGATAGGCCGAATTCAGATCCAACAAGTGCATTGCATTACGATATCGGACCGGGAACCGTAGACTGTGTTCCAGGCTGATGCGGACGCATAAAAACGAGGAAGAAGGATGGGAGCTGGAGCCTTGACCAGGGATGTTGAACCCAAGAATGCCGAGCGCCAGCGATGGCTGGCCCTGGCGGAAAAGGCGTTGGCCGGCGCATCCTTCGAGGAAAAGCTGGTCTCGCACACCGACGACAACATCCGCATCGAACCGCTCTACGACCGCAGCACCGCAGCGGAACCGATCGTGCGCGCAAACCCGAAATCGCCCTGGATCGTCAGCCAGCGCGTCGACGATCCAGACATCGACCGCGCCAGAACCCAGGCCCTGGAAGATGTCGCACAAGGCGCTACGGGATTGTCGCTTGTCTTCGAAGGAGCGCCGAACGCGTTCGGCTACGGCCTGCCGAGAACGGCGCAGACGCTGGAGACGGTGCTGGACGGTGTGCCGCTCAACCGCATCCAGATCCGTATCGATGCGCATCCCTGGAGCCGCGCCGTGGCCGACTGGCTGGTGGCGTTCCTGAGCAAGCGCCGGTCGGACCCGGCAAAACTCAACCTCTCCTTCGGCATCGATCCGGCGGCGATCTTTGCCGGAACCGGCCGGCTGCGCATGTCGATCGAGGCTCTGCAGGCCTCGATGCCGCAGTCGCTGGCGCATTTCTTCTCGATGGGCGTTCCGGGCGTGCTTCTGGAGGCGGACGGGCGCGTTTTCCACAACGCCGGCGCCACGGAGGCGCAGGAGCTTGGCATCATGCTGGCATCGGCGGTTTCCTATCTCAGAATGTTCGAGACGGCGCGGCAGCCGCTTGTCTATGCCGCACCGCATATCGGCTTCGCGCTCAGCGTCGACCAGGACCAATTCCTGTCGGTGGCCAAGGTTCGGGCACTGCGCAGGCTCTGGGCAAGGCTGCAGGAAGCCTGTTCGATCCCCAATTCCACCGCCAATATCCACGCCGAGACGTCGTTTCGCATGATGACGGCATCGGACCCCGAAACCAACATCCTGCGCACCACGATTGCCTGCTTTGCGGCAGCATCAGGCGGCGCCGATTCGATCTCCATCCTGCCGCACACGATCGCGCATGGCTTGCCGGCGGGTTTTGCCCGCCGCGTTGCCCGCAACGCGCAACTGATCATGGCCAATGAAAGCCATATCGATCATGTCGCCGATCCTGCCTACGGATCCGGCGCGGTCGAAGCGCTGACCGCGGAACTGTGCGAGACAGCCTGGACGGAATTGCAGACGATCGAGGCCGAGGGCGGCGTCTTGTCCAGCCTTCAGGGCGGGCATATCCAGGCACGCGTTCATGCCGCGGCAGCGCGGCGCAACGCAGCCTATCAGGCAGGCGAGCGGGCCATCATCGGCACCACGCTCTATCCGTTGAAAAGCGAACGTCCGGTCGAGACGCTCGCAGCGGAACGGCGGCCCGCCTTCACCGAAGGCGTTGCCGTCTGCGAGCCCCTGTTTCCGGTCCGCATCGACCAATCAATCGGAGCCGCCTCTTGATCCCGGATTTCAGCCAGATCGGCTGGGTGCCGCCACGCCGCGCACCCATCGAGGTCAAAGGCCAGCGGATGACGCCGGAAGGCCTTGTCAGCATTGATGCTGTCTCCACGATGGAGGCTCCGGTCAGGCGAAATCTTGACCGTGTCGTTCGCTAGCAAGCTGTAAAGGTCTATAGGCTGCATCAATGAGGGCTTTGCCCTTCGATGGCGGAAACACATCCCGCATGGAGGCGACGCATGCGCCAACGACGTCCTGCTGACCCGAGCAGGGATGCAGCACGTGCTGCTGCGACAGGATTGCCAGAGTTTGCAGATCGCCGTTTCCGGCGCCTCCGTGCTCCGCCCGTTGCGGCTATGCGTCGACGCCATCGTGCCTACGCGGCGTCTGAAGTACCATCTTGCTGCCCTCCGGTGGCTGAATGACATCCACGGCGGCAGCCGCCCGATGGCCAGTGCCTCGCCAGCCGGTCGCTGTCACGGCCGATGGTGATCACTGTCGATGTTCAAGCAGGCGATCAAGGACACGGTTGCCACCAGGGTGTCGCCAGGCACGCTGCCCCACGACTGCAGCTTGTATCTGCTTCCGAAATTGAACGACCTCCATTTTCGACGATTTCGTTTCGCCCGCACGGCCAGCGAGCCGCCGCCGATAGAGAGTGCGTTCGCTTACCGCTGCCTCCATTGGGCGAGGAACGAACCCACCGGTAACAGCTTATCGCGGACAAAGATCCTAAGCCGCGCGATGATGACCGGCTTGGACAGTTTGATGCTGCGCGGTTCCATATCCGCAGCGCTGATGGTCCGTATCAATACAATCGATTTGCCCTATTTTTCGAAATGCTGGAAAGCATCGCTCTTTCACTCCTATCTGGTACCACCTAAGGACCGGGCAATGCCTTACGAAGCTATTTTTAGCCTTGGATCTGACTGCACTCCTGCGACGCAAATCAGACGCTATTTCAAACGGCGCCCAAGCAGCTGTTTTGATTGGATTGTGACACCTATAGCCTCCATCCAGGAAATAATGGCAGATGATGGAGCGCGATTTGGGCTTCGTGTATCAGCCTGCTTCAATGGGACGTCAGCTTTTTGCGAAAATTACGGGGTAGTTTACCACCATGAATTCGATCGGACCACGTCCAAAGCAGTGATATTCACGCCGGAAGCGTTACGGTCCTGCCGAGAGAAGCTGATTTACAAATACAATAAGATGCTCGACATCGCTCGGACACGAAAAACGTTGTTTGTGCGTTATGTCTCGGCGACGGATGCTCCGGGGGATCAGCAGATGGGAAAGACGTTTGGCGTAGACGATCTCCAGGAGATGGTCACTCTACTTGAGAAAAAATTGGGACACTCAAGGTTCCATGTGGCCTATTTCCGCGCCCTCGGGAATGCATATGATAGGTCGAAGTTCACAGGGCCAGTCCCGGAGCGCTGCAGTATCCATCAGGAGAACCATGTTCCTGATCAACTGGGCGAGGTTGAGGTATGGAACGTGTTCTTCTCGAAAATGGGTCTTTCGCCAGACCATCCACCGTTGCTGTAATCTTCAAGAGTTCACCAGAAGCATCTTCGCGGCCATCCAAGGCGGATAGTCGGCGCGTCGATGTGGACGGATCCTCGACCTCGCCGAAACGATCGGTTTTCGATCCACATGAAATATTGCGCATGCTGGGCGAAGATTTCGAGCACAGGATCAAGCCCCCAAGCCCCACTATCGCAAACCCGTCCTATTGACGTTGGCGGGCGCCCGCGCGCCTCATGACGCGCGCGGGCTCTCGTGAACCGAGCCCGCTTCATTCGCTCTGCTCACGGCGGTCTCGGCCCTTCGGGCTTTGATCCCTGGCCATAACAACCCTTCGGTTATCCAGCGGAGCCGCTTTCGTGTCACTCCGAAGAACACCGAGCCAAAACAGGTTGACCGTACGATCGCGGACATCGTGGCCGCCCATAACGGGCGCTACAACATCGACATCCATCTGAAGCATGACCCGTCGGTCACCGAACCTTTCGCCGAAACGCAACGTCCGGCGCCTTGAAGCGATCCGCCACGCCACGGGTGGAGTGAAGCGCGAGCCTGACGGCACCTGGGTCATCGGGCCGGACGATCCCAAACGCGTCGTCGTCTACGAGTGTCAGCGTGCCAGGGAAGAACCTGTCACGGTCGAGAAGCTCTCCTCATTATCGCTTGAGCAACAGATTGGTTTCGACGGCGCCACCTGGATTGACCGCGAGCTGGTCTCTGGCAGACCGGAGGCTTTGCATGCCTCGGGTTTCGGCCGTGATGTGCGGGCGGCGCAGGCACGCAGGCGGCAGTGGCTGCTCGTGCAGGGTCTCGCGAGTGAAGAGCAGGACCGGATAGTTTATCGCGCCAACATGATTTCGACCCTGCGTCAGCGTGAGCTGAACCGTGTTGTCGGTCAGCTTTCGCAGGAACTTGGGCTCTCGTATGCCGAAGCCCGGGCAGGAGATCGAATAGAGGGTATGCTGCGCCGATCGGTTGAGCTCGCCTGCGGCAAATATGCCGCGATCGAGAGGTCGCGCGAGCTCACGCTGGTGCCATGGCGGCCGGTGCTCCATCGGCACATCAGCAAGGAGGTTTCTGGCGTGGTTCAGCGCGAGGGTATCTCCTGGAACATCGGTCGGCAAAGGGGTGGGCCCAGCGTTTCATGACGACGCAGCAGCGATGCTTCATGCAACGCCCGATCGACCCGTCGCGCCGCGAAGCGCGGCGGGTTTTTCTCTTGAGCACTTGTTTTTGGTCGCGGGACGTTTGCTGCCGTAGTGTCCAGCCTGGACCTTGCAATAGCGCCCAACTATCGATTGTGCTCGACGGAGCCGGCCAATTTCGTCGAAATGCGCGCGCCATCCGGCGTCTTCAATCCCTCCGATCTGGCGTTGCTGGGGCGCGTCTTCGATCATAAGACATTGAAGGCCAATCTGCGCAATCTGCGTGAGGCGTTCGCGTCCCGGATCGTTCAGGAGGCCCGTATCGCCGAAATGAGCTGTCTCGCCGCCGGATGATCGAGGACGTCGCCCAAACGCGTCCTACCCCCATCCACTGGGTGGATAACAGTTATCCCAATAATCGATTTTACCAGTCGTACCGAATTCCCCTAGGAGGCTCTCAATAGAAACGGCCGGGCGGGTGTCCTTCCGGTCGACCCAGGCTGCCGGGAGAAATCGGAGACGAGCATGTGCGGGATTGTTGGCATCGTGGGGCAACAGCCAGTGTCGGAGCGGTTGGTCGACGCGTTGAAGCGTCTGGAATATCGCGGCTATGACTCAGCCGGCGTTGCGACGATCACCGAGGGCGCCTTGCACTGCCGGCGCGCCGAGGGCAAGCTCGTCAATCTCGAGGCGAGGCTGAAGGAAGAGCTGCTGGGCGGCACCATTGGCATCGCCCACACGCGCCGGGCAACCCATGGGGCACTGACTGAACGCAACGCGCATCCGCACTTTAGCGATGGTGTGGCCGTCGTCCATAACGGCATTATCGAGAATTTCGCCGAGTTGAAGGACGAATTGGCGGCTGCGGGGGCTGCCGGCAGTCGACGAGATAGTCGCGCCGATGATTTTCTCGCTGCCGATACAGCTTCTTGCCTATCACACGGCGCTGGTCATGGGCACAGATGTCGACTAGCCGCGCAATCTCGGAAAATCGGTCACCGTCGAATGATTGTGGGAGCTGACATGGCTGACTGGTCCGCCGCCCTCTATGTCAAATTCGAGGATGAGCGAACGCGGCCGGCGCGCGAATTCGACGCCCACGTGAGAGCCGCAGCGCCTGCGCGTGCGACGGACTGAAACATGCATCGCGTCATCATCAGCGGCATCGGCGTTGAAGTCCCTGAAGCCAAGATCACCAATGAAGAACTGGTCGCCAGCTTCAATGCCTGGGTCGACATGGAGAATGCGCGCCGCCAGGAGACCGGCGAGCCGCCGCTGCCGAAATCGGACAGCGACTTCATCGTCCACGCTTCGGGCGTGCGCACCCGCCATGTGATCGAGCGCGAAGGCATTCTCGACCCGACCCGCATGGCCCCGCGCATTCCGGCGCGGCTCGACGATGCGCTGTCGCTCGAGGCCGAGTTCGGCATCGCCGCGGCGCGAAAGGCTCTCGACCATGCCGGACTGAGCCCGTCCGATATCGACCTGGTGATCTGCTCGGCCTCGCATCACCAGCGGCCTTATCCAGCGATCGCCATCGAAATGCAGCAAGTGTTGGGGACAAAGGGCGCCGGCTTCGACATGGGGCTTGGCTGTTCTTCGGCGGCGGCCGCCCTGCACATCGCCGTCAACCTGGTGAGGTCGGGCGCGCACAAACGCATTCTGGTGACGACGCCGGAGATCATCACCGGCCATCTCAATTTCCGCGACCGGCAGACGCATTTCATCTTCGGCGACGCGTCCGTGTCCATGGTGGTGGAGGGGCTTGCCCAGGGCGAGAAGCGGCCGGAACGATTCGAGGTGCTCGACACGCGCATCTGGACGCAGATGTCGAACAACATCCGCACCAATCTGGGCTACCACACCCGCACCGCCTTGGATGATCCTTACATGATCAATCTGGAAGGTAATCTGATCAAGCAGGTCGGCAACAAGGTGTTCAAGGAAGTCACCGTCGCCGGGCAGAAGTTCATCGTCGAATTCCTCGCCGAGCACGGGCTGACGCCGCAGGCGGTCCGGCGGTTCTGGCTGCATCAGGCCAATGCGCGCATGAACGCGATGATCCTGAAACTGTCGTTCGGCCACGAGGTCGACCACGACCGTGCGCCGATGGTGCTCGAACGGCTCGGCAACACCGCCGGCGCCGGCGCCATCATCGCGCTGTCGGAGAACCACGCCGACATGAAGCCCGGCGATTTCGGCCTGATCTGCGCGTTTGGCGCGGGGTATTCGATAGGAGGCGCGCTGCTGAGGATGCTCTAAGATCGGCGGTTTCAGGCTGGTGCGAACGGCACCAGCATGGGCACCGCTCCTCCAGTCTTGCCTTCATGCAGCTTGCGGATCGCCAGATCCTCCATTGGAAGGGCGGCCCGTTATGCGGGAGAGAGAGGGCGAATACATCCCAAGGCTGCATGCGGAAACTAGCGGGATCGGAGGCGCCACTGCGCAGCACAGTGCCCCGCATGAAGCTATCGCTTTGCCACCCATGAAAGATTACGATCAGGATCTGCTTTGGGGGGGATTGGATAAGGCCGGCCCACAGCCATTTCTCGGGTCAAGCGCGCGCCATCATCAGCCGCCGGATTCCGCAGAAGCCGTTCATCCTTTGAACTGGCGCAACGACCACCAGTCGGCCGCGGAGGAGTTGGCCGGGAGCAACGTCCTGCCAAGCCGGCAGGACGGCGGGTTTGAGGCAATGGTTCATCAGAACCCGCCCACATCATTCGAGCTCAACGCTTGGGTTCCATCGCCTGACTTTCCGCCGCTGTTTACCGGGCCAGTACCGGGTCGTTACCAGGGCGCTCGACAGCCCGGCTCACCGCAGGAGCTTTCTCTTGTGCCAGCCTCCTCGGACGATGAAGCTTTGGCGTGGTTGAGCGAGGAGTTGGTGCGGCGGCGGATGCAAGAACCGGCGTCGCCATCAACTGCCAGAGCTCAGGATCTCTATCCCGGCTTTGAAGCATTGGTTGATCCAGATCCGGTTGAGTTGGGTTACAATGCTCACTTTGCGCCGGCGCCTTCTGCCAGAGCTCCCTTAGACATCTACGGCGATCTTGATTCTCTAGTTGATTTGCCGTCCACACCGGTCGACTTGCGCGACGATGCTCATTCTGCACCGGTGCGTCCGCGCGGGCAGATGGTCGAGACGGAGTGGCAGCAGATGATGCAAGGGACAGGGTCCGCCGCCGTATTGAGGCAGGGAGGCCCCGATGGCGTTCAGCTCATCCATCACACTCGACCTCGGCCCATGAGTGAAGCTGCGCCAGCGGCACCGGCAAGGGCTCCAGGACCCGGCTGGCCAGTCACCGCCAAGCTGCCAGACACCTACCGCGGTCTTCCAGTGGTTGATGTGATTACGTCCACGACCACCTCCTCCGATGCCCAGATCGGGGCGTTGGATCCGACAGCCTCGTCCAATGTCACCAACGGGTCGGTGCTCGGCGCCACCGAGTGGCTGAGCGACGCCCATGTGCAGAGGGATTACGATTTCGTAGAGCAGCAGCTGCAGGGGATCAATCCGATGCTCGCCGCCCGGACACGGCTAGTCAGTCCGTCGGTGTCCCATCTACTGCGCCACATGGAGCCGCAAAACGCGCGAGGCACATTGCAGTCCATCTATAATCAAAACGACGCTCCAGCCGACTTCCTGTTCCTGCCATTGAACAATGGCACTCCCAATAGCCCCGGCACCCATTGGTCGCTGCTGCTCGTTGATCGCCGCAACCCGGAAAGGCGGTTCGCCTATCACTACGACTCCCTTCAGCGAGAGGGATACAACGACGTGCCTGCAAGACAACTCGCAAGACTGCTGAACGCCACCTTGACGCCAGCCCGCATGCCGCGACAGCCGAACGATTACGATTGCGGCGTTTTTGTGCTGGAAGGCACGTGGGCGCTGGTTGGACGATTGGTGGACGGGCAGCGGCCGGACCTCGAGCCGCTGCACCTCGACAACCTCATCGCCGATCGGCAGGCGCTGCAAAACCGACTGAGGGGGCTCATGCCGCAGGAGGAGGAGCCTCGGCAGCTGTTGGATGATGAACCCGCCTCCCCACCAATGATGGCATTCGACCCAGCGGAACTCCGGCTACTGTTGGATGATGAGCCTGCCTCCTCTTCGCCAAGAGTTAATTCGACCCCACATGCGCGAACGGACGGTGTTCATCAGTCAACCCAGGCGCCGTGGCTCCCTGAACGCAAAAGATCAGCATGAAGTCGAATTTGAAACGTTTTGCCCAAGCAACTGCGATCCCCTCGCTCTGGACGGTAACCGCTACGTCGGCGAACGAAGGGATGTGATCACAGGGCAGGCAAACCCTTCCTGTAGAAGCGCAGCCCGGTCCGAACTGAACTATGGTGGCAAGGAGCAAGAACACGTACAGCGCCTGCTGCCCGACATTGCCGGGAAGATGTGGTCTGTGGTTGGACCGCTCCCAAGCTGATCGACCTCGCCGCATCGGCAAAGACGCCGACACGATTTACGCCGCGACTGAAGGAGGCCTGTCGGTCAGTAGGAACGGAGGCCTGATCTGGGAAACGGTCGTCGATGGCGCGCCCGTCAATCTCGGAGCTGACGGCCGACGGTTCCGTCTAGGCCCTCCGTGCCCTTATCGCCGATGATATAATGGAGACCTTCGACCACGTCCGATCCGAGGAGGTCTTCAAACTGTTTGGTGAGATGGCATGTGCCGGTCAGGTGATCTACCTGACGCATCACCGACACCTGTGCGAGATCGCCAAGGCAGCTATTCCCAGCGTGACGATCCATGAGCTCGGACAGTTGTGCTCGTTTTCCGTTGGTGCAAATGACCGCCTTGGGGTCGTTCCAAGCGTATCAGCAGAAATGGCCGCCAAGCCTACGGTAACAGTTGTGACGTCTGGTGCGAAGAAGCAAACCTCGCGATCGAGAAGACAAAGGCTGAACCGCACGGGATCAAAAGCAGCCTGGAGCGATACACAGCTACGCGTGGACCGAAGACTCTGCAGCAGGTCTCTCGACCGAAGCGCCTTAACTCGCTGCTCCAAATTGCTCCGGACACCGAGGTCAACCTGTAGCGGTCTCGAGCAGCGCCATCGAATCTTTCTGTCGCCTTTGTCGTGTCCGCTACACGGGCTTGTTCCGACAAGCACTGTTTGCCCTCAGGCTAAATAGCTGAAAAGCAACATCAAAATTTTTCTTGTGTTCGATCAAGCCAATTGGCACGCATCTTGAGACCCTTTGGGTGTGAGGCGGCGAGAGCTGCCGACCGGCATGTCGCGGGCAGCCGCGATGGATGGAACGAAGGAAGGAAAGCTACATGTCAGGTCTGCGTCAGATCGCATTCTACGGCAAGGGGGGCATAGGCAAGTCCACCACCTCCCAAAATACGCTCGCCGCACTTGTCGACCTTGGGCAGAAGATCCTCATCGTCGGCTGCGACCCCAAAGCCGACTCCACCCGCCTGATCCTGAACTCGAAGGCGCAGGATACGGTCCTGCACCTCGCGGCAGAGCAAGGTTCGGTCGAAGACCTCGAACTCCAGGACGTGCTCAAGGTCGGCTATAAAGGCATCAAGTGCGTGGAATCCGGCGGTCCCGAGCCGGGTGTCGGCTGCGCCGGGCGCGGCGTCATCACCTCGATCAACTTCCTCGAGGAGAACGGCGCCTATGACGATGTCGACTATGTCTCCTACGACGTGCTCGGGGACGTGGTGTGCGGCGGCTTCGCGATGCCGATCCGCGAGGGCAAGGCCCAGGAAATCTACATTGTCATGTCCGGCGAGATGATGGCGCTCTATGCCGCCAACAACATCGCCAAGGGCATTCTGAAATATGCCCATTCGGGCGGCGTGCGGCTCGGCGGCCTGATTTGCAACGAGCGTCAAACCGACCGCGAGCTCGACCTCGCCGAAGCACTGGCTTCCAGGCTCAATTCCAAGCTCATCCATTTCGTGCCGCGCGACAACATCGTCCAGCACGCCGAGCTCAGGAAGATGTCGGTTATCCAGTATGCGCCGGACTCCAAGCAGGCGGGGGAATACCGCGCGCTGGCGGAGAAGATCCATGGCAATTCGGGGCAGGGCACCGTGCCGACCCCGATCACCATGGAGGAGCTCGAGGACATGCTGCTCGACTTCGGCATCATGAAGACCGACGAGCAGATGCTTGCCGAGCTTCAGGCCAAGGAAACGACGAAAGCGGCCGCCCAGTAACGAGCGCTGCCGCCACGAGGCGCCGCGTTGAGCTGACGCGCCTTTCAAAGAACGGCGCCTCGTCGGTGAGGCGCCACTCGAACCTTTAAAGGGGTCCCATGAGCCTGGATTACGAGAATGACGGCACTCTCCATGCGAAGCTTATCGAGGAGGTGCTGTCGCAATATCCCGACAAGGCGGCGAAGCGCCGCAAAAAGCACCTCAGCGTCGCAAAGAGTGGGGACGAGGCTGGCGAGGAAGGCGAGGTCGTCTCCGAATGCGACGTCAAATCGAACATCAAGTCCATTCCGGGCGTGATGACGATTCGTGGCTGCGCTTATGCCGGCTCTAAGGGCGTGGTGTGGGGTCCAATCAAGGATATGGTCCATATCTCGCACGGCCCGGTCGGCTGCGGGCAATATTCCTGGTCGCAGCGCCGCAACTACTATGTAGGCACGACGGGCATCGACACGTTCGGGACAATGCAGTTCACCTCCGATTTCCAGGAGAAGGACATTGTTTTCGGCGGTGACAAGAAGCTGGAACAGATCATCGACGAGATTGAGGGACTGTTTCCCCTCAACAACGGCATGAGCGTGCAATCCGAATGCCCGATCGGCCTGATTGGCGACGACACCGAAGCAGTATCCCGCAACAAGGCCAAGGAGCACGGAAAGACGATCGTGCCGGTGCGCTGCGAGGGCTTCCGCGGCGTCTCGCAATCGCTCGGCCACCACATCGCCAACGACGCGATCCGCGACTGGGTCTTCGAGAAGAAGGACGTGGAGTTCGAGGCCGGCCCGTACGACGTCAACGTGATCGGTGACTACAATATCGGCGGCGACGCCTGGGCCTCGCGCATCCTGCTTGAGGAGATAGGGCTGCGCGTGGTCGGCAACTGGTCGGGCGACGCCACGCTCGCCGAAATCGAGCGCGCGCCGAAGGCCAAGCTCAATCTCATCCATTGCTACAGGTCGATGAACTACATCTGCCGGCACATGGAGGAAAAGTATGGCGTCGCCTGGATGGAGTACAATTTCTTCGGCCCCTCCCAGATCGAAGCCTCCCTGCGCAAGATAGCCAAGCATTTTGGCCCTGAAATCGAGGAGAAGACCGAGAAGGTCATCGCCAAGTACAGACCGCTTGTTGATGCCGTCATTGCCAAGTACCGGCCGCGCCTCGAAGGCAATACTGTGATGCTCTACGTCGGCGGCCTGCGCCCCCGCCACGTCATCACAGCCTACGAGGACCTCGGCATGGTGATCGTCGGCACAGGCTACGAGTTCGCCCACAACGACGACTATCAGCGCACAGGCCATTACGTCAGGAACGGCACGCTGATCTATGATGACGTGACCGGTTACGAGTTGGAGAAGTTCATCGAGGGGGTTCGCCCCAATCTCGTTGGCTCGGGCATCAAGGAAAAATACCCCGTGCAGAAGATGGGCATACCGTTTCGTCAGATGCACTCCTGGGATTATTCGGGACCGTATCACGGCTATGACGGCTTTGCCATTTTCGCCCGCGACGTGGATCTTGCCATCAACAACCCGGTCTGGGGCCTTTACGACGCCCCTTGGAAAAAAAGCCCGAGCCGTGGGCGGGCGATGGCTGCCGAATAACACCCGGCCTTAGCCTGGTCTCCTCAAGGGAGACGACGAACGCCCGCGGCCCCGTGGCCCGCGGGACACCTGAAACGTCTCGACGTCCCTGAGCTGCCTTATGGGGCGGCCAGATGAAAAGAGGTAATCACCAATGCCGCAGTCGGCTGAAAAAATTCTCGACCACGCTCCCCTGTTCCGCGAGCCGGAATACAGGCAGATGCTCGCGGAGAAGAAGCTGAATTTCGAATGTCCGCACCCGGATCAGATCGTTACCGATCAACGCGAATTCACCAAGACGTGGGAATACCGCGAAAAGAACCTCGCCCGCGAAGCGCTTGTGGTAAACCCCGCCAAGGCCTGCCAGCCGCTCGGCGCGGTGTTCGCGGCCGCCGGCTTCGAACGAACCATGTCCTTCGTTCACGGCAGCCAGGGCTGCGTGGCCTATTACCGCTCACACCTGTCGCGCCATTTCAAGGAGCCTGCTTCGGCGGTTTCCTCCTCGATGACCGAGGATGCGGCAGTATTCGGCGGCCTGAAGAACATGGTCGACGGGCTCGCCAACACCTACCAGCTCTACGATCCGAAGATGATCGCCGTCTCGACGACTTGCATGGCGGAGGTCATTGGTGACGACCTGCACAGCTTCATCGAGAACGCCAAGGACGAAAACTCGGTCCCGCGCGACTTCGACGTGCCCTTCGCCCACACGCCCGCCTTCGTCGGCAGCCATGTCGATGGCTATGACGTAATGGTCAAGGGCATTTTGGAGCACTTCTGGAAAGGCCAGGAGCGCACGGAAGCCGGGGGAACCATCAACGTCATTCCCGGTTTCGACGGCTTCTGCGTTGGAAACAACCGGGAACTCAAGCGCCTGCTCGATCTGATGAGCGTATCCTACACCTTCATCCAGGACGCCTCCGACCAGTTCGACACGCCATCGGACGGTGAATACCGCATGTATGATGGCGGTACGAAGATCGAAGACGTGAAGGAGGCACTCAACGCCGAGGCGACACTTTCGCTGCAGCATTACAACACCCGAAAAACGCTGGACTATTGCGAGCAAGTCGGGCAGGCGACGGCCTCGTTCCATTATCCGCTCGGCGTCCAGGCGACGGACGAATTCCTGATGAAGGTCTCGGCGCTTTCCGGCAAGGAGATCCCCGAGACAATCCGCCTTGAGCGCGGCCGACTGGTTGATGCCATGGCCGACAGCCAGTCCTGGCTGCACGGCAAGAAATACGCGATCTACGGCGATCCGGACTTCGTCTACGCCATGGCCCGCTTCGTCATGGAGACCGGCGGCGAGCCGACCCATTGCCTCGCCACCAACGGCAGCTCGGCATGGGCAGCCGAGATGAAGGAACTGCTTGCATCCTCGCCCTTCGGCAAGGACGCCCAGGTCTGGGCGGGCAAGGACCTTTGGGCGATGCGCTCGCTGCTCTTCACCGAGCCGGTGGACCTGTTGATCGGCAATTCCTATGGCAAGTATCTGGAGCGCGACACCGGCACGCCGCTGATCCGGCTGATGTTCCCGATCTTCGACCGGCACCATCACCATCGCTTTGCGCTCATGGGCTACCAAGGTGGGCTGCGCGTCCTGACGACGATCCTCGACAAGATCTTCGACAAGCTCGATCGCGAGACCAGCGAGACGGGTGTGACGGACTATTCTTATGACCTCACCCGCTAGCAGCGGCGGCCGGTTTTTCGCCGAGGCTGGCCGCCTTCCAATGCACTTTTGGAGACCGACGCAATGTCCTCGCTCAGCGCCAAAATCCAGGATGTCTTCAACGAGCCCGCCTGCGATAGAAACCGCGGCAAGGATGCCAAGGCGCGCAAAGAGGGCTGCTCGAAGCCGCTGACCCCTGGGGCGGCAGCCGGTGGCTGCGCCTTTGACGGCGCCAAGATCGTGCTGCAGCCGATCACCGACGTCGCGCACCTGGTCCATGCGCCGCTGGCCTGCGAGGGCAATTCCTGGGACAACCGCGGAGCGGCTTCGTCCGGGGCAACGCTTTGGCGCACAAGCTTCACAACCGATCTGACCGAACTCGACGTGGTGATGGGGCAGGGCGAGCGCAAGCTTTTCAAGGCGATCCGCGAGATTAGGGAAGCATATGCGCCGCCAGCGATCTTCGTCTATTCGACCTGCGTGACGGCGTTGATCGGCGACGACATCGAGGCCGTGTGCAAGCGTGCGGGGGAAAAATTCGGCTTGGCCGTGGTGCCGGTCAATGCGCCGGGCTTGGCCGGCTCCAAGAACCTCGGCAACAAGCTCGCCGCCGAGGCGTTGCTCGATCACGTCATCGGGACGGTGGAACCCGACGACGCCGGGCCGTACGACATCAACATCCTTGGCGAATTCAACCTCTCCGGCGAGTTCTGGCTGGTGAAGCCGCTGCTTGATCGGCTGGGCATCCGGGTGCGCGCCTGCATTCCGGGCGACGCGCGCTACCTTGACGTTGCTTCCGCGCACCGCGCCCGGGCGGCTATCGTCGTGTGCTCGACGGCACTCATCAATCTTGCCCGCAAGATGGAGGAGCGCTGGGACATCCCGTTCTTCGAAGGCTCCTTCTACGGCATTACCGACACCTCGGAAGCACTTCGCAACATTGCTGAGCTGCTCGTGAGGAAGGGTGCCGATCGCGAGATCCTCAACCGCACACAGACGCTGATCGCAGTGGAAGAGGCGATTGCGTGGAGGAAGCTCGAAGCCTACCGGCGGCGGCTTCAAGGCAAGCGCGTGCTGCTCAATACAGGCGGCGTGAAGTCCTGGTCGATCGTCCACGCGCTGATGGAGATCGGCATGGAGATCGTCGGCACCTCGGTCAAGAAATCCACAGTCGAAGACAAGGAGCGCATCAAGCAGATCCTGAAGGACGACAACCACATGTTCGAGCAGATGGCAGCGCGCGAGCTTTACGCCATGCTCTCAGAACACAAGGCCGATATCATGCTGTCGGGCGGGCGCACGCAATTCATCGCGCTCAAGGCCAAGACACCCTGGCTCGATATCAACCAGGAGCGCCAACACCCTTATGCGGGCTATGACGGCATGGTGGAACTCGTACGCCAGATCGACCTCGCCATTCATAACCCGATCTGGTCCCAGGTGCGCGTGCCGGCACCGTGGGATTGCCAGCCTGCGGTCGAGGACGAACTGCCGGGCACGAAGAGCGAGACCGCGACGTTGCACGCTGTCCAGGAATTTGCCGGCACGACGGCCGACGATTGCGGCGAGCGTTGAGGAAGCCTATGGCCCGCATTCTTTCCCAGACCAAATCGGCAGCCGTCAATCCGCTGAAGTCGTCACAGCCGCTGGGTGCGGCCTTGGCCTTTCTTGGGGTCAAGGGCGCGATGCCACTGTTCCACGGCAGCCAGGGCTGCACCAGCTTCGCGCTCGTGCTCTTCGTGCGGCATTTCAAGGAAGCGATCCCCTTGCAGACCACCGCGATGGACGAAGTGACGACGATCCTCGGCGGGGCGGACAATCTGGAAGAGGCGATCCTCAACCTCAAGGTCCGCACAAAGCCAAAGCTGATCGGGGTCTGCACGACGGCGCTGGTGGAAACCCGTGGCGAAGATTGCGCAGGCGATATCGCCAGCATCAGGCTGAAGCACGCGCAAGAAATCGCCGGCACGGAGATCGTGCTGGCCAACACGCCGGATTTCGACGGCGCGATCGAAGAGGGCTGGGCCAAGGCTGTCACGGCGATGATCGAAGGCATTACACGGCCCGGTGAACAGGCGCGGCAGTCAAAGAAGATCGCAATCCTGCCCGGTTGGAACCTCACTGTGGCTGACATCGAGCATTTGCGTGAGATGGTTGAAAGCTTTGGGCTGAAGCCGGTGATTTTGCCGGACGTTTCAGGCTCGCTCGACGGCACCGTGCCCGACCGCTGGGTCACGACCACCTATGGCGGCACCAGCGTCGAGGACATCCGCGAGCTTGGCACGGCCGAACACTGCATCGCCATCGGCGAGCATATGCGCCGCCCGGCGCAGGTGCTGCAGAAGTTGACCGGCGTGCCTTACGTGCTGTTCCAGTCGCTGACCGGATTGAAGGGCGCCGATCGGTTCGTCTCGCTGCTGTCCGCGATTTCGGGCGCGTCGGCGCCGGCCGGGGTGCGCCGTCGCCGGGGCCAATTGCAGGATGCGTTACTCGACGGACATTTCCATTTCGGAGGCAAGAAAATTGCGATCGCTGCTGAACCAGACCAACTCTATCAACTCGCGACTTTCTTCATCGGCATGGGCTCCGAAATCGCGGCGGCGGTCGCCACGACCGATATGTCGAAAATTCTGGAAAAAGTACCGGCGCAGTCCGTTCAGATCGGCGATCTCGGCGATTTGGAAGCTCTTGCCGCCGGCGCTGATCTTCTCGTCACCCATTCCCATGGCCGCCAGGCCGCGCAGCGCCTTTGCATTCCGCTCATGCGCGTCGGCTTCCCGGTCTTCGACCGGCTCGGCAGCCAGCACAAGCTCACAATCCTCTATCAGGGCACCCGCGACCTGATCTTCGAGGTTGCCAACATCTTCCAGGCCAACCAGCACGCGCCGACGCCTGAGGCACTTGATCCACTCCGTAAGCGAGAAATGCCAGATGAGCTCCGTTCGTCGCCTCTCACTCGTCACTGACGAGGTTCACGCACCGATGCCCGAAAGACGAGCAGGCGCATTGCGCGTGGCCATCGCCACGCAAGACATGAAGGACCTCAATGCCCATTTCGGGTCGGCCAAGCGCTTTGCTGTCTACGACGTGACGCGCGTGGAATGGAACCTCGTGGAAGCCGTGGCCTTCGATGACGTTTCCGACGAGAGCGGGGAGCATCGGAGCGAGGGCGATGACCGCATCACGCCGAAGGTGGAGGCGCTGAAGGGCTGTCATCTCCTGTTTTGTCTGGCGATCGGCGGGCCTTCGGCGGCCAAGGTAGTTTCGGCAAAAATCCATCCGATCAAGGTGCCGCACCCCCAACCCATCCAGGAGGTGCTGTTGCGCACGCAGATGATGCTCAGGACGTGTCCTCCCCCCTGGCTGCGCAAGGTGCTGGCGGAGGCAGGCGTCGCCGAGAAGAAACCGTCCTTCGAGGACGACTGAAATGAGGAGAAGGCGAAATGTCAGATACCGCGGCTAGCACTGCTGTCGCCGAGGACGAGGCGGCGCTTGCCACCCCGTTCGTCAAATGCCTCGTGCGGCTGATCCGTGCTCAGGATTCCTACGGGTCATGGGAAGGCAAACCGGATGCCGAGCTTCTGGGCGACTTCATCATCACCAGGGAACAGCGCCGTGCGATCCCGATCATCGGCGATCCCGATCCGGACGTGCTGTGGAGGCTCGATAAGTTCTATGCCGCCGTCGGGCTTGCGATCGAGGAGCGCTGCGGCCTGATGGCATCGCCGATGATGGAGATGAGCCATGAGGGCTTTGGGCGCGTGCTCTTCACGGCCGGACGGCTGGTCGTGCTTTCGAAGACCCTGCGCGACGTCCACCGGTTCGGCTTCGAGACGTTCCGGAAGCTCGCTCAGGCCGGCACGAAACTGGTCGGCGACGCAATCGCTACCATCGAGACCTATCCCGAGGTGGCGCGTGCGTGATGAAGCGGATCTTCGAGCAAGGGGGCCATGACAATCTTGAGCGAGCGCGATAGCCAGCCCACGGAAGCCGAGGCGGGCCAGGTCGATGAGGGGGCTCTTGGGGTAGCGCCGATGAAGCCACTCGTTTTGATCTGTTCGCAAGATGCGGAGTTCTATCTGAATTATAGCCACATTCTGGAGGCGGACCGCTTCGCGAGTGAGCAGGCAGGCTGCGCGAAGGAAGCATTTGTATTGGCCGAACAACGGGAGTTCCACGCCGTCGTGCTGGACTGCGTGCCAGCAAGCGCGACGGGAGCCACAATCTGCGCCCGCCTCAAGGAGGAGCCGCGGACGGCCGACCTGCCCGTTATTGCCCTGATCGCGCGCGGCGCCGATGACCAGCACCTCGATCTCCTGAAAGCTGGCATTGACGAGATCTTTGTGCGGCCGATCGACCCGGCCAAGCTGCTCGACTGTCTACGGGCGAGGCTGGCGCTGCCGAAGCGGGGCGCAAATGGTCTTGAAAACGGCGGCTGGCTCACCTGTGGCGGCCTCGAGATGAAGCTCGATGCCCGCCGGATTCGCGGCAATGGCCACGACATTCACCTCGGACTCATCGAGTTCAACGTGCTGCGGCTTATGATTGAAGCTCCCGGCAAGGTCTTCAGCCGGGAGGAGCTTATCGGCAGGGCCTGGGGGGACAACATCCATGTCGAACCACGCACCGTCGATGTCCATATCAGCCGGATCAGAAAAACCCTGAAGTCAGCTTCGCCCGACAGCGACATTCGCACCGTCAGGTCGGCCGGCTACTCGCTCGAGAAGCCGGCCGACTGAATCAAGTGCCGGGTGTGGTGGCACTCCCACCCTCGCCGTGAGCCGGTCTTGCGGCCTGAAACGCCCCTAAACGCATACTCAGGAAGAAGCAGGCAAATGGGTTTTAAAACCGTACTCTGTGTGACCGGCGCCGACCATTCCGATCAGGACATCAGAACTGCTGCCGGCTTGTGTGCCGAAGTCGGCGCGCACCTTTCCGTACGGATTATACCGGCTCCGATGCTCGCTATGTCATATCCGCCGATCGGAGATGGTATCCCCGAGTGGCCTACGGGACGTGGACAGACAATTGCCAGATTGAACAATCGGTTTCGGCAAATCGACAGGTTTTCACAGGAGGTGGCCAGACAGGAAAAGCGCTCCAAGGATATCCAGAAGCTGCTGAGAGCCTTGTGCCTTTCCTATGACGTCGATACCGATTATTGCGATGCGACCGGCGTGGGTGAGGTTGTGCGACAGCGGGCGCTCTGCGCCGACCTGACAATTGTTGGCCCCGCACTTCTCAACGACAGTATTCTCGGACCTCTTGTTATAAACGGCAGCTTATTCGATACGGGAAAGCCGGTGCTTATTGTGCCGAAGGGCGCTGAGGCGACCCTGTGGCCACGGCGCGTCCTGGTCGGTTGGGATTCACGACTCGAGGCGTCCCGTGCTGTTCGGGAAGCGCTGGGTCTCCTATGCGTTGCTGAGGAAGTTCGTGTCGCCCTGGTCGATCCGAAGGCGAACTACAACGGGAACGGCGCGGAGCCTGGAGCCGACATCGCTGCCTATCTCACTCGGCACGGTGCTCGGGTGTCGGTTGACCTACTGCCAAGTGCCGGCAAACCGGCGGCCACGGTGCTTGCGCAGCACGCAATCGACATTTCTGCCGACATGATAGTCATGGGCGTTTATGGCAGCCGCCGGCTGCGTGAGCGGCTCTTTGGCGGTGCGACGAGATGGATCTTTGAGAAGCCGACATTGCCGCTGTTTTTGGCTCGATGACTGGTTCGGGAGTTGCACCGATGCTGTTCAAAGCTCGACTCTCCTGGTCACCGATCCTGCTGCCAATTGGGAGAAGGGTCACGGCAAACGCGGGAAATTTCGCGAAGCTCCTCGGAGCCAATGTGCACGCGCCGTCGCCGAGAACATCCCGGACGTGTCTAGCGCGCGCTCGGGGGTTCTGCTCGCCCGAGGTGATCCGTACGCGGAGACCACCCGCCGCGCAGAGGTAGAGGCGCTCCTCAATAGAGCCAAAACAGCGGCTTCGCAGGTCGGCGTCAGGAGAGAAGGAGAGCCGTTTCAGCGGCAGGCCGAGTTCGGAGCCGTAACGGCATTGCATGCGCGCTATCGCGATCTCCTTCACTATTGGCTGGGAGCTGAACGACGCAAAGACCGTGCCGTGGCCGAGGCTCTCAACTTCAAGTCGAGACGGTTGTGCTCTTGGCCGTAGTCGGCGTGAATCGATGGCATCAATCACGTTGTCATCGCCTGGGAGGGTAGCCACTAGCGGCGAGGACGGCCGCATCTTCAGCGTTTTCAGCCGGTCCGGCCCGACCGCGTGGCGACTGAGCGGTCTTTGGGCTGGTCAATTCCGACAACGCTCACATCCGCATCAGGCGGTCCCTGTGGCGCCTGTGCACAGGCGCCACCGAAGATAACGACACGAAGCAGGAATCTCGGGGAGTTCACCGGCCGGCACATGCCGGCATTCATCCGCGCCTGTCGCCACGAGCATCATCGTCAATCTTACGATGGTGGCATTCGCGAGCCGCAGCTGGACCGGCTTGTTGTGAAGAACTCCTATGCCGCCAGCTAGGAATTCAATCGCAGGGCGGAAGAGGGCAGGAAACAGGCCGCGCTCGGATGAAGCGGCACCTTGCAATCGCAAATGGCGGGATGCGCTACCGCCTGAGGGACCCTAACGGCAAGAGCTCAGGCCAGGTGGCGTGAAGCGGACGATGATAAGAGCATGGCGGTAGCCCGCGCAGTCATGATGTCCATCTGCTCGTCCCTCAATCCGAATATATGTTGCGTCGTCCGAGGCCACGCTTTTTCCGGCGGCGCGAAGCGCGTGATGCGTGTCCAAAACCTGACAGCGGCAGAAAACATGTCGGGTTCAATACAACCGGACATCTTGGACATTTGGAGGTTTTTCAAAGCGCAATCATGGGCTTATTGCGCGCTGAGCGTGCTGGCACGGCCTTTGCGAATTGAGATGCGGCAACACTGAGTGAAGGCTGACTGCATGCAGACGAACAAGACGAGCGATGCTCTCCTTTCCTTGAACCTTCTGCCCCGTCTCTACCGGGGAAACAAGCTCGCGCATAAAGCGCGCAATCTTTGGCAATAGCTTTGGAGAACAACATGGTGTTGCGTATGGAGTCCCCGGCTCCTCCCATCAAAGTGGACGACTGGCTGCGTGGCGAGCCCCTCACGAACTTCCAGCCCGGCAAGGTGTACCTCCTAGAATTTTGGGCGACTGGGTGCGGACCCTGTGTGGCGGCGATGCCTCATCTGATGCAGCTGCAGGGAGAAATATCGAGACAGCGGATTTGAGGTCGTCGGAGTCGCAGCTAGCGAACAGGGCCCGACCGCGGAGGAGGCGCGGACCAGCTTGGATGCTTGGCTGACCGAGAGGTTCCCGAATCTGAACTATCGGATCGCGTTCGACTACACAGGCGAAATGAACAAGCTTTGGATGGAACCCAGCTTGTCTGTCGGGATTCCGGCCTCGTTCGTGGTCGACCGGGACGGCCACATCGCCTTTATCGGCCACCCGGCGGACCTCGAGGACGTTTTGCCGAAGGTTCTTAACGGCAGCTGGCGCAGCAGCGATGAAGCGAAAGCCGCCGATACACGGCGAGTCGCTAGTGACCAACGCACAGCGCGCGAACTATCGCTGACCATGCCGATATACGCCAAACTTCGGCCGGCGATGGAGGCCGAGGATTGGATGGCGGCACTCACGGCCATCGAAGAAGGCCTCGCCTTAATGCCAGATGATAGCGGGTTCCGGGAAACTCATGCGAATCTACTGCTTCACAAGCGGCGCGACATGCGGGCCGGCTTGCCAGCCATGCGCCAATTAGTCGAGGACGCGATCGACAAAAAATTCGTGGCCGTGTCTTGGATGGTCATGGCCCTGAACCAACTCTTCGATCCGGAAATGGACAACTCCCATCTCCCCCGTGCTGAGCGCTTTGCGATGGGCGACAAGCTCTCGGAACAGATCCTGACACTCAATCCTCCACAAGGCGACGGCCCCCTTAAATTCCGTTGGTACCTCCCGGTCGCTCAGTATTATTACGAGAGCGGCGACAAGGATCGCGCGATCGATTTGATCGAGGTGGCATTGAAATCTCTGGGTGATCCGGAGACAATGCCGGACCACATCAAACAGTACTACCTTAGCCCATTGCTCCAAGCCCTGGCCAACTACACGGGTGAAAACGCCTGTTACGCGGATCTTTGTGTGGTTCCGCAAAACAAGGCTCCTGACAATCAAACCGCAGTCGCCTCATGAGCAAAGATCGCAAAGGGATGACAATTGGAATTGAACCCTGGCCAATTCGTCCAGTTTCTGCGGCGGGCCCGCGGTAAGTATGTCCATTGCAGCACAGGGCGCATCGCTTGCCGCAGGTTGGAGTTCAAAACTTGCGATGCCCTCCGGCTGCATCGCGGGAGACGGGATACTCGACGCGATTCTGGCCGCGGTGGAAGACCCCGCAGTCGAGGACCTCTTCAAGATCGGCCAGCGGGACATAAATTGCGTGGAATCGGCCGCCCGGAGCCGGACGTCGGCTGCGCAAGTGTGCCCGAAGCAGGGGTCCCCGAAAACAGAAATCCTCCTTCGAGGACGAGGACTGAAATTGAGGAGAAGGTGAAATGTCTGATGCCGCGGTTAGCCCTGCTGTAAACGAGCACGAGGCGGCCCTTGCCACCCCGTTTGTCAAATGCCTCGTGCGGCTGATCCGTGCTCAAGACTTTGACGGCTCATGGCGAGGCAAGGCTGACACCGAGCTGCTGGCCGGCTTCATCATCACGAAGGAACAGCGCCGTGCCATCCCCATCATCGGCGATCCTGATCCGGACGTGCTGTGGAGGCTGGACATGTTTTACACCGCCGTCAGTCTTGCCATCGAGGAGCGCTCCGGCCTGATCACATCGCCAATGAAGGAGATGAAACCGATGGGGGCTTCGGGCGCCTGGTTTCCACGGCCGGGCGGTTGGTCGTTCTGTCGAGACGTCCACCGGTTTGGCTTCGAGACGTTCCGGAAACTCGCGGAGGCCGGTACGAAACTGGTCGACGATGCGACTGCAGCTATTGGCTTCCCGCCGTGGCGCGGCCGTGAAGAAACTGATTTCGAGGAAGGATTTATGTCAAACCTAGATGAGATGGGGAAGAAAGTCCGAAAGCTTCAGCTGCGTGCGGCAGTTGCGAAGATGAAATTGCGCGACCTTGCAGAGGATCTCCCGGTCCAATGGACTGAGATAGAGGAGGTTGCCGAGAAAGCGTACGCCGTTTTTGCCGAGTTGGATGATGCCAAGAGAGAGCTCGCTGCAATGAAGAATTTACGATGAGGAGCACATTCACCACCCGCGACGGCTCCATATGGCTGCCGGAATATCTGACCGCTATAGATGGCAGGACTTGTATCGGCTGCGGCCGCTGTTTCAAGGTCTGCTCGCGCGAGGTCATGCACCTTCACGGCGTCGATGACGCGGGTGAAATCCTCGGCGTCTGCGACGGCGAAGACGACGACTTCGATGGCGAGCTCAATCGCATGATCATGGTTGTCGATAATGCCGGCCGATGCATTGGCTGCGGAGCCTGCGCCCGCGTCTGCCCGAAGAACTGCCAGACCCATGTTGCGGCCGACCAGGTCGCAGCATGACTTGATGGGACAAACCAGGAGAACGGCGTTGCCCTTTAGAATCTTTTGTGGCGTGTTTGTGCTGGTCCTGTGCGGCAACGCTGTGGCTGTCTACTTCGCCTCGCATTCCATCCGTTTAGTGGTCGTCACGACGCTGGCTTGTTCGCTGCTCCTCCAGATAGCCTATTTCGCAAGCGTGCTCTTTCTGATCTGGCGGTCTGGCTGCGCTAGCAGAGCTGGCCAAAGGGCTGAACATTTCGGTAGTTGCAAGGAAGTTCGATCCCAACCGGCAGACCATGATGAGGTGAGGAATGAATCTTCAGATGTGCCTCAACTCGGCCCGGCATTTCCCTGCTGAAGCGTCGTGATCCATAGGAAATCTACGCCACTTTGGATCAACCAGGGACATCGAGCTGACCGTCCAAGCGACAGGTGTGCTTGAAATGGGCAGAGGTGACCGCATCCTGGCCCGTCTAGCAGCGTGAATCCAGCTGTTTGGGTTCGGTTGGCACATAATAGCCGTCGCAGCACGCCAGTATGCGGGTGGCTTTGTCTCGATGACGAACGCAGCGCTGGAAAGAAAAATGGGAGCCTTCTGCAACGTCCGACGACGCAGCTGGCTCCAAATCAAAAAGCCCGTGAGCGAGGGCGGAGCTGGTTCAGCTCAATCACCTGTTGCTGGAGAAAATATGCTGGAAAATTTCGAACGTTATCCGCTCACCTTTGGACCCACGCCCATCGAGAAGCTCGACCGCCTCGGCAAGCATCTGGGGGGAAAGGTGGAAATCTACGCCAAACGCGAGGACTGCAACTCGGGTCTCGCGTTCGGCGGAAACAAGCTGCGCAAGCTCGAATACATCATTCCCGACGCGATCGCGTCAGATGCCGATACGCTCGTCACCATCGGGGGCGTGCAGTCCAACCACACCCGCATGGTCGCCGCGGTCGCCGCCAAGATCGGCATGAAATGTCTCCTGGTTCAGGAGAGCTGGGTACCACATGAGGATGCCGTCTACGACCGGGTCGGCAACATTCTCTTGAGCCGCATCATGGGAGCAGAGGTGCGCCTGGTCGACGAGGGCTTTGACATCGGTATCCGCCGCAGTTGGGAAAAGGCGCTTTACGAGGTCAAGGCAAGGGGCGGCAGGCCCTATGCGATACCTGCCGGGGCGTCTGTTCACCCGAATGGAGGCCTCGGCTATGTGGGATTCGCGGAGGAAGTGCGGGCTCAGGAGAACCAGCTTGGGTTTGCCTTCGATTACATCGTCGTTTGCACGGTCACAGGTTCAACGCATGCTGGGATGCTCGTCGGATTCGCCGAGGACGGTCGACAGCGCAACGTGATCGGTATCGATGCCTCTGCCATCCCCGCTAAGACCAAGGCGCAGGTGCTCAGCATTGCCCAACATACAGCGATGCTCGTCGAGCTCGAAACGGAACTCGTCGAGGATGACGTGGTGTTGCTCGAGGAGTACGCGTACCCGAGTTATGGGATTCCGTCCGAGGGAACGAAGGAGGCGATCCGCCTGTGTGCGCGTCTCGAGGGTATGATTACCGATCCCGTCTACGAGGGCAAATCGATGCAAGGGATGATCGACCTCGTCCAGAAAGGCTTCTTTCCCGAGGGGTCGAGGGTCCTCTACGCGCATCTCGGCGGCGCGCCGGCGATCAACGGGTACGGTTACACCTTTCGCAACGGCTGACGCGGTTGCGCCTTCCTGCCGTGCCGACGATGCGCTCAAAGTTCGTTCGAGGCCGCTTAGCCGGCTCTCTGGCCCAGAGGATGCCAGCATTCTGAGGCGGTCGCGCGGCCGTCCCGTGCATGCGAAGGTACGCGTCGCTACGAGCGGAAGACTTCAGGGAGATCGTGAGGGGTGATCCACGGGGCCGCACGAAAGCCACGCCGATGATTCAGATCGCTGATCTTGGTACTTTATCCTATGGTGAAGGGTGGATACGATCCCTCGTACCGACCATATAAGGTGCTGTTGTGGGATTGTCTGATCGACCTTGTCTGCTTTACGAAGTTATCGAACTATCCTTCCCATGTCGCTCTTGCTGCTGGCTTGATGCACTAGATGCAGTGCGCCGATCTGCAGACGAGGCACCTGCTCCAACCATTTCAGCCATATCGTCTCGATCCCGGCTAGCTTCGGCGGAGACCGCTCTGACGCAAAGCGTTCCTTGAAAGACCCATCGAGGGCGACTGGCCATACCTGTGGATCGACGCCACCTACCTGAAGGTGCGCCGCGGCGGCCGCATCGTCTCGGTCGCCGTCATCATCGCCGTCGGCGTCAACGCGGACGGCCGGCGCGAGGTGCTGGGCATGGTCGGCACCTCGGAGGTCGAGCCGATCTGGACGGAGTTCCTGCGCAAGCTGACCCGCCGCGGCCTCAGGGGCGTCAAGCTCGTCGTCTCCGACGCGCACGAGGGCCTCAAGGCGGCCGTCACCAAGGTGCTGTGCGCGACATGGCAACGCTGCCGCGTCCACTTCATGAGGAACGTGCTGGCCCATGCCGGCAAGAGCGGGCGCCGTGTCGTCTCCGCCTTCATCGCCACCGCGTTTGCCCAGGAGACGCCAGAAGCCGCCAGCACCCAATGGCGTGCCGTCGCCGACCAGATCCGGCCGAAGGTGCCAAAGCTGGCGACAATCATGGACGACGCCGAGCCCGACGTGCTGGCCTACATGACCTTCCCCAGAGAGCACCGCGCCAAGCTGCATAGCACGGATCGAGCGCCTCAACGGCGAGATCAAGCGGCGCACCGAGGTCGTCGGCATCTTCCCCAACGATGACGCCATCGTCCGCCTCGTCGGCGCGCTCCTGCTCGAACAGAACGACGAATGGGCCGTGCAGCGCGCCAGATACATGACGCTTGTGTGGATGCCAGCCGTTTTGCAAGGAAGATTTTGAACCTTTGAACGCGTGATCGAGTGCGGTCTTGTGTCAGGCCTTGATTTGCGGCCATGACGTGCCGCGGGCCGGTATGGTGATACGCGGATCAGGTCCAAATCTAGAAAGCGAGCGCGAGGCTCGGTGCGTCATTCTGGTTTCCTGATCCCGATCTGATCGATCATTTGCCCATGCGGTTCAGGCCTTCCTCACATCCCCGACGGACCGGTTCAGGTGTGCTGCTGAATGCTCATGCAGGCACCGTTGCCGGATTCCGGTAATCCTCTTCCTTTGTCAGCATGGCCCAGATGCCACGCGCCATCTTGTTGGCCAGCGCAATGGCCACGAGCATGCGCGGCTTCTTCGGCATCATGCGCGCGAGCCAGGAGCCCTCGGGCGCGCCCTTCCGCGATGCCCATCGGACCACAGCCATGGCTCCAATGATGAGCAGGCGTCGAATATCGCATTGGCCCATCTTCGAGGTTTTTCCTAGTCGTTGCTTGCCGCCGGTCGATTTCTGCAACGGGACGAGCCCAAGCCAGGCGGCGAAGTCACGGCCGCATTTGAACGTCTCCATCGGGGGCGCGAAAGTTTCGATCGCCAGTGCGGCGATGGGGCCAACGCCGGGCATGGTTTGCAAGCGCCGAGATGCCTCAGCTTCCCTCGACAGAGCATCGATCTTCTTCTTCAGTGCGTCGATCCGGCCTGTTAGCTGGTAGATCCGGTCCAGCAGATCGCGGCAGATTTCGCGGGCCAGATCAGGCAAATTGGCTTTCTCGTCCTCAACGAAACATTCAAGTCGGTTCAGATACCGAATTCCCTGAGGCGCGATGTGGCCGAACTCAAAGGTGCGCACGCAATGCGTTGACCAACTCAGTGCGCTGATTGACCAGCTGTTCTCGGGTGCGAAACATTATGGACCGAGACTGCTGCTCCTCGGTTTTCGGTTCGACGAAGCGCATCGTTGGCCGTTGCGCTGCCTCGACGATCGCCTCCGCATCCGCTGCGTCGTTCTTCTGCCGCTTGACTAATCGCGAGGTCGCAGGAATGTGAAGGAACGCGTGAAATCCGCACAATTCTGCCGTTCGTCGAGGGATTTGCTCCGCATTATTTTCCGGCGAACCTCTGCGGTCTTTTGACCATCAGAGGAGCCATTGATGTCGAAATCCGATTGCGAACTGATTACCGAGCTCAAAGCCGTACTGATCAGCCAACAATACAGCCCCGTGGTGGTAGGAAACTATTGTGCTTATGCGCGCGGGTTCCTCGACCATCTTGCGCGGCGAAATATTCTGGTCACGGATGTGACCGAAGCCCAAGTGGAGCGATATCTGCGCGATTCGGTCGCCCTGTTCCGGCAGCGTCGTGGTCGACGTCCTGGTCCGCGCTGGCACCAGATTCCGTGCGCCGGCATTCACGCGCTGCTTCGGCTTGTGCAGGGGCAGTGGCCACCAGCCCCGAAAGCGACCTGCGCCGCCGATGCACTGCGATTTACAATCTGCAACGAATACGAGACCTGGCTTCACGAGGAGCGGGGCTTTGGCCGGCCCAGCATCGACGCGTTCTTGTGGGAGGCTCGACACTTCCTTGCCTGGCAACTCGAACGATGCGGTGTCGAAGGCCTGATGGACCTGAGCATCGGCGACATCGACCGCTATATGGACCTGCGAGCGTTGAAGCTGACGCGCTGCTCGCTGAAAGCTGTAGCGGAGCGGCTTCGCTCGTTGTTGCGTTATCTCCATAGGACAGGCCACATTGCGACCGACCAGTCACCACATATCATCGCGCCACTCCTCTACGCCTATGAAGGGGTGCCCTCGATCCTGGAGCGGGGCCAGATCGCCGCGGTGCTGGAAACCGCGAGGACGGACAAGACGCCGGCGGGGCTGCGGGACCATGCGATCTTGCAAATCCTTGCAACCTATGGACTGCGGGCTGGAGAAATCCGCAACCTGCGGATCGAGGACATCGATTGGCGGACCGAAGCCATCCGTGTCCGTCACAGTAAGACGCAAACCTGCTCGTTCCTGCCCCTGATGGATCCGGTGGGCGAGGCCGTGCTCGCTTATCTGCGTTCCGGACGGCCTGCGACCGATGCCAGGGAAATCTTCATCCGCACGCGCGCGCCCTATCGCAAGCTCGAGAAGCTATACAGCCTGGTCCGACGACGGCTCCGCCATGCCGGCATCAAGCCGCCAGGCAAATGTGGACCACACATCTTCCGTCATGCGCGTGCGGTCGAGATGCTGCGCGCGTCAGTTCCGCAAAAGGTCATCGGCGACCTGTTGGGGCATCGCTCAACCGCGTCGACGGTCCCCTACCTCAAGCTTGCCACCGAGGATCTCAGGGCCATCGCGCTTGATGTGCCGGGCGCGGAGGTGCCGGCATGACCGCTCGTTGGCCCGATCGCGATCGCACGACCATTGGCCGCTATCTCGCGAGCCTTGATCTACGCAGCATGAAAAGCCAAACCTGCTACCGTCAGGTCTTGAACGGCTTCCAGGATGTCGTTGAGCGCCACGGCAAACTCGATCAGCACGTGCTGGTCGCGTGGCTGCGGATATCGGCCGAATGCTGGGCAGCGACGACGCGGCTACACCGTACCCGCATCATTGACCGGTTCCTCGATCACCTTCTGAAAGTCGGGGCGATTGACCGCAACCCCATCACTGCCCTGCGCGAAGCGTGCAATATCAAGCAGTGCATGCCGGTCTGGCGCGCTCTGGCGTCGCGCAATCCGGAAAAGGCTTTTGCGGAGCTGCGCCGACCCCAGCCGTTCGGCAGCGTGCTGGGAGGGGTCATGGCTGAGCACGTCGCGCTGATGCGCAATCGGGGATACAAATACTCCTCGCAGTCGGAGAGATTGTTGAGGTTCGACCACTTCCTGCAGTGGAATCCGGCACTTCAGGATCAACCAATCGGGGTAATGCTCGAACATTGGGCAGCGGAGAAAGCCACGAGCAATCACGCTGTTGAATGTGAAAATCTCAGGCGTATCCTCACGAAAATCTTTCGCCACCGGGACCCATCGATCCCGCCGCGCCGACCGGACCCGAGACCGCAGAAGGAAGTAGTCAAGCATTGGCGTAAACCCCACATCTACTCGCCCGCCGACGTACGGCAGATACTCGACATCGCTCGTTCCTATCCGTCACCACGGGCACCGCTTCGCCCGCTGAGTATCTACACCATGCTGTTGCTGGCCTATTGCGCGGGCCTGCGGCGGGGCGAACTCGCCCGTCTCGATATTGGCGATGTCAATCTTCACAGTGATACGATCACGGTTCGGCAAACCAAGTTCTTCAAAACCAGGATCTTGCCATTGCCCGACAGCGTGATGATCGAGCTTCGGGCCTATATCCATGCACGGCGCCGTGCCGGCGCATCGCAGGATCCGCGCTCCGGCCTGTTCTGGCACGAGCCGGGCCGCACCCGCCGTTACACACCAGAAGCGATCACTTGGCTGTTCCTTGCCGTCATACGTCGCGCCGGGTTGAAACCACAGCACGGGCGAACCGGGCCACGCTTCCATGACCTGCGTCACTCGATGGTCGTGAACCGTATCCTGGAATGGTATCGGGTGGGCATCAACCCGCAGGGTCGTCTACCGTTCCTCGCGACCTACCTCGGCCATCGGGATATCAACTCGACCCTGGTCTACATCACTGTCACGCAGGATCTGCTGCATCTTGCCAACGAGCGGTTTAGGGCTGTGGGCGCACCATGCCTCAACCTGGCGCAGGAGGTGCGGTCATGAGCAAGGCCAACCCGTTCCCGAACCTGATGCGCGCGTTCTTCTATGAATGGCTTGTTGAGCAGCGTAACGCATCCGTCCACACGGTCCGATCCTACCGCGACACCTGGCGGCTGTTCCTGCGGTTCGTCGCACAGCGCGCGAAAAAGACGGTTGCGATGATCACGCTGGTCGATCTGACCGCCAGCGAAGTTGCTGCGTTCCTGAGGCACGCCGAACAAGAACGCGGCTGTACGATCGGCTCGAACTGTCGGCTTGCCGCGATCCGCAGCTTCTTCAACTTCGTGGCGACCAGGGATCCTGCATCGATCGCCCAGTGCGTGGAAATCCTCCACATCCCCAGCAAGCGGGCGCCGGTATCGGAACCCTGTTATCTGGATCCGGCGGAAGTGACGGCGATCCTTGCCCAGCCAGGCCGCTCGACCCTTGAAGGCATGCGCGATCACGCGCTGCTGTCGTTCCTCTACAACAGCGGGGCACGAATACAGGAAGCGCTCGATCTGTGTCCCGAGGCCATCCGGTTCGACAGCCCGGGTTGCGTGCGGCTCCTTGGCAAGGGCCGTAAGGAGCGCATCTGCCCACTCTGGCCAGAAACCGCGCTGCTGCTGAAAAAGCTGCTGGAGCGGCAGCCGCGAGCGCCAAACGAGCGGATGTTCGTTAATCGCTACGGCGAGCCGCTCAGCGCCTCGGGCGTCCAGTTCAAGCTTGTGGCTTATGTTAAAGCGGCAGCCGAAACTGTGCCATCACTGCGAGCCAAGCATGTGACGCCACACAGCTTCCGTCACGCCACCGCTGTGCACCTTGTCTCGGCGGGCGTCGACATCACGGTCATCCGCAGCTGGCTTGGCCACGTGAGCCTCGACACCACTAACCACTACGCGAAGGCCAATCTGGAAACGAAGCGAAGGGCCCTGGAACAGGTCGGCGTTCCGGCAACGGCAACTCATCCGCCATCATGGAAACGGGAAGCGAGCTTGCTCGCCTGGCTCGACAGCCCCTGAAATAATGCGAAGGAATGTGAGCGGAAAACGTTACAAATAAGCCAATCTGCACGCGTTCCTTCACATTCCTGCGACCTCACGATTAGTCAAGTTGGACTAACCCGCTCCGCGATCGCGGAGCGGCAAGGAAGGTGTGGGCCGCCGGCGTGGTGTTGATCGCGTCGTCTGTCGCGCTGGTCATGAGTCCACAAGAAGCTCTCGCTTTGTCAGCATGGAGTGGCTGCTTGCAGCCCATTCCATCAGACAAAGGAGGAGTTTGTCATGACCCAACTTCGCCAGCGCATGAGCGAGGACATGCAGGTGCGCAACTTCGCGCTCAACACCCAGCTGTCGTATCTGCAACAGGTGTCGCTGTTCGCTCGCCACTTCGGTAAGTCGCCGGACTTGCTCGGGCGCGAGGACATTCGGACCTATCAGGTCTATCTGGTCAACGAGAAGAAGCTGGCGCCCGGCTCGATCCACACCGCCATTGCGGCGCTGCGCTTTCTCTACACTGTGACGCTCGATCGGGACTGGGCGCCTGAAGAGGTCCTGCCGCTTCCCAAGAAGCCGCAGAAGCTGCCGATCGTCCTCAGTCCAGAGGAAGTTCAGCGGTTCCTCGGTTGCGTCCTCAGTGTAAGACATCACGCCATCCTGACCACGTGCTACGCGGCCGGCTTGCGCATCTCGGAAGCGGTGCAGCTGAAGCCCACGAACATCGACAGCCAGAGAATGGTCATCCGCATCGAGCAGGGCAAAGGTCAGAAGGACCGCTATGTGATGCTGTCGCCCAAGCTGCTGGAGATTCTGCGCGATTACTGGAAGATGCGGCGACCGAAGGAATGGCTCTTCCCCGGCGATCGTGCCGACCAGCCGATCACCAGGAGTGCGGTGGGACAAGCCTGCGCGAAAGCGCAGGACCTCTCCGGATTGTCCAAACCGGTCACGCCACACAGTTTGAGACACGCCTTCGCCGTCCATCTGCTGGAGGCCGGTGCCGACGTGCGCACCATTCAACTGCTGCTCGGTCACCGCAGCCTCGCGACCACCGCCCATTACCTGCGGATCGCCACCAACAAAGTCTGCGCCACATCGAGCCCCTTCGAGCTCTTGCCGCGTCCGGCGCCCACCGTGCCGCCGCCCGCCAAGCCGCAATACTTCTGAGCGGCGGCAATGGCTCGCTCGGGGCCGGAAGTGGCGGATATCTTCCGCTGCTACGGCGAAGCCTATCGCGCACAGCATGATGCGTCGCTGTCGACGGCCCAGCGCCGCGTCATGACGGCGATCGAATTGTGCCGGACCGCCGCACTCGGTGGGCACGTCGAAGCATGCGATCAATGCGGCCACCGGCGCATCGCGTTCAACAGCTGCCGCGACAGGCATTGCCCTCGCTGCCAATCGCTGGCCCGCGCACAATGGCTGGAGGATCGTCGCGCCGAGCTTCTCGACACCCAATACTTTCACGTCGTCTTCACGCTGCCGGAGCCCATTGCCGCCATTGCCTATCAGAACAAGGCACTCGTCTACGGCCTGCTCTTCCGCGCCACCGCCGAGACCCTGCGCATCATCGCCGCCGATCCCAAGCACCTGGGCGCCGAGATCGGCTTCTTCGCCGTGTTGCACACCTGGGGCCAAAACCTGCTCCATCATCCGCATCTGCATTGCGTCGTCCCAGGCGGCGGCCTTTCTGCCGACGGCGATCGATGGGTCGCATGCAAGCCCGGCTTTTTCCTGCCGGTCCGCGTGCTCTCACGCCTGTTTCGACGATTGTTTCTGGAGCACCTGGAGAAAGCCTTCGACGCCGGCCTGTTGAAGTTCTTCTCTGACTTGCAGGCGTTGAGCGAGCGCGATGCCTTCCGGGGCTATCTGGCGCCGCTACGAAAGGCCGAGTGGGTCATCTATGCCAAGCCGCCATTCGCCGGATCCGAACAGGTCCTCGACTACGTCGGCCGCTATACCCACCGCGTCGCCATTTCCAACAATCGCCTCGTCGCCATCGAGGACGGCAAAGTCGCCTTCCGCTGGAAGGACTATCGGCACGGCAGTCGGCAGAAGGTCATGACCGTCGCGTCTGACGAGTTCATTCGCCGCTTCCTGCTACACGTCCTGCCCGAGGGCTTTCATCGCATCCGCTACTACGGCTTCCTCGGCAATCGCTATCGCGCGCAAAAGCTCGCCCGCTGTCGGGACCTGCTCGGCATGCCGGTTCCCGAGCCGTCGGACAGCCGATCCGCAAAGGACTATCGCGACCGCTACGAGGCCCTCACCGGGCATTCCCTCAGGCAATGCCCGGCGTGCCATCGCGGGCAGATGATCATCATCGAAACATTCGACGGCGTCACCGGACGCCCGCCATACCAGGACACATCATGAAGCAGGGGCGTCGCCTTCCTTGTCATCAGCATAGCGCCGGCCCGCTCGGAAGCCAAACTGAGCCGGTCCCGCAAAAGTGTGCGCCGTCATCACCGGCAACCTCTCCCAGGCAGGGCGCGGCGCCGATCTCACATGCCGGAACCGATATCCGTGCCGCTTTCGGCGCATCCGACACCTGCAATCGCCCGCCCGCGTGGCACACACGGTCTCCTTTCATCGGTGGCGCTTCATTGAACGCCCATAGCGGACCACCGGTGCCGGCGGCTTAGTCCAACACGTTTTTAGCTAACCGCCGCGATCCACCGCAGTGCGCTCCTGCCACCCGCCTTTCAGTCGCGACGCCAAGCTAAAAACGCTCTGCAATATGGTCAGGTGAGCATATCTTCACGAACGCCTTGACATACCGAGGTGCAATCAGCTTCGGCTGATGGCCAAGCCGGACCATCTCGCGAGCCCAATAATGGGAACCGGCGCACGCCTCCATCGCCACTACACATGTTGGCTGACCCGCCATGAACTTACAAAACTGCAGGCGCGACAGTTTTTTGCGGAACACGACTGATCCGTCAGCCGCCGCGCCATGCAGCTGAAACACGTTCTTTGCCAGATCGACCCAATGATGGTAACCTTTTCCATGGATGCCTGCCTCTCCTTTGCGTGGCTCTAACACCACAAACTTGGCACATCGCGATGCCGCCGGGGAAGGCTGGCATCCACCCCATCTGGAAACCATCAGCCAAATGAGCGATGATCCTCTCATCAGCCTGCCAGCCGTGGCACGCTGATCATCCCGGCCCCATGCCGGAGAGCGCGGCGACCAAGCCGTCAGCTACACCACTCCCTGGGACACGATCACAGACGTTACGACACGTCTGGTGTAATATAGGTTATAATAAGTCAATAATCGAAACCAGCAGAACGATTTATAGTACAAGATTATCATTCGTCTTGATGGCATGACAGGTGCAGCGCTTTCTGTCAATTTCTGTTGCCAAAAGCGCCGCCATGATTCATCGTGGTTGCGATGATTCTGCGTCCCAAATCTTCGCCGCGCCACCACGGCACCCTTCCCGGGGTTGCGGCGGCCGCGCCGATGACGGCGGTGCCGGGTTGGCTGCGCCGTGCCGTTGCAGACATGAAAGAGCTTGCGGGAAAAGACCTTGAGGACATTGCAATCACGGCTGGCGCCGCCATCGGCGCGCTCGATGGGGTGGTCCGCCGGCAGGAGCGGTGGTCCGGCGCCTGGCGGCAGCGCCTGGCGCTTTCGGCGGCCGCGGCAACGGCGAAGCAGGCCGGCCGCGTCGAGGACGAAAGCGCGCTGCGCGACGCCGTGCTGCTTACACGCCCGGGCGATTTTTTGTCCGTCGGTCCCGCCGGATCGATGCTGTTGGCTTGGCGCCGGCTGGCCAGCACGCCTGCCGAGAATCTGCTGACCGAGGCCAGCATCGGCGCGGTGCTGGATGACCTCGGTCTCCGCCGCGACGACGAGGCGGTCCGCGACCTGGCGGACGATCTCCGACAGCTTTCCGCCGGCATCGGAATGGTCGGCATGCTGACCGGCGCGTTCATGACCGCCGAACGCCACGGCTTGGGGCGCGCCCTTGGGTTGGGCCCGCGCGTGCCGCTGCTCGGCGCCGAGGCAGCCTTGGGCCCAAGCGCCCGCCCGCGTCGATCGGTAGCCAGCTCTGTCGCGACAAGCATTGCGACAGATCCTGAGCGTGCCAAAGGTCTGCTTGCCGCGCAGGCGCGCGCTGCCCTGCGCGCCATTGATCTTTCCGCCGAGCTTGAGCGCCGCGCGGACCGGCTGCTTGCTGTTGCCCCGAAACTCAGGGCCAAGGCGTCGGACGCTGTTGTCGACAAGCTCCTGTCCGACGACGCGATCGCTGCCTCGGAAAACATCGCCGGCATGAGCGATCGCGGGCTGCGCCGCCTGTTCGACCGGCTGGTCGAGCTCCGCGCCGTCCGCGAGCTTTCCGGCCGCACCACGTTCCGGATGTACGGGCTCTGAGCGCGATGGTGGAAGCGGCGCGCAGACGAGGAAAGGATAGGCCAGATGACCGTCGATCAGCTGACCAGCTGTTTGACCGGGAGTTGGATCACCTGCCGCCGGAGGTGCGTTGGCGCGAATGGATGCATCGCGTCGAGGCGACGATTTTTGCCGCCAGCGAGCCGCTCGGCCGCGAGACACTGGCGCGGATCGTCGGGAAAAGCTGCAGCGTTGACCTTTTGATCGATGACATTCGCGAGGAGCTGCGTAGCCGCCCTTACGACGTGGTCGCCGTTGCCGGTGGCTGGAAGCACCTGACTCGGCCGGCCTATGCCGATGCCATCCGCGCCGCGGTCGGCGGTAACGAGCGCGCGGCAGAGCTGACGCAGTCAGAGGTGCTCGTGCTGATGTGCATCGGCTACTTCCAACCGATCACCCGCGGAGAACTGTCGTCGTTCTTCGGCAAGGAGATTTCGCGCGACCTGATCGGCCATCTTCGCGGCGCGAAGCTGATCGCTTCGGGCCCGCGCAGCCCAACACCGGGCGCGCCCTACACCTACGTTACGACAAAAGAATTCCTGCTGGAGTTCGGGCTCGACACGCTGCGCGACCTCCCGGATTTCGAGGCGCTCGAGGACGCTGGTCTGCTCAGCAAGGAGAAGCTACTCGCAGGTGATATCATGCCAGGATTATCCAACGACGAGGAAGAGCATGCGTAGCGTCGCCACTGATGAATAGCACGCTGCCTGGCCGGTGGCCGCAGTTCGCGGCGTCCTCAACGTGACCTCCGACTCGGGGTTCGCGAGATGACGTGAGGAGACGCTGTCGGGCGTGGGGCGTTTCCTAGAAAATGGTGGGGGAAATATGCCTGTAGCTCGTATTGAACGTGTCATTGGCGGTATGGTGACCGCGTGGGCTGAGCCCGGTTCCGATGGCTACTTTGCCTCCCATCACTTCGGATCCAACGTGCATCCAGCCTACCTCTCCAGTTTGGATGAGGTGGCGGATTTCCTACGTTCGCATCTCGGCAGCGGTGTTCGTATGAACCCCGGCTGGGTCAAGATTGTACGGAACATCCACATCGATGGGGTTTTGCTCCGCTGATCGGCGCGAGCCGTTCTGGAGAATCAAAACGCCGGTGGCGATTAGGCTGGTAGACTATAGAGGAACGGGGGGATTAGATGCCACCATATGATGCCGACGAGATGAGAGGGATGATCGCGGCGGATGCGGTGAAGGGTCAACGCCAGCCGTTCCGAGTCGCTGCGGTTCGCCTCCACATGGATGAGCGCGCTCTCCACTACGCACGCGCGTCCGGCTGTGGTCGGCGCGGTCACGGACGGCCCGCGCCAGTTCGGACAGCGACAGGTAGCGCTCGTCGGCCGGGAGCGAGAACCATTCCGAAGAGACGCGGCCGATTCGCTCGCCGCGACCGACATCCACTTTGTAGCCGCCGCTGGTGTCGCCGCGCGCCTCTAGAACTGAAACCTGGGTCATGGGACCAATCTCCATGACGGGCGCCGGAGACCTCTTCTCCAGCCCTCAACCCGTCACGGCAAAGCCGGTCCGTCCTCTTCGTCTCAAAGGGGCGTTGCGGGGCCTCCCGTAGAAGGGGTCGGCCGAGACGCAAGGCTCGGGCGCAGGGGAAGGCTTTCCCCTCCTGGCGGTCCCAAGGTTTCGGATGTTCTGTGCGAAGAAAGGGTGCGGACGAACAGGGGCTCAATCTGCTACGAGTAGCTTGAGCCATTCTGCGATGAAGGACGATTACTCTCGGCCCATCAGCTACACCAACGGCGGGGGAGGATTGTCATGGATTTCGAAGATCTCGTTACGGCGCTTTCGCCGCCGCCAAACCGGATCGGAAAATCAAACGGCGAGCACGAACACCATCTCTACGAAGGCGCGGTCATGGTCGCCTATGCCATGCACCTGTTGCGGACGCAGGATACCCAACACGTCCGTGTTCACCCCGATGGAGAGCACGGCAAGCAATTCGACTTCGCGGCCTGGCTGCTTCGACGCGATTTTATCAAGATCTCCAGCGTCGGCACCACCAGCTATGGCGGCACATACCGGAACTCCGCGGGCCAGGAGATCACCGTCAATCCGAAGTCGGGGTTGGGTGATGTGGTCGCAGAGGTCGGCAACCACGTCATCTCCGCCGAATGCAAGGGTGGGATCATCAACACGAGGCATTCGGGCCAGGTGTCTCGGCTCTACAAGGGTTTGTGCGAGACGGTCGGTATGTTGATGGCGACACCGTCGCAAGGACGGCAAGTGGCCGTCGTCCCTTTCACGGAAGGCACCTTGCGTCTGGCCGAACGATTGGCGCCGCGTTGCGCCTTGGCCGGCATTGAGATCGCCTTGGTAGGAAGCCGCGGCGAAGTCAGGGATGTGCGGCCTGTGCCGGCTGCGGGTTGAGATTGTAGGGCAAAGTCGCCGATCGACGCGACAGAAAGAATTGAGGGCAAGGGGGATGAGGCGAGTGCGAATGACCAGTGTCACTTATACCGGTGAGAAGATCGAAGGCGTCGAGATTGAGCACCTCGGGCCGTGCCAACCCGGGGTAAATCGGGCGGCGACTGCGGCACCGCTGTCGTTCTTGTGGAGCTGAGCTCGTGCGACAATCTGCAAGCTCATCCCGCAGCAAACGCGCGCCGTCCATCGAGCCCGCTTTGGGTTGGACCTATTTGTCCCGCGAGGCGCTGGCTCGCGCCAAAGCGCAAATGGATGAAGAATCCATGGGCGTGCGCGACGAGATCGGCTTCCTAACGATCCATCAGCGCTACGCCGATCGATTCTTTCCAGGCACTTCAGTGCTGCATACACGCGCCCGCTACGCGCTCTTCGTGCCCTGGCTGTTCGAAGATCTCGCCGGGATGACGGGACCAGCGGCGCAGCGGGCTCTGCGCGAGCGCGAACGGCAACTTGCCGGCCGACTAAGAGAGATGGGTGAATCCCAGGTCATCGGCGGACGCGTCTTCCCCAAACCGTCGAGCCAGCCGCCGTCAACCGTGTATTGGAATGCGCTTGCGGTGTGGGGAATCTTGCGTCCGCGATTGAATGAGCGGACCATTTCGCGCGCTCAGGCTCACAGGCTGCTCAGGACCACCGGCGCGGCAGCGGACGACGATGGTCATCCGCTTGTCAGTTTCGATCCGCCCTTCGTGCCGCTTCCAGGGCGTCCGGAAAATTGGCAGGGCGGCGACATCACTCTTCGGCTGACGGCTGAGGAAGCCGAGTTTCTGCGCGAGCGACTTGTTCAGTTGCGTCGCAACGTCGGCAACGAACTGTCTCTACTCGCGCGGCTGATTAGAACCGAGACGGAGGCGCCTGCCGGAATGTGGGCGGACGAGACGCAGGCGGTTGCTGGCCCCGACCAGGCTCCGCTCATGCGCGCGCAGCAGGCGGCAAGTCTCGCGGGCGTTGGTCGTGCGGTCTATGATGCATTGCTGGAGCGCGTTTTTGAGGTCGACGACAAACGGGAAATCGCGACCCGTCATCGCGATCATCTGGCTGCAATCATCACAACGCACGGTCGCCTCGCGGCCAAGCTCGATATCAGTGCGCTTGAGGCGGACATCGGTGCTCTGCCGACCAAATTACTTGCTGTCGTAACGGCGACCAAGGACTGGCTTGCTTCGAGATCGGGCAATCCCGCCGAGCTATTCGATGTCTATGCCGCAGCTGAAGCCCGCAAAGGGCCGCGCGCCCGGCTTGCTCCGACGCCCAATGGACGTGCTCGGCGCCTCGAATGGGCGAGCGACGAACATGGCTTGGCAAGCCCGCTCCATTATAGATGGGAGCAAGTCAGCACGCTTCTCAACGATCTGGCGGAGGCTGCATGAGCGGCGGGGTCGAAAGTTGGCCAGCACTCTCATTCCTGGAGGGCTTGCGTCCCGGTCCCGATGAATGCGTCGAACTGGCCCTGCTTGCGTCCTACTCGGCAGATCTGGGGACGATCGGTGCGACCTTGCTCGCCCTGGCGGGTAAGGACAGCGATGCGGGGCGTGGCAGTCCGTCCGACTTCGCCGATGCGGTCGAGCGGTTGCGGGGCAAGGTTCGGATCATCATCCAGCGCGGGCGTCTCGCGAAGATGCGGCGGACACCGCGCATTGCGGCGGTGCTGGATCAGTTCGTCCGCGAAGTGGATTTCGACGAGGCGACCCACAGCTGGCATCCCAAGGCCGCGTTGGTCCGAACCCGCAGTGAGGAAGGGGACATCGGCTGGCGCCTATGGATCGGGAGCCGGAATCTTACAGAGTGCGTCAATCGCGACATCGGGCTCCTGCTCACCTCCGGCGCGAAAGGCGGTGCTCCGATCCCCGGAGCAGCCGAACTGGCGCGTGCGCTGGCCGACCGGGCCGCACTCAAGGGGGTGCGCTCGGCTTCTCTTGCCACGACGATCGCGAAGGTGGCTTGGCGCCCGCCGGCGGGTGTCCGCGTCGAACGGATCCACTGGTCGGCGGGAAATGGAGATCAGACCGCGCCCATCCCGCCGACCGGAACCGATGAAGTCGTGATCGTGAGCCCCTTCGTCGACAAGACCTTCTTAGCGCGCCAAACGCCAAAGGGCGGGAAGCCAGTACGGCGTGTGCTGCTGACGACGATGCACGAGATTGAACGGATCGGACCGTCGCTGGCGTCGTTCGACGATCTGCTGGCGCTGGACGCACCGGATTTTCCTATCGGTGATCCCGAGCCCGATTCTGTCTCCTCGGCTTCCGCGGCCGACGTCGCCGTCGGCGACGAGGAAGAACAGATCGGCCGGGGCCTTCACGCAAAACTGCTGTTCTTCCGTGCCGGTCGCAACCGGATGCTATGGTTGGGAAGCGCGAAT
The DNA here is from genome assembly GCF_024746835.1 of Mesorhizobium sp. AR02. Classification (NCBI taxonomy): domain Bacteria; kingdom Pseudomonadati; phylum Pseudomonadota; class Alphaproteobacteria; order Hyphomicrobiales; family Phyllobacteriaceae; genus Mesorhizobium; species Mesorhizobium sp. AR02. The sequence continues at coordinate 83,603 of NZ_CP080530.1, read as the reverse complement.
GCCACCATGCGCGCCTGGACCGGTCGCAACGCCGAGGTGACGGCCGAGCTGCTCATCACGGACGTGATTGAGAAAGGCCTGAAGGCACTCTTGGGGTCGGCCCGGCTCGTTCAAGCGCCCGATAGAGAATATGCGCCCGACGCGGCGATGCTGGAGGAAGAAGCGCTCGAACGGGCGCGAGCGCAGGTGGCGGCGCGCTGGGCCGCGACGCTCAGCATCGATGGAGATGAGGCATGTCTTACCCATCGCTCCGATCTCTATCCGGGCGGCCCGCATCCGGAGGAATCCGATATCGTGCTCGAAGTCGGGGCGCTTCATGGCGAACTCATAATCTGGCCCGGACGACAAGATGAGGTGAGGTTGGGGACTGTGGTTCCCGCTGAGCGCAGTGAGTTTGTGCGCTTGCGCGTCAGTCGCGGCGACAAGGGCCTCTCGTGGCTGCAACGGGCGCCGGCCGAACCGCCGTTCGGAGAGGATCGCGATCGCGCGGCCTTTGTGCGGTTTCTGGGAGCCAGAGGATTTCTTCTCTGGCTGGCAGGCTTGCTGGCCGGTGACGGTCGGCTCGGTGAAGGCGACTGGACGGATGAAAAGCGACAAGACCGGAAAGGCCTGGGAGCAAATCCAGCGCTCGATCTCTCACTGCCAACCCTGGAAGAAATGTTGGCGGCGTGGGCGCGCGACCGGGACAAGTTCCGCGAGATCGAGCGAAGAGTCTCCGATTACCTTCCTGCCGTGCTTGAATTAGCCGCTGACGAGGACCCGCAGACAGCAGCGATGTTGCGACGTTTTGACGATCTGTGGAGCAAGCTTCGCATCGGTCTCGGCGCTGACGTCAGGGGCAAACATCCGTGAGCGTACCTAAGCCGTTTCAGGAAGCAGCGGTCGATGCGGCGCTATCGGCTTTCGCGAACCAAGCGGGGCGGCGGCGCTTTCTGGTGGCCGATGAGGTTGGTCTAGGCAAGACCGTCGTTGCGAAGGAAGTGGCGCGCCGCATGGCGGACGATGGTCGCCGGCCCCTGGTGATCTATTACGTGGCCAACGGCCATGCAGTGTCCCATCAGAACAAAGGCCGTATCGTCAGTTTCCTTGACGATGGGCAGCTGGAGAAGGCGACCAAAACGCCTGATCGGCTTTCGTTGATCGCGGTTGCGAAGCGACCGGACAACCCGGTTCTGATCTATGCGCTGACTCCCGTGACCTCCTTCCCCGACGCGCGCGCGCGCCTAACCGGCGGACGCAAGGAAGAGCGCGCGTTCCTGAAAGTGCTGCTCGAGCGGGCCTATCCCGCATTCGCACGAGATCTCGATCCGGACATCTTGCGGCTGAGTGCGCGGGGGTCTTGGGACTGGGCCGTCAAGGACGCGGAGACGAAATTCGAGACTTCGCCCGCCCATCTCACGCAGCGGTTTCGCGAAGCCCTTGCGGCGGAGTTCGGAGAGCCGGTGCGCGCGAAGCTGGAGCTGGCGCTGCTGGGCGATGCCGAGAAGAAGATCAAGCCGTTGAAGCCGACCACCTTCGTTGGCCATCTCCGTCGTGCGCTGGCGCTGGCGACGCTGCGCCATCAGCCGCCCGATCTTGTCATTCTCGACGAGTTCCAGCGTTACCGCCAGATTCTGGTGGAGAAAGACGCCGACCCACTTCTGAAGGCGCTTCTTGAACCAGCAAACTCGACCGTTCCGCCCGCAATCTTATTGCTGAGCGCCACACCTTACCGGCTTTTGAGCACTCGGTGGGAGGAGACCAAGGGTGCGCTCGCTCATGCGGAGCTCCTTGAATTGATCGAGTTCCTTGCCGGCCACGGGGTTCGCGACCGCGCGAAGACGCTCTTTTCCGAGTTCGGCGACAAGCTGCGTGACATCGTGGCAAATGCTGATGCGAAGCGTCCCGATTTAGCGGACGATGTGGCGGAGGCCGCCAAGCTCAGAGACGAGCTCCGCAGCCTGCTGACCCCAGTGATGTCGCGAACAGAGCGGGACAGTGTAGCGTCGACCGATCCGCTGGCCGGAACGCAATTCCTCGACGCAGACCCGGAGCCCGAGGATTTTCAGGTCTATCGGCATCTGGTCGATAGCTTCACCGAAGATGTGCGCTACGAGGCGTTGCACTATTGGTCGTCGGTTCCGTTGCCGGCCCAATCCCTGGGCCCGCGCTATGCGGCGTGGAAGCGCGCAAAGATCAAGGCCGCGCCCAAACTCACACGGATGACGCGCGAGCGCCGGAACAAACTCAGCGCGCCCGCGGCCTGGCCGGATGCGAAGCTTCGGGCGCTCAGCGGCGTCGCGCCGCCCAGGCTCCTTTCGCTGCCGTGGGTCGCGCCATCATTGCCGTGGTGGCCACTTGGGGGCGGCTGGAAAAGCGCAGCGGTGGACCCCAAACTGTTGATGTTCAGCCGGTTTCGCGCAACGCCGCCAAGCGTCGCCGCACTTCTGAGCTTTGGCGTCGAAGCGCATTGTCTTCCAAAAAACAAAGGCGGCTACGAGAAAGCCTATAAGCGGCGGCGCTTTAAATTGGCGGCGGTGCCCGGCCCAGTCATGGCTGCGTTTCATCCATCGCCATGGTTGATCCGTCACACCGACCCGCTTGAGAAAGCCGGGGAGCCGCTTAGCGTCATTCGTAAGCTCGTGCGGCGACAGATCCTCGCGGTCTTGCCCAAAGGGATTGTCGAACGGGACACATTGAAGGCGCGGCGGCGGCATCGATCCATCGGACAGGTCATAGCCGCGATCGAACGACGGGCCGGCATGGGGGAACAGTCGGCCGCGGGTTGGAGCAGTGCAATCGGCGATGATCGCGCCGCTCGGTCGGCCGTCCAGAAGTGGCGGCAGGTACCGCCGATCGAGAAGCTCTCCCCGATCGAACTTGAGGACCTCGTCGACTATGCGATCGGAGCGCCGGGCGTGGCGCTTGGCCGGGCGTTGCTCCGGCATGATCCGACGATCCTGGTTCCGGCCCGCTATCCTGCCCTTGTCCACCTCAGTTGGCAGGGGCTGCGCGCCTATCTCGACAATCCGGTGATCCTGTCCTCCCTGCCGGGCAAGACGGCGGTCGAACAGGTCACGAGCGCGGTCGTGGATGGTGGCTTTGAAAGCGTCTTGGACGAGCATTTCTGGCTGCGCGCGCAGAATTTGCCTGAGGGCGCTGCAGGTCTGGCCAAGGATTTGGAATCCTCACTCGGGCTGCGGGCCGGTAGCTTCAGCTTTCACGGGATCGGCGGTCAGCCGCACAAGATACCAGTGCGCTGCCATGTCGCCGTACCGTTCGGGGATGCCGAGACCGAGCCTGCCGTCAAAGTGGAGGGCGGCGTTGCGCAGACTGCTCCAGCTCGACCCGACGAGATTCGCCGAAGCTTCAACACGCCCTTTTGGCCGCATGTGCTAACCACGACATCTGTCGGCCAAGAGGGATTGGATTTCCACCCCTGGTGTTCGCATGTGGTCCATTGGGATCTCTCGTCGAACCCTCTTGACCTCGAACAGCGCGAGGGCCGCATCCAACGCTATGCTGGACTGGCTGTCAGGCGCCGGCTCTCGGCGATGTTGCGCGACGAGGTGCTGAGAGACGTCATCGCCGCAGAGGGTTCACCGTGGCAATGCTTGCAACGCCATGCGGAGCGTTTCGGCGATACCAGTGGCCTCCGTCCCTGGTGGGTGCTCGAAAGGGCGGAAATCAGCCGGCACGTTTTCGAGCGACCTTTCGGCCGGGATGTGGTGCGGTTTGCTCAACTTCGCGAGCAGCGCATGATCTATCGACTGGCGCTTGGCCAGCCCAATCAGGAGGACTTTATCGACGTGCTGTCCCGGGGAGGCGAGGCGATGCGCGCCCTCCTGCAACCCCTCGTTCTAGACCTGTCCGCCATGGGGCTTCGGTCGACCATGCCACCCACGCTGACGTAGTGCGTGATCGATTCCTGTCTCCAACTGCTTTGAGCCTTGAACCAGGGCGACAGCCTCTTCGAATCGGGCACCTTTCCTCGCCATACGAGGAATGATACAAATCCTCGGATAATAGGTCCTATGTTCCGGGTTTCCGTATCGTGCCGCCATCCATGTCCCAACGCCAGATTGCCCATACCGTGCTGACCGCGCGCGGAATTTCGCGTCTGGCAGAGCTGCGCGAGGCGGGCGTAACAGCCGCCACCATGAGTCGCATGGAACGCGACGGCGAGGTGCTTCGGCTCGCGCGAGGACTTTATCAACTTTCCGATGCGCCCCTCGACGTTCACCACAGTCTCGCAGAGGCCGCCAAACGGGTTCCCAAAGGCGTGGTTTGCCTCGTTTCGGCCCTGGCTTTCCATGGTCTGACTGATCAGCTCCCGAGGCAGGTTTGGCTCGCCGTGGGCCAGAAGGACTGGCCTCCCAAACCCGACGGCACACCCATTCGCATCGTGCGTTTTACCGAACGTCTGCTCAACGACAGCGTCGAAACTCATGTCATCGAAGGCGTGCCCATAAAGGTTTTTGGCGTCATCAAAACTGTCGCGGACTGCTTCCGATATCGCAACAAGATCGGCCTTTCGGTGGCGATCGAGGGTCTCCAGGAAGCACTCCGCCAGCGCAAGGCCACGCCCGGCGAAATTGCCAGGCAGGCCGAGCATGGAGGTGTCTCTACGGTGATCCGGCCGTATCTTGAGGCACTCACCGCCAATGGCTAAGGAGATCAAGAACATCGGCGCCTCGGTGCGCGCACGCCTGCTGCAACTCGCCAAGGCAAGTGGCCAGAGCTTCGACCTGGTTCTGACACGCTTCGCGCTGGAGCGGCTGCTCTTCCGGCTCAGCCAGTCACGGCATGCCGACCGCTTCGTGCTGAAGGGCGCGATGCTGATGATGAGCTGGTTCGATGATCCGCACCGCGGCACCCGCGACCTTGACCTGCTGGGTTTTGGCGATCCGAGCGCGGAGCCGATGCTGGCGACGTTTCGGGAGATCCTGGCGCAGGACGCCGGCGATGGCGTCGAGTTCGACGCTGACGCACTTCGCGTCGACCGCATTCGCGAGGAGCTGGAATATGGCGGGCTGCGACGGAGGACGACGGCCTCGATCAGCGGCGCCCGGATCAGCCTGACGATCGACATCGGCTTTGGCGATGCGCTGGAGCCTGGAACTGAGGATCTGGACTATCCGTCCATGCTGGACTTTCCCATGCCCCGGCTGCGGGGCTATGCGCGGGAAACCGTCATTGCCGAGAAATTCCAGGCGATGGTGGCGCTGGGGCGGGCGAATAGCCGGATGAAGGACTTCTACGACATCTGGATTCTCAGTCGCTCGTTCACCTTCGACGACGACAGGCTGCCACGAGCGATTTCCGCCACCTTCGCGCGACGCGGAACAGCAATACCTCAAGACCTGCCCGATGCGCTGACACCAGCCTTTGCCGAGGATGCGCAAAAGCAGCGACAGTGGCGTGCGTTTGTCGGAGATGTCGCCCACGATCCGGGTGATCTGGGAAACGTCACTAGAGATATAGCGGCATTCCTCATGCGCCACGCGGTCTCAGCAGCGAGCTTGGGTAAATGAGCAGTTTGATTTCCACTGTTGGGTTGTGGCGGGCCATGGAGTGGTTCAGTCTCCCAGGATATATCCGCTATCAAATGGCTAGCAGAGCTGGCTGCCAGGCGTGCCGTAGTCTAAAGAGAAAGAAAATGCTCTGTGAACACAGGCTTAAGATTTGGGGGAGGCAATAAGCCCGTGGACGTATTTTCGCTGAACAATAGCCTATTGGCTCAATATACTGGATTTGCCCGTTCCTTTACGCGGATACGTTCGTCAGAAATTTTGGAGAAGGTAACCGATCTCTACGCTGGGCGTCGTTTCTGGCCTGAACCCATGCTTCAGCTGAATCCGCACTACGAAGGTGGCGGCTCGGTCCAAAGCCTTGTCGGCCCAAAAGGGCTGATCGATGATTGCGCTCAGATATTTCGAGACTCGCGCGCCGCTGCCGACGCCTCCGACAAGACTCTGAAGTTGCGTCGCCACCAAGAGCAGGCAATCGGCCTTGCCCTGGACGGAAAAAGCTTCGTCGTCACGACCGGCACTGGATCGGGCAAGTCCCTTTGTTTCTTTATCCCGATTGTTGATGCCGTTGTTAAGGCGAAGCGGGCTGGCGAGGCAGCGCGGACCCGAGCGGTAATCATCTATCCGATGAATGCCTTGGCTAATAGCCAGCTTGAGGAATTGAAGAAATTTCTCGCAGATCAGAACCATGCAGTGCCCGTGACCTTCGCACGATACACTGGTCAGGAGAATTCCGAGGAACGCGAGCGGATAAAAAACAATCCGCCAGACATATTGCTTACCAATTTTATGATGCTCGAACTTCTGATGACGCGGCAGTCGGATCTTGACCGACGTGTCGTGGAGAATTGTAGCGGCCTTCGGTTTATTGTTCTTGATGAACTACATACGTATCGAGGGCGTCAAGGAGCAGATGTTGCGATGCTGATGCGCCGTCTGCGGGCGCGTGTGGGCGATCCCCAGCATCCGCCGATTTGCATTGGCACCTCGGCCACGATGGCCAGTGAAGGCGGCGAAGAAGATCGCAATCAGGTTGTTGCTGATGTCGCGTCTCGCTTATTTGGGACGAACATCGGTCGAGACGCGATCGTTACAGAAACCTTGCGCCGCGCGACGGACCCAGATCGATCCGCTGACAGAGGGCTATCTCGACTGAGTGACGCTGTGGTCAGCGCCGCTTCAGGTACGCCTTATGACGGTAAATCAAATGGTGAGATCGCTCGTGATGATCTTGCCATCTGGGTAGAGACTAGGCTCGGCCTTCGAGATGTAGACCAGAAGCCGCGGCGGGCGCGCTCGCTGTCGCTGAAGACAGCGGCGGTCCTACTATCTGGTGAATCCGGCGAAACGGTCGAGACGTGCGAGCTGGCATTAAAAAACGCGCTGCTGGCGTTTAGCTTACCGGAGAAACTCCGAGGCTATAGCGGCGGCGGTGACGAGCCTCTTTTCGCGTTTAAGCTACATCAATTTATTTCAGGCGCAGGTCGTCTGTACACGACCCTCGATCCCTCGGGTTCGCGCAGGGTCACATTTGATGGACAAATCTTCGATCCGGAAAATCCGGCAAAAAGGCTATATAGCGCTCATTTCTGCCGGCGGTGTGGGCAGGAAAACCACCCCGTCACGCTGATCGACGACAATGGCGTAAAGTCATTTGAGAAGCGTGAGATCGATGATGTCCCCCTCAACGACGATGAAGAGCCTGAGGGCATTGTTGAACGCTGGGGTTTTCTCATGCCCGAGCCTGTCGACGGCGAGTTCGCGTTCCAGGGTCGGGACGAGGACTATCCCGAGGCTTGGCTTGAAGAAACAAAATCGGGGGAATTGCGGTTAAAGGCGACGTACCGCAAGACGAGGGCTGAGCTTGTATCGGTGCTTCCGGATGGCAGCTGCAGCAATGGCGGCCGACGAGCTTGGTTCATGCCGGGTAAGTTCAAATTTTGTCCGGCATGCGGTGAGCACCATAGCGATTCAACTCGCGACATTAACCGGCTCGCCGCCTTGAGTGCCGAGGGGCGCAGTTCGGCGACAACGATTATCATCGCGGCCATCCTGCGTTGGATGAGCGATACGGAAAACTCTATCTCTGCGACGACACGCAAGCTCTTGGCCTTCACCGACAACCGGCAGGATGCTGCCCTGCAGGCCGGCCATTTCAACGACTTTCTATTCGTCACGCTGCTGCGAGGCGCGATCCTGGCAGCAGTTTCCGAAGCCGGTGACGAAGGGTTGCAAGAGGACGAGGTCGGGAAGGCGATCCAACGCATGCTGGGCTTCGTGGCATCCAATGTATCGCGGCGAACCGAATGGTTGGTGGAGCCGGATCTTAAGGGGGCCAATCTGCTGGCCGCCGAAAAGGTGATCCGTGAATCGCTGACACATAGATTCTGGATCGATCAACGGCGAGGTTGGCGTTACACGAATCCCAACCTCGAGCAGCTGGGGTTGATCGAGGCGCGTTACATTTCCCTCGATGACCTCGCACACGACGACAAGGAATTTGAAAACTACCCGTTGTTGCGCGCTGCTTCAGCTCTGGAGCGTCGGGCGGCACTCCGGGTGCTGCTGGACGTGATGCGCAAGGGCTTGGCGGTCGAATGTGATGCGCTGGATCGACTGAAGATCGAAAGCCTCGCCGGTCGAATGCGTAGCGTAATCAAGGCCCCATGGATATTGGAAGAGGAGCGCTTTTTGGCGGCTCCGGTGTTCATGCCGAAGCCGCCAACCCGCCGCGAAATGTCCCCGAAAGACGAAGAGCTGATACTTCGGGGTAGCCCGACCAGCACGATCGGCCGGCAATTTCGATCGATGACATTCGGTGGCAGACGGCCAACGGGCAAGCAGATCACGGAAATCGTCGATGGCTTGTTGAAAGCGGCAGGTCGTTTTGGGCTGGCGACACAGGTCGTCTCTCCTGTTGGCGGAGATGGTTGGCGTCTTGTGCCGTCATCGATCGCCTTTGCGCTTTCAGCAAATCAAGCTCCGGATCGAGACAATCCATTTTTCCGCGGTCTGTACGCACATATCGCGACGCTACTGGCCGATGGCGGCGAGGCTATCTTTGGTTTCGAAGGCCGTGAGCATACGGCACAGGTTGAGGGGGATCTACGAGAGATCCGCGAGGCTCGCTTTCGTTATGGTGTAGACGACCGGAAACTTCTGATCGACCAAGCCGAACGACTGAAGGAGCTTCGAGAGGATAGCCGTTTCCTGCCAACCCTGTTTTGCTCGCCAACCATGGAGCTCGGCGTCGATATCTCCTCAATGAACGTCGTTTACATGCGGAATGTGCCCCCAACGCCAGCGAACTACGCTCAGCGCGGTGGGCGTGCAGGCCGCAGCGGTCAGGCAGCCTTGATTGTCACGTATTGCGCGGCACAAAGCCCACATGACCAATACTTCTTCCAGCGTCCAAGCGCGATGGTCGATGGCGTGGTGCTCCCACCGTCTATCGATCTGAAAAATCCCGAACTTGTCGAAAGCCATCTCCACGCAGAGTGGCTGGCTGCCAGCGGAGCGGCATTGTCGGCTTCGATCGCCGATAATCTCGACATGACGGTTGCCGGCAAGCCTCTCTTGCCGCATCACTGGAACCGGGTGTCTGCTGACGACGCAAAGAGTGCCGGTGCAAAGCGCGTTGCGGCTGTTCTGTCAGCTGTCGCTGATGACTATGGTGCCACGCCGCCGGATTGGTTTGTTGGCGTTGATGCCAATACAAACAGCGTCGTTGCCGCCGCGCCTCAACGCCTTGCCGATACCTTTAACCGGTGGAGGGATTTGTTGGCTGCCGCCGAACGGCAGGTAGAAGATGCGGCACGTACTTTAAAGGACTATTCGATCTCACCGCAGGAACGCCGTGCCGCTGAAACACGGCAAGCGGCTGGAAACACCCAGATCAAGCTTTTGCTGCGAGGGGCCGAGGGCCAAGGCTCTGATTTCTACGTGTACCGGTATCTGGCAACGGAAGGCTTCCTGCCTGGCTATAATTTCCCGCGTCTCCCCATCATGGCGTTCGTGCCAGGTGATCAGGGCGGAAAAGGTCAGCGCTATATTCAGCGTGCACGTTTTCTGGCGATCGCCGAGTTTGGGCCAGGCAGCCTTGTTTACCACGAGGGGCGTGCCTATCGGGTCGATCGCGCCCTGTTGAAGGAGGTTGGTGGCGGGCAAGATGGATTGCTTCCGACATTCAGCACAGCAATTTGCGCGGCTTGCGGTGCCGCCCATGACGGAGAGCCGCCAGAACGCTGCCACGTATGTAACAGCGCGCTGGGTACATCGAACATAACTAAGCAGCTTCATCGGATCGAGAATGTTGGTACGCGCCAGGTGGAGCGGATAACTGCCAATGACGAAGAGCGTCGTCGTCAAGGCTATGAACTCCAGACGACCTTCTCGTTTCGAGATGCGAGCGACGTCAGATCCCGTGTGTTTGAAGATTCAGAGGGGCACATATTCGCGGCGGATTTTGCGCCTGCCGCACAGGTTCGTCGTATCAACCGGGGACTCCGTCGCCGCAAGGACATCAGCAAGATCGGCTTTTTGATCGATCCGAAGAGCGGCTATTGGGCAAGTGACAACCGAGCGCAAGACGCGGAAGAAGGATCGCCGATCAATAGCCGGCAACCCATCACCCCGGTTGTTGAGGACCGGAAGAACGCGTTGCTCATCCGGTTTCCTGCTCCTTGGTTGGCTGCTGCTGGAGACGAGGCGGAGGCACTAGTTGCCACGATCCAGCATGCTTTTGCCCGTGGCATCGAGGCCATTTACCAACTGGAAGAAGGCGAAATCCAGGGAGAGCCGACGCCCTCACGAAAGGATCGCCGAGCATTATTGTTTTACGAAGCTGCCGAGGGTGGCGCTGGGGTCTTGTCCAGGTTGGTTGAGGATGGCGGTGCCTTTCGTGCCGTCGCGAAGAAGGCGCTGGAGATAATGCACTATGCTCCCGGTAGCCTCTCAGCGGCCGCGATCAATGGACCGAAGGCGCTTAAAAATGTCGAGGACTCTCACTGCGTAGCGGGCTGCTATCGCTGTTTATTGTCCTACTTCAATCAGCCCGATCATGAATTGATCGATCGTCGGCGTGAATCTGTACTGCAGATGCTCATCCGACTTTCTTTCGCGGAAATGCGCCATTCCACCCCAACATCACAATTTCAAACGCCTCTGGAAGGCTGCCCCCCGCCGGACGCAGAGCCCATCGAGATTGGCGGCTACCAGCTCACATTGATCTGGCGCGCGGCGAGAATCGCCGCTGCCGAACAGGCGAGCGCGCCCGCCACGCTCGGCGACAATCTTGCCGGAAAAGGGATCGAACTCATCCTTCTGCCGGCCGACATCACCGCTCGCCGGGAATCGATTTCCAAGCTTGCCATTGTGCTTGGAGGCAAGCCGTCATGAGTACCGCAACCAATTTCTCACCGGGTGAACTGGTCCATGCGCGAGGGCGAGAATGGATTGTCCTGAGCAGCGGTGACTCATTGCGGATCCGCCCTCTCACCGGATCGGAACATGAGGCTGAAACGGTAATCCCGGAGCTCGAGGCGGAGCCGATCCGGTACGCATCTTTCGACGCCCCCGAAATTGGGCATGTGGGCGGACGCGAAGCAGCGCAGCTCATGCGGGACGCTCTCAGACTTTCGCTGCGTCGTGGAGCAGGGCCGTTTCGTGGCGCTGGCCGGATAAACTTCGAACCGCGAGCCTATCAGCTAGCGCCGTTGATGATGGCGCTGCGGCAGGAGACGGCGCGCCTCTTGATCGCCGATGATGTTGGCGTCGGCAAGACCATCGAGGCCGGCCTTATCCTTCGCGAATATATTGATCGGGGCGAGATCGACCGCTTCTCAATTCTCTGCCCTCCACACCTTGTCGATCAGTGGACTACAGAGCTTGAGACCAAGTTCGCACTCTCCGTGACGGCAGTGACCGCGGCGGCGGCGGCGCGCCTCGAACGGGATCTGCCTAACACAATCAGCGTCTTTGAAGCTTACCCGTTCACGGTGGTCAGCTTGGATTTCATCAAGAGCCAGCGCCGCTTCAATGACTTTCTGCGGGCCTGTCCCGAAATGGTCGTCGTCGATGAAGCGCATGCCGCGGTGACCGGGAATAAAGCTCGCCACCAGCGATTTGAACTCCTCCAGAAGCTTGCCGCCGACAAGTCCCGGCACCTCTTGCTGCTGACCGCCACCCCCCATTCTGGCGACGAAGACGCGTTTCATAACCTTCTCGGACTGCTCGACGCCGATTTCACACGCCTGCGCGACGTATCGGGCGACGAGTCTCGGGTCCTCCGGGAGCGACTGGCAGGCTATTTCATCCAGCGCCGGCGACGTGACATCGACGCGTGGCGCGAGCCAGGCCTTTTCCCGCAGCGCGAGGTTACGGAGCTCAAGTATCGCCTGTCTGGCGCCTACGAGCGCTTCTATGGCGCTATCCTCGACTATTGCGCTGAAGTGGTGGCGGCCGAAGAAGGCGAACTGCGGCAGCGGCTCGCGTTCTGGGGAACGCTTGCGTTGATGCGTTGCGTGGGATCAAGCCCATCGGCAGCGGCCCGAGCGCTTCGAACGCGTGCTGTCCTTGATGCCGACGAGGCAGAAGCCGATTTGATCACGGCGCGGGCCATCGACGACGAGGACGTGAGCGAGGATGATTTAGAACCCGGTGCAGCCATCGAGGACAATCGCCTTCTCGATCTTATTTCTCAGGCGGACACGCTGGCGGCGAATCCGCTGCGAGACCCGAAGTTCTTGATCCTAAAATCGGCGATCCAGAGCCTCGTGAAAGATGGATTTTCGCCGGTGGTATTTTGCCGCTTTATCGCTACTGCAGAAGCGGTCGGGACGGCTTTGGCAACCGCCTTCAAGGATCACACGGTCGAGGTCGTGACGGGTTCCCTTCCGCCCGAAGAGCGTGAAGACCGTGTCGGAACTCTTGGCGAGTTCGAGAAACGCCTACTTGTCGCCACCGACTGCCTCTCGGAGGGCATCAATCTTCAAGGACATTTCGACGCCGTCGTCCATTACGATCTTTCCTGGAATCCCACGCGCCACCAACAACGCGAGGGCCGCGTTGATCGGTTTGGCCAAAAGCGTGAGACCGTCAGAACGATCTTGATCTATGGCGAAAACAATCCCGTCGACGGGGCCGTTCTCGACGTGATCCTGCGAAAGGCACGCGCCATCGAGAAGCAGACGGGCGTCCGGGTCCCCATGCCGGATGAGGGCGGGAGTCTCACCAAGGCATTGATGTCTGCGGTTCTACTGCGCGCGCGCGAACGCAGCCAGTTGTCGTTCGATTTTGACATGGCGAACACTCAGGAGGCGCAAGACATCGATATCGCTTGGTCAAATGCGTCGGAGAAGGAGAGAAAATCCCGCACCATTTTTGCGCAGAACAGCCTTAAGCCGGAAGAGGTCGCGTCTGAATGGGAGGCAACTCAACGTGCGCTGGGCGGCTTCGCGGACGCTGAGCGTTTTGTATCGCGAGCAATGATGCGTCTCGGTGCTCCCTTGGTGTCCCAGCCCCGCGGCGGATTCGCCGCGCCCCTGCATTTGGCGCCCGACGCCCTGAAGGAGCGGTTCCAAATGGAAGGGCTGCTCGACGATTCGACCTCACCAAAGCCGCTAAGGGTTGCCTTTGAAGCTCGTCCCCGATCGGGATTTCTCTCTGTTCATCGCGCGCATCCTTTGCCTGGTGTGCTTGCGGAGAGCTTCCTTGAGAAGGCGCTAGACAACCGGGGCACACAGGACGACCCATCAACTCTGCCCCGTTGCGGGGTCTGGGAATCTGAAGCCGTCGAAAGCGTTGTCACGCTGTTGCTCCTTCGCATTCGGCACCGCATCGATTCCCGTGGGCGACTGGGGCCGCAATTCGCGATGGCTGAAGAAGCTGCCGCCATCGCGTTCGATGTGTTGAAAGGCAACCGCGTCAGTGCTGAAGAGGAGGCATTCTCCCTTCTTGAGGCAGCGAGCTCGAATGTTCCCGATCGCGTGCGTGACTTGCAACTCAATCGAGCCAAGCTCCAGCTGACATCGCTTGAACCGTCCCTTAAGGCGTATGCCTCGGAACGCGCAATGGCGCTTGCGGCTGACCACAGTCGCGTGCGCCAGGCGTTGGGTTCAAGAGCTGGCGTCCGGGTCGAGGCGGTGACGCCGGTCGACATCATCGGGCTTTATGTTTTGATGCCCCGGATCTGAGGACGGATGATGGCTCGTAAAATCACCCGCACTCACCAGTCCCGTCGTGCCCCACGGCATGAGTTCGCCGGAATAGAAGTCGTCGGTGCGCTTCTGACGCCTGACATGTTGGGTCGCATTGCTGCTTTCGATGCGAACGATCAGTCTGATGACGGCTATGGAATACCGGTGGGGCTCAAGCTCCGTGACGAGGTTGCTCGTTACTACCGGATAGGCGAAGCGCTGTGGTCTCGCTTTACTGCCGCTAAAAGTCAGAGCGTCGGGGCCTCAGAACGGTTTGTCCTGGAATTGCTCCGTCAGTGCTTCGGGTTCGATTCAATCAAGCCACAAGCGACCACTTTGGTCGGTGAGCGGGAGTTTCCGGTTCGGCATGTGGCGCTGAATGGTCGCGTACCGATCGTGATCGCGCCTGCTCCGATCGATGGGGCTCGACGCTCTGGGTTAGAGGAGAGCTTTGTCCAGCTCGGTGACGGATCAAGACGGCGATCCGCGACGCTACTTCTCCAAGAATATCTCAATTCTATGGAGGACGCCTGCTGGGGGCTGGCCAGCGACGGCGTCAGCCTGCGCCTCCTGCGGGACAATATCAGCCTCACGCGCCCGGCTTGGATTGAGGCGAACTTCGCAAAAATCTTCTCGGAAGGGCTGTTTCCGGATTTCTCTGCACTGTGGATGCTGATCCATCAGAGCCGTTTCGGAATCAACCAAACCGCCGTTGTAGACTGCTCCTTGGAGCGCTGGCGCGACCGTGGACGGATCGAGGGCGTGGCGGCTCGTGACAAACTTCGTCAAGGCGTCGAAGCGGCTTTGCTCGAACTCGGCAAAGGCTTCATCGAAAATCCGCAGAATGACTTGCTCCGGCAAGCGCTGCGTGACGGATCGCTAACCCGGCAGAGCTTCTTCGAGGAGCTCCTGCGCCTTGTCTACCGTCTGATTTTCCTGTTTGCGGCGGAAGATCGGGACCTGCTCCATACCCCCGACGCAACCCGCGAAGCCAAACGATTCTATGTGGAAGGCTATTCGCTCGGTCGGCTGCGGGAGCGCTGCATGCGACGGGTCGCTTGGGATCGCCACGTCGATACGTGGGAAGGCTTGAAGGTGACGTTCACGGCTCTTTCCCGCGGTGAGGCAAGGCTTGGCCTACCTGCACTCGGGGGACTATTCGCTGGCGGCGTGGTTGCGAACCTCGATGGAGCCCGGATCGAGAACCGGCGCTTTCTGGCAGCGGTATGGCGGCTCGCCTGGTTACGCCCCTTGTGTCAGCCGCTAACGCGAGTCAATTGGCGCGACATGGAGACCGAGGAACTGGGTTCGGTCTACGAGAGTCTTCTGGAACTTACTCCGCTCGCCAGCGCAGACACGCGCACTTTCGAGTTCGCAGAAGGTGATGAGACCAAGGGCAACGCTCGCAAGATATCGGGCAGTTATTACACGCCCGATCCGCTGGTAAAGCTGCTTCTCGATTCGACGCTCGATCCAATACTGGACGCCGCCGAGGCGCGGGGCGGGGATGATCCGGCAGGCGAAATCCTGAAGCTCTCGATTATTGACCCTGCTTGCGGCTCCGGACACTTTCTTCTTGGCGCTGCGCGCCGCGCTGCAGCAAGGATCGCCAAGCTGAGAAGTCCTGGCGCACCCAGCCAGACGGAGTTCCAGCATGCTTTGCGCGAAGTTGTCTCGCATTGCATCTACGGCGTTGATCGCAATCCCATGGCGGTTGAGCTCTGCAAGGTCGCGATGTGGATCGAGGCGCTCGAACCCGGAAAGCCGCTGACCTTCCTTGATGCTCAAATCCGTTGCGGCGATAGTCTAATCGGCGTTTTCGACCGTTCGATGCTGGAGCGCGGAATTCCTGATGAAGCGTACAAGCCGCTCACTGGCGACGACAAGGAGATGGCAAAGACATATGCCCGCTACAACAAGCAGCAGCGTGACGGGAAAGGTGCGACAGGTTTTCTCGCTGAATTGCGACCGCCAGCTAGTCTCACGCGCGCGGATTGTCTGTTGGCGGAGATGCCACAGGAGACACTAGAGCAAGTAAGCGAGAAGACCCGCAGTTTTGGCGATATCCGCAAACAGGATGAATGGGTTCGCCTCAAGTCCTCGAGCGATCTTTATGTTTCCGCCTATTTGTATACGGCGGCATTCTTTTCCCCGAAGCCGGCACCTCACGCGGTTCCCGGCGTCGACGATTCAAAAATGCCGCTGACGGAGCATGTGTGGAAAGCTGCTGGTGGGAATGCGGTTCCGCTGAACCTGCTTGAGGGAGCCAAGAGAACGTCCGATGCGGTTGCAGCCTTTCACTGGCATATCGAATTCCCTCGTATATTTGACTCCGGTGGCTTTGACGTCGTGATCGGTAATCCCCCTTGGGAGCGGATCAAACTTCAAGAACAAGAGTTTTTCGCTACGCGTTCGCCGAAGATCGCCACGGCTGCCAACAAAGCCGAACGGGCAAAACTGATCAAAGAGCTGGAGAAAGCCGAACTAGACAGCCCCGACGGGCGACTATGGACAGAATTTCAATTTGCCAAACGCACTGCTGAGGCGGCGAGCGAATTTGTCCGTAGCTCCGGGCGCTACCCGTTGACTGCGAAAGGAGACGTAAATACCTACGCGCTGTTTGCGGAGCATTTCGCCAGACTGACAAAATTAGAAGGTCGTGCCGGCGTCATAATACCCACCGGGATTGCGACTGACAGCTCAACATCTGGCTTCTTTGGGGACCTAATATCCCGAAAATTTATCCGCAAGTTGTATAGCTTTTACGAGATCCGGAGATGGTTCAAAGCAACTGATGATCGAAAAGCTTTTTGCATTCTATGTATGGGGCAGGCGGATTCCCCAGCTGAATTCTGCTTCGACATAGATACAATTGATGACTTAAAGAACCCGGAGCGCCGGTTCGATCTGACAGCAACCGAGATAGCCCGAATTAATCCGAACACCCTGACGGCACCCGTGTTCCGTTCGCGTGCGGATGCGGAGCTTACGGCCAAGCTATACGCGGATGTCCCGGTGCTAATCGAGGAGCGCCCCCAAGAAGATGGCGGCGCCGTGAATCCCTGGGGCATTAAGTTCCAAACGATGTTCCATATGTCCGGCACTTCTGGCTTGTTCCGCACTCAAGAACAACTGGAAGCTGAGAGCTGGACGCGTGAGGGGGCCGATTGGCTCCGTGGGACCGACAACGGCTTCGAGCGCCGCGTCCCGCTGTTCGAAGCTAAGATGGTCCATCATTTTGATCACCGCTGGGCGACATTTGATACAGGATCATCCGACGATGACGACGGGGCTCGTGACAGTGTCCTGTCGGAAAAGCAAAGCCCAGCCTTCGAACCTTCGCCTCGCTATTGGGTGCCAGAGTCTGAACTGGCCATGCGGGCCGCGCGCGTGCCCGCAAGCTTGAAGCGGGCCGTGCGTGAGGACTCCGCCGAACGTGTCCTCAAGAGTCTCGCTGAATGGCTTGTCGGCTTTTTTGCTTGTGAGGGGCGCGTAATGCGGGAGGGCGATCTTACCCGCATCTTTAATGGGAATCATCCATGGCGGTCGGTGCTCGGCACATCGCCTGACCGTTTCCTGCTCGATAGCAAAACGCGCGCGACAGGCGCGATAATGCAGCGAGAAACGCCGCTTGTTGCTGATGATATCAATCTTCTAATCGGCGAGTCTGGCGACCCGCTCAATTTGGCCAATTCCCTTATCGAACAAAAGCAGCCTCGCTGGCTGATGGGTTGGCGCAGAAACGCGAGGACTACCGACGAGAGAACTTTGATTGCCAGCGTGCTCCCTAAAGTGGGTATCGGCGATAGTGTCTTTCTGTGGACCTGCGCGGATGTCAGTGCCCAGCACTCCGCAGCCTTCATAGGTCTATTCTCATCGCTCGTTGCCGACTTCGCTGCAAGACAGAAGGTTGGAGGTACAAACTTAAGTTTCTATTTCATAGAGCAATTCCCAGTGCCTCCGCCCTCGACTTTTCTTCCTTCTGATCTCGCCTTCATTGTGCCGCGTGTACTAGAGCTAAGTTATACTAGCCATGCCATGCGTCTTTGGGCGGAGGACCTCGGCTATTACGGCGCACCCTACGCATGGGATGAGGTTCGGCGTGCGGTGCTCCGCGCCGAACTCGATGCCTGCTTTGCGAGAAAATATGGGCTGAGCCGCGACGAGTTGCGCTACATCCTCGACCCCACAGACTCAAAGGGGCCAGATTACCCCTCTGAGACGTTCCGTGTGCTGAAGAACAAAGAACAGGCCCGTTACCACGAATATCGCACTGGGAAGTTGGTTCTTGCCGCATGGGATCGGCTTGCCGCCACTAATATCGGCACAACGCCTATCGAGGTGCGCGCTCAAAGTGTCGCGCCATCGATGCTCCGAGACGGCGCGTGGGCACGTCCGCTGCCAGCTGGACCTGGCGATGCCGGCGCCATGCTTGCGGCAATCCTCAAGACCATGAATGGACCATTGCCAGCGCGTCAGGTGCGCCTTGCGGCTATATTAGGACTCGAACCGCGACTGCTGCTGCCCCACCTGGACGCTAGTCAGATAGTTCAGTGGCAGCGGCTCGTCGGCGCAGAAGCAGCTCCACTCACGGGCAATGCCACGTCATTTGTACCGCGGGTCGATCGGAATTGGGGCGCGGCCGTAATAGCTCATCGTGGCAACGGACGGTTGGTCGAAAACCTGACGATCGGCACATGGGCACCTGGCCCAGGCCTCGGCCTAATCAATACCGCGGGTTGGCCGGATGGACGCGCTCGATTGGTGATGGGCGTGCTGTCGCAGATCTCTACGGACACTTTGGTCTCGGCCATGCCAGAGGAAATCAGGGGGTGGGTTGATGCCGAGGCAGCCTGAGCTTCTTGAACCTCCGTCACTTTCAGTGCAGCCCTCGCAAGGGCAGAATGGTCCTCGCCTCTGGGTCAAACGTCTGGCCATATGGGATGAGCCCGGTGGAGAAAAAATTCGGGACATTGCGTTTCGTCCGGGGCTCAACATCATCTGGTCCCCCGACAGCGGCGATGCGCTCTCTTCGGAGTCGCCGGCCGGCGCGATTGGACATGGCAGTGGGAAGACGCTGTTCTGCCGGCTTCTACGATATTGTCTCGGGGAGGATCGTTATGCATCCGAAAACCAGCGCGCACGCGTTGGCGCCGCATTCCTGAACGGAATCGTAGGCGCAGAGATCATGTTGGACGGGATATGCTGGGCCATTGTCCGACCGCTGGGAATTCGTCGTCGCCACATGGCCGTGGCCGGTGGCGATCTCGACGAAATCGCGGCAGGAGAAGGGATCTCGACCGGGCTAGAGCCTTTTCTCGACGCGATCGAGCAGGGCATTCTGACCACAGGGCTGGCGGCACTTATTTCGGGGCAGCATTCCGACCGCCAAAGTTGGCCGATTGCGTTGGCGTGGCTAACGCGAGACCAAGAGTGCCGGTTCGACGACGTGTTGGATTGGCGCTCCACTGTGTCGGACTCCGACTCGCCGGTGCGAGGTATGACGCAAACGGAGAAACTTGATGCACTCCGCGCCTTTGTTGTCGCGATCACGCCGGAGGAACACGCCAAACGTTCTGAAGTGGCCAGCCTCGACGATCGGCGTCGAACAATGGATCAGGAGATCGGCCACCGCCGTTGGGAAATTGAGAGAAGCCAGAACCGGCTGACTGTGGCTCTCGGCTTAACCGTTGAGGAGGTGACCGCAGGCCCGTTTGCCATCGAGCAAATGCGCAAGAAAGCTCAAGATCACCTCGCAACGGCGGCAAAACTTCCCCAAGGTCAGCCTGGGGCCGGTGTCGAAATCGCTCGACAGGAACACGAAAAAGCTCAGGCAGAGTGGACGCGCCTGGATGGAGAACGCATCCGTATCCAGGCCACAATACCGCTCGTAGAGAAGCTTCACAGTCAGATTCAGGGCGAGTTGCCAGGAATTTCTTTCTCTAGGAGTGAGGCGGAGAGTCCCGTTTGTCCGATTTGCGAGGTGCCTATCGACCGCACGTTGGCCGAAGGCTGCGGGCTTTCCCATAAGCTTCCCGACCTAGAGGCATGTGTGCAGCGCTGGGAGCAGCGCAAGAAGAGTTTCGATGATGAGACAGAGAAGCTTGTCGGGTTGCGATCTGAGCAAACGCAAACATTACAGAAGCTTGCTCTGGCCAAACAGCACGCGGATCAATTGGGCGACCGCGTCGCGGCTCTTGAGCAGGCCCGCGACACCCGTGAAGGAGCTTGGTACGCTGCCCAGCGGCTTGCCGATGATGTCGAGCGTTTTGCGGAGTTGTTTGGCGCACAGGAAAACGCGACGAAGGCGTTGCGGGAGGTCGTTTCGAAGCTTGAGACAGAAAGAAGTCTACTGGGCGTTTTCCGCGACAAGCAGGCTCGCGTTTTCGGTCGGATAAGCGAGAAATTTGATCCTATTGTCCGGCGCCTAGTGGGAGCCGACGCCAAGGGACACGTTGCGCTGAGTGGCAATGGGCTTGAGCCCAATGTGAATATGGGTGGAGATCGATCGACCGCGGCAATCGATTCACTAAAGGTGTTGGCCTTCGATCTAGCCATATTGTGCCTGAGCATTGAGGGTTCAACGCGTGTTCCCGCGTTTCTCGTTCACGACAGCCCACGCGAAGCCGACTTGGGGCTAAGCATCTACCATCGGCTGTTTCGGTTGGTGACGGAGATCGAAGCATTCGGCGAGGCACCCCAGTTTCAGTACATTGTAACGACGACTACGCGCCCACCCGAGGATTTGGCTGTTGAACCTTGGATTCGCCTGACGCTTCGGGGATCGCCAGGCACAGAACGCCTCCTACGTCGTGATTTGTGAGGGGGAGTTCATGTCGCTATCTCAACTCGAACGCATCCGCCTCGATAAGGCCGCCGTAGATGAGGGCTTCG
Source organism: Mesorhizobium sp. AR02 (assembly GCF_024746835.1). NCBI lineage: Bacteria > Pseudomonadati > Pseudomonadota > Alphaproteobacteria > Hyphomicrobiales > Phyllobacteriaceae > Mesorhizobium > Mesorhizobium sp. AR02. The sequence continues at coordinate 63,004 of NZ_CP080530.1, read as the reverse complement.
GCCTCCGACGGGCAGATGAGGGCAACTGGGTCTGCTATGATAGCCTGGGCGCCCCAGCTTCAATACGCCTGACCTGTGCGGACGGAGAATATGTGGTTGCGGTCAACCATGCCGGTGTTGCCACCGACTTACATACGCGATGGGAAAGGTGGCAAGGACTCAACAATTCTCAGCCGTTAGGTTTCGCAGCGTTCAGTGTCTCAGATACGATGCCACTGCATCGATTGGTACGCGAGATATGGCAATTGGCACGCGCACTGCCCATCGAACCATTGCGCGTGTTCGAGGCGGAGACTCGCAATCTACCTCGAACGACTGAGATTGAACGTCTCGTGATTCAACGTGTCGGCCAGAATATCTTTCGCGATGCATTGTTTGCATATTGGGGCGGTGTCTGCGCTGTGACGGGCGTATCCGAGCCACGCCTCCTTCGTGCCAGTCATATAAAGCCGTGGGCGCAATGCGAGACGGACGCGGAGCGTTTGGACGTCTACAATGGGCTGCTGCTGGCCGCTCACTTGGATGCTGCTTTTGACGCAGGTTTGATAGCGTTCAAAGACAACGGAGAGATATTGATCTCAGATAATCTAACCGAAAGCGATCGACGGGCGATGAATATCAATAGCAGCCTGGTACTTCGTCAGGTGGGAATTAGCCATTATGAAAATCTCAGTTGGCACCGTCGAAATCTATTTGCTTCAGCGGTGTAAACTAGCAGTTGATGTTAGTATTCATTTGTCTTGTCTGAAATACTGTCGTCGCGATCGGATTTGGGCCGATAAAGGGAAGCCGCGTACGCGGCCTTTATCAACCAAAGACAGCTACGGCTGATTTGATGATGATGCCGCCATACGGGCTTCGGCGCATCTGACGACCCGTGGCTGTGCGAAAAACATATGTCAATTGCAGCGCAGGCGGCACGCGCGACCACAGGCGAGATTGTTAGCGCAGTATGCGACACGCCAGAGTGCCAAGGGAGGACAGTTGACTAGAGGGGATGAAATTGTTGAAGCGTTAGACGCGGCGCTCGATCGCCTACGACGCATTGGCTATGGTCCCTATGCCAGGGCAGATGTGTCCTCAGTGATAGATCCTTTGGGATCCCGAATCGAAACATTCTTGCGGTCGGTTGCCTTCCCATGTCGTCACGCACGGACAACTTCTTCACGCTGATCGAACAATTTAAGTCGACGTCACTTCATGGGGATCGCGTGCCACCGCTGCATGCAATGCGCGACCTTTACAATCGTTCGAAGCATAAACCTCAAGAACCCCTAGCTCTCGGAGAAGCGATTCGGACCGTGCAAAACACCGTCGTCACATTGAATGATGTTTGCGCGCTTGGGATCGGAGCTGTCGGGACACCGTTCGAACGAGAGTTAATGTATCACCTTTGGATTGCGTTTTGGGATAACTACGCAAACGGCGTCACCGAGGCAGCCATCATGCTTCCCAGCGACCATTGGACCTACGTCGGAACGGTCGACACGTTGCATATGGACATCCAATCATGGGATGCCCTGAAGGCCAAATTGCTGGCCCATCCCCGGTTTCGAATGGGAAAGGATCATTTCGAGCCAAAGGTTTGGGAAGGCTTTCATGCCGAGGGCGATTTTCTAAACGCGGGTGTTTGGGACGGCGACTATGGGGAACTGGTCCGACTCGTTGCGCCGTTCGATGATAGCAGCATCGGCGAAAGAATGCTCCCAGGCCTAGCTCGCCACGACAGTTTGACGTCGATCGGCACGGCCCTAATCGCGGCCATGATTGACATTGTCCGCAGCTCCTCGGAGCCAATGTCGAGAGATGAACTGGCCGAAGCCATCAAGACCAGGGCGAATTCTGAGTATGCTATGCCGCGCGATAAAGGGAGCGTCGCGGAAGCTGCGGCGCAAATTGCCACTTTGGTCGACACCGTTCCCCTGGATCAGCGGCAGCGTCTGGCGGGACCGGTTCTTGTTCTTCGGCGGGGTCCCAAGAAACCTACAATGTTGGCTGGGCCGCCTTGGCTCGATCTCGACGGGAATGCCGTTGTTCTAGGTTTCAGCGATGGCATCAGCATTAATGTATCGATGCCCGCCACTCGCACTTAGGCCGCGCGTTTGGCGGAGGCTAGTCCCACGCCGATGTCCCCCTTCCCGCCATCGATATATGGCGCCTGCTGAACCACCGCGGGGTCACCCCGAGCTGTGCAGGCTCGGCGCTGATTGCGAGAGAGGGAAGTTGCCCGACGGGGCATCAGCGACAGCACATCGATAGTCTGCATGGCTCATATCGTGGACGTCGCGGATTTCTTGCGTTTCGCCAAGTCGCGCGCCAATCCGTTGTACAGGACGATTCGATTATTGGATCGCGGCTGTTCCCGATCGGCCCCGTTACGTCGTACTCTGCAACTTCAAAGAGTTCTGGACTACGACTTCGACAAGCAACTGGGCGAACCGGTCGACAAGGTGACGCTCGAGGATCCTCCCAATGTCCCGCTGCATTTAAAGGTGAGACCTCTCGCCTAATGATATCAAGCCCTTAGCCTTGTATTTAAATTGAGAATTTGTATTTAATTTGAGATTCGCGCTTGGCTCGCTGCAGTTAATGTGAGATTTAGACGGTCTAACGTTAGCTTGAATTGTTCGCAGGCGGCATGGGCGACGACACCAATGATGATTACGGAGAGCGAGCGCGTTGGAACGAGGCGTGCCGGCGCGAAGAGGCACTCCGCAAGCTCGTGGAGCGCTATCCAAAAGGTCTGAGCGGGCAGGCTGTAGCGGATCTGGCGTGGGAACTGGACCTCAGCCGGGCCACTCTCTACAGGATGATAAAGCTGTTTCGAGCAGGTGGCACTGTAAGTTCACTGATGGACCGCAAGCGCGGTCGGCGCGAAGGACATCGCGCCCTCGACAAGGATCGAGAAGCCCTCGTGCGACGAACGATTGAAGGCTTTTATCTCAGGCCGACACGCCCGTCCTTCGCGCAGTTGGTTCGCCAGGTCCAAATCGCCTGCGCAGCGGCCGGCCTTGCTCCACCAAACTGGCGCACCATCAAATCCCGTGTTGAAGAGGTCGATCTGCGGGTGAGGGGGCGTAAGCGCGGCGAGAGCGAGGTCGTCAAGGCCACAACGGCCACGCCGGGTGCCCTTTCGGCGTCGCGGCCGCTTGAGCTTGTGCAAATCGATCACACCAAAGTTGACGTTTTCGTAGTCGACGAAGACACGCGTCTGCCGCTCGGACGGCCTTGGCTGACGCTAGCGTTGGACGTCTTTTCTCGGATGGTGACGGGCCTCTATTTGACCATGGAGGCGCCCTCGCGACTATCAACAAGCCTCTGCGTACTGCACTCGGTATTCGATAAGACGCCATGGTTGCAGGAGAGGGGTATCCATGAAGCGTGGCCAGTGGCCGGTTTGCCGGGAACGATACATGTCGACAACGGCGCGGATTTTCGTAGTCATGCATTCGAACGTGCTTGCCGGGACAACGGCATACAGATCGATTGGCGTCCGCCGGGGACGCCCCATTTCGGCGGCCACATCGAACGGTTGATTGGCACGCAGATGGGCGCTGTTCACCTGCTGCCGGGATCGACCTCGAGCAACATCGAGGAACGGCGCGAGTACGATGCCAAACGCCATGCGACACTGACGCTTCGAGAGCTTGAGCGCTACATCGCACTTGAGATCGTTGGGCAATACCATCATGCTATCCATGGCGCGCTCCGTCGGCCACCGATTGCGGTCTGGCGGCAGCAGGAGAGCGAGTTGGTGTTGCGCCTGCCGAACGATCGTATGCAATTCTGGATCTCCTTCCTGCCGGAGGCAGAGAGAACGTTGCGCCCGACCGGCATCCATCTTTTCAACATTCGCTACTGGTCTCCCGCCCTGGCCGCCGATATCGGACGGGACAAGGGCCGCCTGATTGTGAAATACGACCCCCGGGATTTGTCGCGCGTTTTTGTTAGGCGTCACTCCGGCAGCTTTGTTGAGGCTCGCTATGCCGATGTGACACTCGCGCCCATTACGCTGTGGGAGGCGCAGGCTGCCCGGCGCAAACTCAACGCTCAGGGCAAACGCGAAATTGACATGCACGTCCTTGTTCGTACCGCGCTTTCGCAGCGCGAACTGATCGAAGAGGCGAAACACAAGACACAAGGGCGTCTGCGGCTTGCGAAAACGAATGTGGATGACGATGAAGTGGGCTCGCTTCGGGGCGTCGATTCAAGCAAACCTGTCCCCTCCGTTGAAGATCTGGATTGAGCCCCTTTGAGCACGGATAACGTCCACCTGACGCAGGCGGCCAAAGACCTCCTAGGCGAGCCTGATATTGTGCGAGTTCGCGCAATTCAGGCTCGCCGCTGGATTTTTTATCCGCGCGCCAAGCAGGCGCTCGATCGTCTCAACCTGCTGGTCGACCATCCTCGCGGCACGCGCATGCCCTCGGTGGCCATCTACGGCGACAGTGGTATGGGCAAGACTATGATCCTGGAAAAATTCTGCGACAACAACCCGTCCCGTTTTGATCCGACGACCGGCGTACAGGCGATACCGGTCCTGGCAATCGAGATGACCGGGAAGCCAGGTGAGCGCCGTTTATATGCCGGGATCCTGGCTGCACTTGGCGCGCCACAGGCACCCCGAGCCGACATCGTGCAGATGGAGCAAGCGGCGTTGCGGCTTCTGAAAACGGTCGGCGTCCACGTTCTTGTGATCGATGAAGTACATAACATTCTCGCCGGCTCGTACCGCGAACAGCGGGTCGTGCTGAACACGCAGCGATTTCTCAGCAATCGGCTTCAGATCTCCCTCGTTTGCTTCGGCGTAGTCGAAGCGCGCGAAGCGATAAGTGGCGACGTGCAGCTTGCCCGCCGATTCGGCGAACTGACCTTGAATAGGTGGGCGGCCAACGAACTGTTCGAAGCACTAGTTTCGTCCATTTTGCGGAATATGCCGCTGCGCCGACCGACGGTGCTGACGCCGAAATCTCTACGCCGAATTCTGCAGATCAGCGGCGGCATCACTGCAAACATTTTCCAGGCGGTCACGAGCCTGGCAGCCGAGTCGATCGAGAGCGGCTTAGAGCATATAACCGATGAAGCAGTGGAAAGTTGGCGCCCGCCAGTTAGCGCCGAAACAGCGTACGCATGATCCGAGAGCTTAGCGGCACAAGGCCGCTTTCAGTCATTCTCAAACCCGTCCCAGATGAGCTCCTGTCGTCGTGGATCACGCGCCATGCCGATTTCTATGGCGTCCCACCGCTCACGATGCTTCGCCATGCCATTCCGGAGGCAACATCTTTGTGGCAAGCCGATACAAACCTTAGGCCAACCGCCGCCGTTCACATTGCGAGGCTGTTTCGATCCCAATCTTCGACAATCTTGGCAATGACCACGTCTGGGTTCCCACAATCGGCAGCGCGGCTCGTCGCGCCACGCGCCATTCAATGCTGCATCGCATGCTCCGAGCAAAACAGCTTGCGAGGAGCCGCAACTGCGGTACAGCGAAGCTGGATCGAGGGTTGGCGAATAACCTGTCCCGTTTGCAGGCAACGGCAGCAAGATAAGAAGGAGGGAGCATCTGCCTTCACAAGCACCTTATCGCCGTTCGAGAATCTTTGGGTAGATGCCGTCCATGGCGAGGAGCTCATCGATGAGTCGCTGAGGGGAGCATCTGTCGGTGGGGTATCGCCAATCGATATCGCTCGATTACTGCTCATCAGACGATGCCCAAAGCCCTCCCATCATCAGGCATCGATACGCAACTCCACCATCCTTGGCGCCGTCGTTCAAGGTTTCGATGAGCTTGTAGCCGAACGGGGTCTCCCAAGACCTAGGATTGCAAGACCCATCTTGCCTATCGGACTTCGCATGGCGCTGCTCGCTGGTATCTCAATCGTCTATCGAGCAGGGCCCACGTTAGTCTCAGAACTCAAGCGTCAAACGCTTGGCGCCCACTACACGCGATTCGCTGCAATCGGGGCAGGCCTGTACTCTCAGCACTGCAGGTGAATTGAGACTCAGGGGCCCTGAATCTCATGATTAGGTGCAGTGGTCGCGGTAACTCGGCGCAATCTTACATTTAAGTGCAGTGCGACAATGGTTGAAGATCGCAAATTCGTCCCCGCCATCTGGTGCACTTTGGGCAATCATCGTTGCTTCCTCATTTGAATATTTGAATATTGACTTGGGAGACCCACCGGAACGGGTGCGGGGCTAAGGGAGCGTTCGATAGGGCCGATTGTGATCATGTACTCGCTATCATGCAGCCCCTAAAATGGGCGATCGACCCGGAGGGCTTGCCCTCGCGGCAACTGGTTGTTGCGGGGCAACGAGAAGCTCTGGCTATCACTGACCATTTGAATCCTCCAGGCGAACTGCCGCCTCGCGTCGCGTTTCACGAAGAGGACTTCTCAAAAATCATGCCAATTGCGCCGAGGGAGCCTTAGAAATATTTTTCTGAGTTTTGTTCAATGACTTGACCCGGGGTGCAACAGGCAGCCAGGCCGAAAACAATGTGTCGTGGATTCGACAAACACGACAGGTAGGTGTCGTTTGCCCGGCGTTTTCTCAGGAATGGCGACGGGGTTTAACAACGGGACTGGTAGCGGATCATCTTGCGATCGGCGACCACCATTCGATTCACATGATGGGGAGCCGAGCAGTTCGCCAGTGTGTGCAATTCTCTGAATCCGAGGTGCCAAGCTGAGGCATGTGGGATAGGTTTGTTTCCCAAAGCCTCATCATAGCACCCAACCCAGAAAGTAAACTGATGCGAGTTTTCGTGGAACGCTCCGGAGCGAGAATCTCTGTGCCGGCGAGCGGCTCGGATCGGTTCAAGTATCACATAGAGCAGCTTGGTCGCCGCGTCGTCGCTGGGGAAATAGCCCCTGGCCCTGACAGCCCGTGGAAGTTTCGAGTTTAGTGCCTCGATTGAGGTCGAAACCGGTATGAGGGTTCTCGGTGCCGATATCCGGCTGCGGTTTCCAGGATCGCGGCGTATGGTGCGTATAGCGCGACCATCCGGGACGGAGGCACCGGGGAGCACGAAGGTGCGGTCCGGCCGATCCACACGATGGAGTCGAGAGCTCGTGTTAGGCACCTGATCCCGAAGTGTCCGCACGCCGATCTGTGCAACGTCCGCGAGCGCGCCAGCCAGTGCACGACGATGAGCGGTTCGCTATCGAGTGGTATGTGCGCGAACTCCAGCGATCAGGCGTCTGCTCACCGTTACCGGTGTCAACTTGGCCGTGGCAGCGAGGCTAATGGGGCGATCGGCGACATTGCTCGCTTTAAGCGCCCCCAGAAGCTGGTCACAGCGTCAATCCGCGTGTGCATCAGTCCGGCGCCGCACATCATGGCCGGAACAGCAAGGTCGACGCTGTCAAAAAATTACGTGAGATGGCAACACGACACATGCGTTCTTCGTCCCTAAACGGGCGAAGCGCGGCCATCAGGTTGCCTCGCTCGCAAGCTGACTCGAGGCTGACCTTCTTGATATCTGGTCCGCGCACTGGCGCATGAGCAGCCGTCCAACCTCGGTTGAGCCAGCGAAGCTGATCTTGCGGACACTGGGGTTTGTGGAGAGTTCATGGCCCACCCCATCACCTTCAGAAGCGTAGATCAGGTTAACGACGTAGCAAAGCGTCTCCACCCGAGTTATTGCCATGATGATCCGGCAACACCAAACAGCGCCGCTTGACCCGAGCTCGCGCGACCCCGGGTGGGGCGCATAGATGAACTCGGTGACGACGCGTGTTCAATCACCGTCTCGTCTCGCTCTCGGGCTCAACTGCAAGTTTCGCCTTGCGCTGACTCCGGAGAATGATATAGTTCATTAAGAGATTAATATAATCCAATCATCGGCTGATACTGCAATGCATCACAGGATAAATGCGGTTTCTTCCCCTTTTACCGTCTTCGAGTCGGACGTCTATCACGCGGTCATGGAACAGACGCTGAGCCAGCTTGGCCGCGATGGCAGTTGCCCGCTCCTGCCACTTGCAGACGGAAATCCAAGAGCGATCGCAGCATCATGGCGGTCTCGCCCGTCGTCAGGCCAAGACGTGAGGCCGAGCCACACGCCATTCAACCTCATCCAGGAGATCGACGCCCAAGCGGAGCGATGCCCCGTCCACGTAATAACCGGCGCCAGGCATTTGGCCAGCAGGATCATGGCTGAGGATGGGGCGCGGGGCCGCTGTCACTGGTCAGCCGGGGCGACGTTCTGGACAGCGGTGGAGCGACGCGCTCGGGTGTACTCGCTGGCCAGGCTCAGGCCCAGCAGTTCGTCGGCAAAATCGTTGCCATGACTGAGCCGCGCTCCATTGCCATCATCGGCGGGGGCCTGATCGGCGTGAGCTGCGCCCTCTTGCTGGCGCGGGAAGGACACCGCGTCACCTTGATCGAGGAGGGTCTCATCGGCCATGGCTGCTCTTGGGGCAACGGCGCCCAATACAATGCGGGATCGTCTTTCCCCATGGCTCATCCCGGTGTCATGTGGCGTGCGCTGCTTTGGCTCGCCGATAAGAACGGCCCGGTGCGCCTCGCACCGCGTGAACTAGCCCGAAACCTCCCATGGCTCGTCCGCTTCCTGCGCACCGGCCGCCCGGAGGCCTGGGAGGCTGCCTATACCGCGTTGCACGCTCTCCATGCACCTTGTGCCGCGCTTTATCGGGACATGCTGGGGGGTACTGAGTGGAAACGGGTGTTCCGGCCAAACGGCGCCCTCCATGTATGGCGCGGCGCTTCACCTGGCGCACTCGACGGCCTTGTGGACAGGCTGAGGGCCGCGCATGATGTTGCCTTTGCGAGGCTCGATGCCGAAGAACTGCGCGAGTTGGAGCCCGGCTTGTCCCGCGACTACCGGCGCGGGATCTTTTTTCCCGACAGCGGCCATGTGACCTCACCTCGAGCGCTGGTAGAGGGCCTCATGGAGCGGGCCGCTGCATTGGGCGTTGCTATACGCAAGGCGCGGGTCGAGGCTATCGAGCCTGGCACCGAAGGTGTAACGCTCCAAACAAGTACAGGGTCCCACCCCTGCGGTGCGGTGGTCATTGCAGCCGGCATCGCCAGCCGCGACCTAGGGCGCTCCCTGGGAATTTCCCTGTCGCTGGCCAGCGAGCGTGGCTATCACCTGACCATGCCCGGCATTTCCGGCGCGATCAGCCGTCCCGTGACCGACGCCGAATCGGCCTTCGTTGCCACGCCGCTCGCAGAGGGATTGCGCATTGTGGGCATAGCCGAATTCGATGCCCCCGATGCGCCGCCGAGCGAGGGGCAAAGCGAAAAGCTGCTGGCCTGCGCACGCGCCATGCTGCCGGGCGTGCCTGTCAGCATGGCGCAACGCTGGATGGGTGTGCGGCCCTCAACCCCAGACAGCCTACCGATCATCGGTCGCCACCCCCGCCATCGCAGCATACTGTTCGCCACAGGGCACGGCCATATGGGCATCAGCGGCGCGCCCATGACTGCTACCTTGGTTTGCGATTTGATCGCGTGCCGGGTGCCTCGGGTGTCGTGCGCCCCTTATCGGCTCAGGTGAGACATTCAATCGTTCAACAAGCAGGGAATCAATGCTATTGCCTTGGCGCCTATGTGCCTATATTTGTATGGTTCATTTTTTATAATGACATAATATAATCCGAGGAGTAGGGGACGCCACCTTACCGGCATGTGATCTCAGACTCTGTGAAGGACATAAACATGGACAAAAAATTCGCGCTCCTGACCTCCTGGGAGGGGACCATAAGACCGGTGGTGGAGGCGAAACCGCTCGTCTCACAGTCTATTGGGGTGCTGGCCCATGCTGCCGCGCGCAGCTCGATCGCGTGATGGGCACCGCCGCCGGCCCATGAGCGTTTGAAATGCGCCCTGTTATAAGAGCGCAGCCAGTTAGAAGCCTTCAGTCCGCATGCTCTGGTGCAAGTTGTTGATGATCTGGATCAGGAGCTCGCACGAGCCAATGCGCTGCCCTATGGTCTCGCGGGAGATGATTTCGCGGCGTACCTTGCATTCGACCGATATGTACTGGAAGAGTTTGCGGTCGGCGTCATCGGGATCAATCCATGGTCGTCACTATTCCCGAAACGTGCGGAAGGCAGCATTTATGGATTGAGACCTGTACGTGAGAAATACGTCGGCCACCTTGAGATATAGCGGCACAACTGAAACGAACTGGGAAAGTGAAGGGCCGCTGATGGGCTTGGACAGGATGAAGTCTTCCGGATGGCTGCCACAGCACTTGTCAGCCGAGGGGCCACGTTATCTAGCCCTGGTGAATGCGCTTGAACAGGATGTCAACGGGGGCAGGTTGACTGACGGTTCCCGCCTACCCCCGCACCGGGAGTTGGCCGAGCAGCTCGGCATATCCGTCGGCACCGTGAGCAAGGCCTACAAGGAGGCCGAGCAGCGCGGCATCATCAGTGGGCACGTGGGGCAAGGCACCTTTGTGCGCCGTCGCACCCTCGGCCGCGGCGGGGCAACCGATGCGCGGGGCCCAGTGAACATGGCGTTGAACGTGCCGGCTGATGGGCGCGAGACCGAGATTCTGTCGGGACTGCTGACTGAAGTGGCGCGCATCCGTGACCTCGCGCCCCTCCTGGCCTACCATCCCCACGGCGGTATCGTGGAGCATCGCGAGATCATTGCCGCCTCTGTCTCCGACGGCTCTTTCAATGCAGACCCCGCGCGCCTGTTTTTGTGCAACGGGGCTCAGCATGCGATCGACATTGCGCTGCGTCTGGTGGCGCGACCCGGTGATTCCATCCTAGTCGATACCCTCACCTATTCCGGCTTCAAGGCTACCGCCGCGGCCAACCATCTCACGCTCGTCCCCGTAGCCATGGACGACGAAGGCGCCGATCCTGACGCTCTGGAAACAGCCAGCCGGACTTCTGGCGCGAAGGTGTTCTATTCCACGCCGACCTTGCAGAGCCCCACGGCTCGCACCATGAGCCTTGCCCGCCGGCGGCGCATCGCCGAACTGGCTGACAAACTCGACCTTACGATCATCGAGGATGACGTCTATGGCTTCTTCTTACCGGAGCGGCCGGTGCCGCTCACGGAGCTCATTCCCGACCGCAGCTTCTATATCACGTCCTATTCCAAATGCGTCGCACCGGGGTTCCGCCTTGGCACGCTGACGGTGCCATCGGCCTTAACCAAGCAGACCGAACTTCTCCTGCACGCCTCGTCTTGGTTCGTGGCTCCCATGCTCAGCGAGCTGGCGGTGCGACTGATAGGAAGCGGCAAGCTGGACGACTTGGTGCGCGAGCGGAGGCAGCAGGCGCTCGATCGCTATCGTGTGTTTTCCGACATTTTTCCGACGGTAGAGAGGCTGAAGTTCCCCCCGTTTTATGGATGGCTGCCATTACCCCCAGAATGGTCGGCGGTCGGCTTCGCCTCTGCCGCGCGCGGCCACGGCATACTGGTCACGCCCCCCATCGCGTCCATGGTGGACGACGCCGATCCCGGCGGTATCCGCGTCTGCCTCGGCGCTCCAAAGGACCTTCCCGAGTTATCAAACGCGCTGTACACCCTCCACGAGATCATCGCCCACCCACCCCTGAACGTGTTCTCAGTCGCCTAGTGGTGAAAGCCTGACGCTTGGTACCCGACGCGTAGGGCAGTTCAGGGTGGAAAGTGGAGTGCACCCCTGGACATCGAAAATAGCGGACAGTTCGCCATGTTAAGAACTTATGCGGCCATTTCCATGTGATGTTCGTATTCCTCCGGGGTTAAATAGTTGAGCGCCGAGTGCAGCCGCTGCTGAATGTAGATGGTTTCGATGAAGGCCCCGACCGTTTGTGGGCGTCGACCGCGTCCGACGAACTGGGCTTCAATCTGATGACCCCGATATCGCTCTCGATGGCGATTTCGGTCCCGAACGGCTCGGAGAGCTTCTGAAGCCTCTCCAGAATGACCCTTGCCTGCGACCCTGTGGCCAAGTGCGGGATGCCGCGGTCGGCAAACCTTTTCGAGTGACCGAGTTCTATCGGATATAGTCGCAATTCGGTAAGCTGGTTCTGCTCAAATCGGCTTACGGTGACAATGCTGTCATAGAAGATTGGGTCCGTGAATCCACTTGCCATCTCGGCGACTTTCACCTCGGCATCGGTGTCGACCCGTGGGTCCTTAGCGTAGTCCTCAAACATGTCCGCGCCGCACGGGGTCCCAAGGTCATCCTCGAAGAAATTCCCAAGGCTATAGAAGATTGGCCGGCCCCTATAGATTTCGATGCCTCGCAGCAGATGCGGCCCGTGACCGATGTATGCGTCCGCTCCGGCGTCGAGCATTTTACGCGCAAAGGATTGCTCGTAGTCAGGCGGTTCCTGGCTCCAATTCCCAGGCTCGTGGCCGTGGTTTGTAATAATGCAGAAGTCGGAGAACTGCTTGCCCCGGCGGACGTTGCGTAGAACGTCAGCGACATCGCGCGGATTCGTTTCGTAGCTGTAACCAGCTCTGTCGCCAGCCTTGTAGGTCGTTCTAGCAAGTACGACTCGGTTTGGATCCTCAAGGTCTCTCCTGGGGTAGTCTGGTACCGCATCGCGTATCTGCCTCAAGCTCTCGAGCATTTCTGACGGGACCACGATGCTTTCCGCCAAACGAAGCGGGTATAGTCCGGGTCTACCTGGAGCCTCGCCGGCGGGATCGCATGCACGAAACATAGGCGCAAACGTTGTAGCCAACGACACCAACCCCACGCGACCGCGTGCGGTTTCCAAGAAGCGAGCAGCGCCAGCTTGCGCGAGATTCTCGCCCGTACCTGCATGGACGATACCGCTCTCATCGAGCACCCGGCTCGTCTCGCGCATTCCTTCAACGCCCCAGTCAAGCGTATGGTTGTTCGCGCGGCCAACGATGTTGAACCCCATCACCTTCAAATCGGGCCCGACCTCAGGCAGGCTGAGGTGATACGCGCCGCCGTATTCAGCCTGCGGGTATCCATTGAACGACCGGATATCGAAGATGTTCACTTCCAGGTTGCCAAAAGTGACGTCAGCATCTTGAAGGATTTTGACGACGGCGCGGAAGCCAGTCTCCTGAGATTTAGTCACTGCCCGCGACACGATGAGGTCGCCCACTGCAACCATCGTGAAGCCGTCCGCAACGTTCGTTGCTGTCGATCCGACCGTGTCATAGCCACCTTCTTGCTGGGTCAGATGGCAATTGTCCTCGTGTGTTTTTTCTTCAGTGGTCATTCTGCTCTTCTTTTTGCTGGATTTGGAATGGAGTTCGCGTCACCGGTGCACTCGAGGTCCTCGGTGGGGTCAAAGAGTCTCTGGAATAACCACAGGGTGGAGCGGAGAATTAGCACCCGCAGCCGGCTGGACCGGCATGCCTGTGACCGGAGCACGCACGTGACAGGCCACGACTCGTCCGTCTGGCATCGGCACCAAAGGCGGAGCCTCGATGCGGCAGCGCTCGACCGCGAGCGAGCAGCGTGGATGAAACGCGCATCCACTCGGCGGATTTATGGGGCTTGGCACCTCGCCCTCGACGGGCGCCTCCAGCCGAACCCGCGTCGGATCCGGAACCGGAGCTGCCGCGATCAGCGCCTCGGTGTAGGGGTGGACCGGCTTGGCGAAGAGCGCCTCGCTCGGGGCGAGCTCCACGATCCGCCCCAGGTACATGACGGCGACGCGATGGGCGATATGCTCCACGACGCCGAGGTCATGCGAGATGAAGACGAAGGCAATGCCCATCTGCTGCTGGAGATCCAGAAGCAGATTCAGAATCTGCGCTTGCACGGAGACGTCAAGGGCTGACACCGCTTCGTCTGCGATTATGAGAGAGGGGTTGAGCGACAGGGCGCGCGCAATGCCGAGCCGCTGGCGCTGACCGCCCGACAACTCGGAGGGCAGCCTGTTCATCATCTCGGGCGACATTCCGACTTTTCGGAGAAGCTCCGCGGCGAGTGCCTGGCGCTGCTTGCGGCTGAGACGCTCGAAATTCTCGACGGGTTCGGTGATGATCTGTTCGGCGGTAAGGCGCGGATTTAGCGACGAGTAAGGATCCTGAAAGACCATCTGCATCCGACGGCGCCAGGCGTGAAGCGCGTCCTTCTTAAGGCCCGCAATGTCGGTCCCGTCGATCAGCACGCGCCCACCCGTTGGCTCGACGAGCCGCATCAGGAGCCGCGCGACGGTGGACTTGCCACAGCCGGATTCGCCGACGATACAGAGTGTCTCGCCCGCCTCAACGGTGAAGGATACATCCTCCACCGCCCGGATCACCGGAATTGTCTTCTTCAGGAACCCCGCACCGAGCGGATAATGCTTGGTCAGATTCTCGACTTTCAGCAGAGGACCGTTCATGCGCCCATCGCCTCTTCGGCGCGCCAGCAAGCTGCGGCGTGGCCCGGCCTGACATCACGAAGGATGGGGGTCTTCTCGCGGCAAATATCGATCGCGAACGGGCAGCGAGGCGCAAAGCTGCAGCCCACAATGGGCTCGCGCAGGTTTGGCACGATCCCGGGAATTTCTGGAAGGCGGCGCTGTCGGCCGCGCCGCCGGTCAGGCACCGATCGCATGAGGCCCTGGGTGTACGGATGCGCAGGGCGCGCGAACAGATCTATCACGTTCGCTTGTTCTACGATTCGGCCAGCATACATGACAATCACGCGTTGGCATGTCTCGGCCACAACACCCAGATCGTGCGTGATGAACATGACGGCCGTTCCCGTGCGCTCTTTCAGATCGACGATGAGCCGCAAGATTTGTGCCTGGATAGTGACGTCAAGCGCGGTCGTCGGCTCGTCGGCGATCAACAGCTCTGGTGAGCAGGCGAGAGCCATGGCGATCATTGCGCGCTGACGCATACCGCCGGACATTTCATGCGGATAGTTGCTGACGCGACGCTCGGGATCCGCGATGCGGACGAGACGGAGCATCTCTTCTGCTATCTTCATGGCAGCGGAGCGGGATGCTTTCGTGTGGATCTGCACCGCCTCGGCGATCTGGTGGCCGACCGTATAGACCGGATTCAAGCTCGTCATCGGCTCCTGGAAGATCATGGCGATCTGGTCGCCGCGGATATGTCGCATCTCGCGATCGGACAGCTCAAGGAGGTCGCGTCCGTGAAAGCGGACCTCGCCGCCGACAGTCCTGGCGCTCAGCTTCGGCAGCAGGCGAAGGATGGAAAGAGCGGTGACGCTCTTTCCGCATCCGGATTCGCCGACGACGCCGAGCGTCTCGCCTTTCTTCACCTGGAAGCTGATGCCGCCTAAGGCGCGGGTGACGCTTTCCTCGCCAAAGAAATGCGTTTCCAGATTTCGGACATCGAGAAGCAAGTCGTTGCCTGCGGTTTGATGCACCTGCATGTCAGCGTCTCCGTTTTGAGCGGGGATCGAACATGTCGCGTAAGCCGTCCCCGAGCAGGTTGACGGCAAGGACCGTGACGGCAAGGCAGATACCGGGGGCGAAGATTGTCAATGGCGCGATGGCGAGATACAGGCGCGAACTGGCGATCATGTTGCCCCAGCTGGGGATCTCGGGCGGCACGCCCACGCCGAGGAAGCTCAGCCCCGCCTCCGTCAGGATCGCGCTGGCGCACACAGTAGCGCCCTGAACCATGAGCGGCGGAATGGTGCTCGGCAGGATATGTCGCCACAGCACCTTGGGCAGGCGCGCACCCCCGCAGAGCGCGGCCTCCACATAGGGACGCTCGCGAACACTCAGAACCACAGAACGAACCAGCCGCGCGACGGCTGGCGTCTCGGGGATCGCGATGGCGACGATGAGAATGGCAATACCGGGGCCTGTCAGAGAAATAAGGGCGATGGCCAGCAGAATCGTCGGGATCGACATCAGGCCGTCCATGACCCGCATGACGATGTTGTCGAAGCTGCGGCTGTAGCCGGCGATGACACCGATCAGAGCCCCGGCAAGAGCCGCGCATGCCGCCGACAGCAATCCAACCATGAGGGAGATGCGGGCACCGAAGATCGTTCGAGCAAACACGTCCCGGCCCAGATTGTCGCTCCCCAACCACATCTCGGCCGAAGGCGGCTGGAGGCGTTTGAAGGGATCCATGTTTACTGGATCGCCGGCATAAAGCGGGGCAGCGAGCGCCAGAATGATCAGGAGCGCCAACAGGCCGCCGCCTGCAAGAACGAGCGGATGCCGCCTTGCCAGACGGAGAAGGTCGGATAGTCGCAGCCGACCGATCGGCGCGGCTTCAACTGGTGCGGAAAGGAGGGTCATATCAGTACCGGATGCGGGGATCGATCAGCGTGTAGGCAAGATCGACCGCGAGATTGATAAGGACGTACAGACCTGAAGTCAGGATGAGCACACTCTGAATGATCGGATAGTCGCGGTTGTTGATTGCATCCACGACTAGACGACCGATACCGGGTATGTTGAACACCGTTTCTGTGAGGACAACCCCCCCGATCAGATAGGCGAAGCTTATGCCGATGACGGTCAGGATCGGGACGCCGGCGTTCTTCAAGGCATGGTGGAAAAGCATAGCATAGGACGAAGCCCCCTTGGCAGCGGCAGTTCGCATATAGTCTTCCGACAGGACCTCGAGCATGCTCGCCCTCGTAACCCGGGCGATGAATGCAATGTAGGCAAGACTAAGAGCCACTGTGGGCAGGACCATGTGCACAAACCAAGGCCCAAGGCCGCCATCAATAGGCAAATATCCCTGAACCGGTAGCCAGTGTATCCTGATCGCGAAAAAGTATATAAGAAAATAGCCGATGACAAAGACTGGGACGGAATAACCAAGTGCCGAAAAGGCCGCGAGGAGGCGGTCGATGAGCCCAGCCGTTCGCCACGCTGCAAGGATGCCGAAGGAGACCCCGACCGTCACCGCAAGCATCATCGTTAGGATCGACAGGGAGAGGGTCGGCTCAAGCCGCTGCAAGATCAGCTCCAGAACTGGTCGTCCGGCAAAGATCGAGGTTCCGAAATCACCGCCGAGCATGTCCCGCACCCAATGTATGAACTGAACCGGCATTGGATCGTTCAAGCCCAGCTTTTCGCGGATGCCCGCGATCATCTCCGCCGTTGCCGACTTGCCGGCGATGATCGCCGCCGGGTCGCCCGGCGCCAGCCTGAGCAGCAGGAAAACGAAGATCCCAACCATCGCCATGACGGCGATGGTCGAAACCAGTCTGCGAAGGATATAGGCCGTCATTGCGCCTCAGGCTTTCTGCATGTTCCACATCGCAATGAGCCCCGGCATTTCAATCAGGCCGGTGAGCGCCTTGCTTCGCGCAATTGGCGAGACAATTTGTCCGAGCCTTATGTCACCGACGAAGTCCCACCAGACTCGCTGCATCTGTCGCGCCAGTGCTTTGCGCTCTTCGAGCGTGTCGACATCTGTCCACTTGGCCCGGAGAGCTTCAAATTCGTCGCTTTTTGGCCAGCCGAACCATGCCTTGTCGCCATTCGCGGGTAGCAAAGTAGACGCGATCGGATTGCTTTGAGCGAAATCGGCATCGCTAGTGATGAAGATGCTCCAGCCGCCGTCCGCAACGGGGTCTTTGTTCGCCCGCCGCTTAACAACCCCCCCCCAGTCACTCGGCGCAAGCTCAACATTGACCCCAATCTTGCGCAACGAATCTGCCAGAAGCTGCGAGGCGTTGTCGCCCTGGTGCCAATTTGTGGGGTCGAGAATGACGACCTTCTCGCCGGCGTACCCAGACTCCTTCAAGAGCTGCTTGGCCCTTTCTGGGTCCCCTCCTTTCTTGTACCAACCGGTATTTTCGTCATTTGAATAGGGCGTCGTGTTGCCAAATATCGAAGTAACGGGATGGCCATACCTTGGATCGGGGGCGGTAACGCGCAGGAACGCCTCTTGGTCGATCACGTACAACATGGCTTGGCGAACCTTCACGTTGTCGAACGGCTCCTGCAAGAAGTTCATGCGCAGGCACATGTCCTGGCCGGACTTGTCCAGAACCTGAAGCGCTAGCTGTGGGTCGCTCTCGATGACTGAGTAAAGATCGGCCGGCGGCTCCTGAATGAAGTCGATCTCCCCCGCCTGCAACGCTGCCAAAGAAGTCTGTTGATCAGAGATTTCGTTCCAGATCACGCGATCGACATTAACGATCTTCCCACCAGCGAATCCGTCGGGCGACGCGCTTCTCGGCACGTAATTCTCATTGCGGTCATAGGCGAAGCTGGAGCCCGGCTTCGCAAGAGCCTCATTGAACCTAAATGGCCCGGATCCGATATTCGCGGTCACCTGCTCAGTAGCTGGGCGGCTCGCGTCCTTCTCGCGCATTACAGCGAGATATAGGCTCGATGAGGCGAGAAGGTCGATCAGCAGTCCCAGCGGCTCCTTAAGCGTGATCGTGAAAGTCTTATCGTCCTTCTTCGAAATATCTGCGCCCCTGGATATTATCAGTTGTCCGCCCAGGTCCACCTGAGCCCAGCGATGGATCGACGCGACACAATCCGACGCGGTAACGACGGTTCCATCATGCCAGCCTAGGCCGTC
Organism: Mesorhizobium sp. AR02; assembly: GCF_024746835.1. Lineage (NCBI taxonomy): Bacteria > Pseudomonadati > Pseudomonadota > Alphaproteobacteria > Hyphomicrobiales > Phyllobacteriaceae > Mesorhizobium > Mesorhizobium sp. AR02. The sequence continues at coordinate 44,566 of NZ_CP080530.1, read as the reverse complement.
CCGGAGTTCAAATGTGTACTTCTTCTTGTCGTCGGAAACCCCCCACTTTCCGACCATCTGCGGCTGCGGCATGAACTTCGAGTCGAGCGCAAAAAGCGTGTCGTAAATGGCCATACCGTGGTTGGCGGTGATCGTCGTCGTCGTAAAAATCGGATCGAAGATACTAAGGTCAGCGTTCATCACCATTCGCACCGTTCGAGCGGCGGTTGGTGCGGTCTGTGCTCGGAGGACCGTGGGGATCGATAAAGCCGTTCCGGCGGCCAGGCCCACCTTGATGAGGTTGCGTCGAGAGATTGTCATGTTCTATTTCCTCCCTTCTAGAATTGGTTAGTGGTGCACTGCTGCGACGGTGGGTCTCACCGAATCCTAGGCCAAGGCATCCAGTAATCTCGCCTCGCCATAGAAAGTTTGGTTGGACCAAACGAGAAGTAGAAACGAATGCCGCGATAGGCGATCATCGTCTATCAACGGCGGACGAGCAGAATGTCGCCGGTTTCCCGAACCGAACCTGTCCAGCCCGGTCCCACTAGGGTGGTCGTATCGGCCTGTTCTAGGATCGCTCCACCCCGGAACGCAAAGCCTATAGGCAACGCCTCACGCTGATAGATACTCACCTCCATTCGCTCATTGCCGGGAAAACGCACTGTGCGTTTCAGGCGCTCTACATCCCCGCCAGACGGTTCATAGGCCAACGACAACGCGCCTTTCGGCTGGGCAGCCTTGTGGCTGCTTCGCAGGTTGACGATGCGCGCAGCCCCGTCATTGCTGTAGCCGTACAGACGCTCGTGTTCGCGCACGAAGTCGTCGTAAAGTCGTCCGAGCGGGTCCTGCTCGTTCACATGGAAGGGTATTTCGACGTAGAATGACTGTCCCACGTAGCACACATCGGCGTAGTATGAGACAGAGACGTTGCTTTCGCTAATCTGCTCCGCCGCAAGAAGAGCCCGACATTGAATATCAAGTCGATCGAGAACATTGCGAATTGCGGAAGCCTCTGCGCCAGAGATATTCGTTATAAAGGTGCTGGATGCTTCATGCTCGACAGGCGCCGCCAGCAGACCCGAAGCAGCCAAAACGCCTGGGAAGCGTGGAACCAATATCCTGGTCATGCCGAGATCCTCGGCGAGAGCCGTTGCGTGGATACCACCCGCACCGCCCAGAGGTACGAGGGTGAAGCCTCGAGGGTCAATGCCCTGACGGGTCGAAACCCGACGAACTCCCTCGGCCATCTGCGCGTTGACGACACGGTGCATGCCAAGCGCCGCGTCCTCTACACTGACACCTAGAGGAGCAGCAAGATGCCGCTCGATGGCTTCGTGCGACCGGGAAGGCTGCAAGCGCAACCGCCCCCCCGCGAAATATTCGGGGTCAAGGTAATTCAGAACTATCGAAGCGTCCGTTACGGCGGGCCGATCGCCGCCCCTTCCATAGCAAGCTGGACCAGGCTCAGAACCCGCCGACTCGGGGCCAATCTTCAGCGTACCAGCGCCATCGATCCAAGCTACAGAACCCCCGCCGGAGCCGATTGTGCTCACATCCACCATGGACACGCGCACAGGATAGCCGGCGATCTGGGTTTCTGACCGGATTTTAGGCTGCCCGTTCTCGACGACGGCGATATCACAGCTCGTGCCGCCGACGTCCACCGTGATGATGTTGCCGATGCCCGCCCCGCGGGCGACTTCACAACCGCCGATCATTCCCGCCGCAGGTCCGGATAGAAACAGACGTACTGGCCGCTGACGAACGACGGACGCTGCGGCCAGCCCGCCACGCGACTGCATAATCTGCAACGGCGCAGGAACACCGGCAGCCTTCAAGTTATCTTCCAATCGCTTGAGGTAGGTATTCACGACCGGCTTGACGTAGGCATCGAACGCTGTGACCACCGTGCGCTCATATTCCCGGAAAAGCGGATCGACCTCTGAAGAAATCGAGACTGCAAGATGCGGATGACGCTCTTCAATGATGCGACGGGCCTCGATTTCGTGAGCCGGATCTAGGAAGGAAAAAAGGAAGCATATGCCGATGGCCTCGACCCCCGCCGCCACCAGGCGCTCGGCAGCATCAATCACAGACTGACGGTCGAGCGGGGTAACCACTTTGCCTGCCGCATCAAGCCTCTCATCGACCTCAAGGCGGAGGCCGCGGCTGGCAAGGAAGACCGGCGTCTCAGGGTGGAGGATTACGCTATACATATCCTCTCGAAGCTGACGCCCGATCTCGAGAATGTCACGGAAGCCCTTCGTAACCAGAAGGCCCGTGCGGGCCCCCTTGCGTTCCAGAACTGCGTTGGTGGCGGTGGTGGTGCCGTGCATGAAGCGTTTTATTGCATCGGCGGGAACATCCCAGTTCTCCCTGGCGAAATCCAAGGCACTGAGAATTGCCCGGCTCGGATCTGCCTTAGTAGTGGGAATTTTCACCACTCGAATTGCGGTGCCCGGGCCGTAACAGACCACATCAGTAAAGGTGCCGCCCACGTCGACACCGATTGTAACATCTGACGATCCGGCGGTCTGGGGTATGGTCACCATAGCTCCTGAATTCTCCTAGGTCGATCGAAGGGCGCGTCATATGACCAGCGCAGGCTTGTGGATGAACAACGCATATCATTGCACTAGGCCGTTTGTCCATATTCAATCACAAAACACCTACGAAATCTCCGGTGCGAGATAGTTTTGTAATTAAAAACAAACGTTTACAAAAGAGCACACTGGATCAAATGTACTGTGACAAATCTCTTGCATGTAAGGGACGCTTGCCGTAACGTCGGGGCCTTCAAGTAACTGATGGAGGCAATCCGTGGACCAGCCCGACCCAAAAAGCTTGGATCCGATCACGGTCGAGGTCGTGAGGCATAAATTGGACGGCATCGCCAACGAGATGGAGGCGACATTGTTTCGCAGCGCCTTCTCGACGATCGTGAAAGAGGCGCGGGATGCGTCGGCGAGCCTCTTCACGGTTCAAGGCGAAACGCTGGCGCAGGCGATTGCGATACCCATTCATCTGACCACGCTGATACCGATGGTTAAGGCGGTGCTGGAGAGCTTTCCGCGCGAGGAAATGCGTGATGGTGACGCCTACATCTTGAACGACCCATACACGGCAGGCGGTACGCACCTGCCCGACTTCGCGGTGGTGACCCCTATTTTCCACGAAGGCGAAGTCATCGCTTTGGCGGCTGCGCTGGCGCACCATCAGGACGTCGGCGGAATGACGCCCGGATCGACCCCGACGAATGCAACAGAGATTTACCAGGAGGGTATCCGCGTCGCACCCATGAAGCTTGTTGACGCCGGAAGCTACGATCACAGGCTGGTTCGAACGCTTCGTCTCAATGTACGTCTCCCAGATATCTTCAATGGAGACCTGAATGCTCAGCTGGCGGCTTGCAAAATTGGGCAGCGCCGAATCCAGGAACTGGCCGACAAGCTCGGCGCGAAGATGACAAAGGCGATCTTCGCCGATCTTCTTGACCGATCCGAGCGCCTAACTCGCGCAGCGATCTCCGCACTCCCAGACGGAGAATACAGGTACGTCGACTATCTGGACAATGACGGCATCGATTTGGACGCCCCGATCCGCATCGAGGTAAAGGCTGTGATTAAGGGAGACAGCATAACCTTTGATTTTACTGGCACGAACGCACAAGTTCGTGGCCCATTCAACTGTATGCCATCAGGCGCGCTGTGTGGTGCCTGTTTTGCAGTCCGCGCTATCGGCGGATCCGACATTCCTACGAATGGCGGTTGCTTCCGTCCCATACAGATGGTGCTTCCGGTAGGTTCGCTGGTCAATCCACTGGAACCTGCACCTCTCGGATGCCGCACCGCAACGATCAAGCGCCTGACCGGAGTGATTCTGGGGGCTGTACGTCAGGCAGCCCCGAAGAAAATCCCGGCCGATTCGGCAGCCCAGCTCGTCAATGTTGACTATGGCGGCTCCGTGCCGAGCCATGGGCGTTTTGTGATGACGCAGGTGCTCGTAAGCGGTTCGGGAGCAAGCATGGGTGCCGATGGCGTGGACGTGATCGAGACTGACGCCACCAACACAGGCAATGTCCCGGTCGAATCGGTGGAGATGGAGTCGCCCCTCCGAATCCATCGTCTAGGCATCGCGCCCGACAGTGGTGGCGCCGGCAAGCAACGCGGCGGACTCGGATGCTATGAAGATATTGAGCTTCTGGAAGGCGAGGTGACGCTCTCTTATCGCGGGGAACGCCACTTCCATGCGCCTGCAGGTGCCGATGGCGGGTTAGCGGGAGAGAAGAGCTTCGCCTATATAATCCGCGCTGACCAGTCGAAGGAAATCATCAAGTCCAAAATAGTCACCAAGATGAACAAGGGTGATCGACTTGTGTTTCAGACGGCGGGAGGGGGTGGCTTCGGAAAGCCGGAGCAACGCGATCGAAAGTTGCTCGCCCAAGACATCTTCGACGGCAAGGTAAGTCAGGAACGTGCCATCGATGTCTATCAGCTGAACGAAGCGGAGCTGGACTGCGCAAGAGGCGTGAGCCCCCCGCCTAATCGATAAGGTTGATAGCGGAACCGTACTGACAATAGCCTCTGCGGCTCTCCGCAGTGCGCCAGAAAATCATACTATTTCAATCTGCAGATGAGACAAATCAGATGAGCAAGACGAGCTGGAAAGGCATACATAGCGTCCTGGTGACGCCATTTACGCCCAATGGAAGCATCGATTTCGAACGTTTCAAGGAACTTGCGCTCGAAAACATTACCAACGGCGCCAACGGCCTCGTTGCTTGCGGCAGCACGGGCGAGTTTTACACCATGACCGTCGAGGAACGCGTCGCCCTGTTCAAAGCGACCGTGGAAGCCGCAGCAGGAAAGGTTCCGGTAATTGCCGGCGTATCGGACCTTCGCAACGACGTGGTTATGGGATTGTGCGCAGCCGCCGAAGCTGCCGGCTGCGACGGTATTCTCGCGCTGCCCCCGATATACGCAAAGCCAGACCTGAGGGAGACGGAGCTCTTCTACAGACGCGTTGCCGCAGCAACCAGACTGCCAATTATGTTGTATAACAGCCCGGCGAGGATTGGGGTGAACATGACCCCTGATCTGGTCAGCAAACTGGCTGATATCGAAAATGTGGTCGCCATTAAGGACTCCTCCGCTGACATTCAGCAGGTGACCGAGCTGTGCGCCAAAGTGAAGGATCGTCTGGCCGTATTTGTCGGCTATGAGACAATGATTCGCGCAGCCCTGCCTGTGGGCTGTGTCGGTGTTGTCGCCATGGCGCACCAGCTATCAGGCAAGCTGGTACGCTCCTACTTTGACGCGTGCGTTGCCGGCGACACACTAACGATCGATCGCCTCCAGCCCGCGTTGTTCGCGATCTATCAGTGCTTCAAAGTGGGAAGTTTCTACGCCGGTATCAAGACCGTCATGGCAATCCTCGGCCAGCCGGTCGGGGCTCCGCGCGAGCCCCTGCTTCCCTATTCCGACGCCCAGGTGGAGACCGTCCGTTCAATACTGACATCAGCAGATGTACCCGGCGTCATCGCCTCGGTGAAATAAAGCATGCGCTCTGTTCTCATCCTTCCCGGGATAGAATCCCACGCGGCAGGGTGCCCCGTGTGGACTGTCACAACCGACTTCGATCAAATCCCCGATCATCCCGGAAGATACGATACTCGGGCAACCAGGCAAAGGCGGCTTCATCCATTCGCGATCTGCCGGCGATCCCCTATCTACCGGAATTCGAGTTCTGCTCGACACCAACGTTTCGTTCCCGCGCGGTTTCCTCTGTTCGCCTATCCGCGACACGGTTCGAATGAAGCACTGAAAGAAGACCAAAATGTATGATGAGAAAATCGAGCTGCTGATCGATGGTGTCTGGCGTCGTGCGAGCGATGGTCGAGAGCAGGATCTGATAAACCCCGCAACTGAACAGGTTCTGGCCAAAGTACCCTTGGCCAGCCGACCTGACATCGAAGAAGCGCTCGCGTCCGCCGCCGCAGGCTTCAAGCTCTGGCGGGCGATGACGGCCCAGCAGCGCTACCAGATCATGATGAAGGCCGCCGACCTGATACAGGAACGCGAGCAGCAGATCGGCAGGATCCTCACGCTGGAAAACGGCAAACCGCTGGGCGAGTCTGTTCCCGAAGTCCGCTTTTCCGCTGATGTAACCCGCTGGTATGCCGAGGAAGGCAAGCGTGCGTATGGCCGCATCGTTCCCGCCCGTTTGCCGGGCGTACGCCAGATGGTGTTCAAGGAGCCGGTTGGCCCAGTGGTAGCATTCGCGGCCTGGAACTTCCCAGCGAGCAACGTGATCCGCAAGATCGCTGGCGCAATGGGCGCAGGCTGTTCCGTGATCGTCAAGCCAGCAGAGGAAACTCCGGGGACTGCTGTTGCCATGGCCCGCTGCTTCCAGGAAGCCGGGCTGCCGGCTGGTGTCCTTAATGTCGTCTTCGGTGTGCCGGATGACGTTTCCAGCCAATTGCTGGCATCGCCAATTCCGAAGATGCTGACGCTGACCGGCTCAACCCCCGTGGGCAAACTCCTCCAGAAGCGAGCGGCCGATACGTTGAAACGATCCACATTGGAACTGGGCGGACATGCGCCCGTGATTGTACACGCCGATGCCAACGTCGAGCATACGTTGAAAACTCTCGTCGCCGCCAAATTCCGCAATGCCGGACAGGTCTGCACGTCGCCGACGCGCTTCTTTGTTCACGAGAGCCTGTATGGCGAATTCGTTGAGGCTTTCGCCGCTCGCGCGAGCGCCTTGGTGCTGGGCAATGGCTTGAACCCGACCACCCAGATGGGACCGATGATCGCGGAGCGTCGGCTGGATGTGATGGAAAGCTTTGTTGAGGATGCCGTCACGGCGGGGGCGCGGCTGGTGACCGGCGGCAAGCGCAGCAGCAATTGCGGCTACTTCTTCGAACCCACCGTCCTTGCGGATGTACCTGCAAATGCCCGAATCCTGAGCGAAGAGCCGTTCGGCCCGCTTGCTCCAATAATGCCGTTCTCGTCCTTCGACGAGGTCATCGAGCGGGCAAATAGCCTTCCCTACGGCTTGGCCTCGTTCTGCTTCACGCAGAGCAACGCATTAGCCGCGAAAACCGAAGAGGAGCTGGACGCCGGGTTGGTAGGCGTTAATCACATGATGGTGTCCACCCCGGAAACCCCGTTCGGAGGCGTGAACGAAAGCGGCTTTAATTCAGAGAGCGGTGTGGAAGGCCTTGAGGCGTTTCAGCGAACCAAATTCGTCACTGAACTCTCGGTCATGTGAGTCCGCTTGCAGGCCCAACGAGAGTGTCGTTCGCGACTTCGGCTAGGGCCCGCGCTAACTATTCCGAGAGCATCTTGCGGTTCAATCATAACTCCTCCGGGAGCGCTTGCTGTGATGCCAAATTTGAATGTCCGGTCCACGCTGAGAATGTCAATACGGAGCAAGAAACTTGGACGAGACAAGCCCCGACTGGCGGCCCGATCCGATGAAGCCCGGGACGCCGATCATTCCACAGGCTGAGTGGTACCTCCCGCCGTACAACCGTTGGACATTTCAGCATGTTAGCGAGATGACGCCGACCACGCCCATCTGGCGCGGATCGGGCCCAGTCCTGCCGCTTCCGGAACGGATAACGGATATCGATGGGATCGAATTCGAGCTGGCCGGACGGCGCTCTACCATTCGCGAGTTCTTAGACAGCAGCTTCACTGACGGATTACTTATCGTGTCCCGCGGCGAGGTCATAGCGGAAACGTACATGAACGGTCTGAAGCCGCACCGCCACCACCTTGCTATGTCAATGTCAAAGTCAATTGTGGGCGCGGTGTGCGGCATACTCGTCCACAGAGGGCTCATAGACCCCCGCAGTCTGGTGACCGAGTATCTGCCTGAGCTCGAAACGACGGCCTATCGCGGCGCTACGGTGCAGCAGGTTCTGGACATGACCACGGGCGTGACGATTACCAAGCCTTACACCGAGCCCGGTACCCATGCTTACATGCTCTTCCAGGCTGCGGGTTGGAGACCGTTAGATTATCCCGAGCATCCTCAGACCACGTGGCAGCTCATCCTAATGCTAACGGAGCAACAGCGCCCCCATGGCGCATTATTCGAATACCGGTCGGCTGAGAGCAATGTGCTCGGCTTCATCATGCAGCGTGTGACCGGGATGCCGCTCGCGGATCTCATCAGCACCGAACTGTGGGCGCCGATGGGGGCGGAGCACAATGCGTACGTCACCGTCGATCCTGGCGGCTTTCCCAGCGCCGATGCGGGGTTCAATGCGACCCTTCGCGACTATGCCCGGTTCGCTCTGCTATACCTGCGCAGCGGAAGGCTCCACGGGAAGCAGATCGTCCCCTCAGCATGGATCGAGGAAACGCGAAGGGGCAATCATGACTTACTCCAGCGCGAAGACCGCCTTGATCTTCCGAGAGGTGCTTATCACAACCAATTCTGGATCGAGGACCCGGAGCGGCGGGCGTTTATCTGTGCGGGGCATGGCGGCCAGCGCATTTATATCGACCCGGAAACCGACTTTGCGGCGGTGAAGCTATCTTCCTGGCCCGATGCAGGCCTGGATCGTTACGTCGAGACGCTCGCGGCGATCCGAGCCATCAGGGATGCGTGCGCGGTTCGTTGAAGGCGACGCTCTATCGGCACTGTCTCACATTGTCATAGAACTTGTACCAGAACACGAAAGCCGTTAATCGCCGATCGGTTTTAACAATTTGTGAAAAAAAACAACCAGTTACGGGAAAACGATGCAGGGCTGACGTGTGCGCCTCAGCACTCTTAAGACTTCAGTGGATGAGGGTGTGACATATGATCTTTCTAAATGTTCTATTGCAATAAACTGATTGTTCGATTAACCTTTGTTTCCGAATAAGAAATCCCGGCCAATGGCGGTCAATGGGAGCAATAGGGGAGAACAAAAATGAGTTTTCGTATAAACCGCAGACGTTTCATGCAGTCGACCTCGTGCGCTCTGGCAGTCGGGGCGCTGTCTTCCGTGGCTGGTCGGGCTTCGGCGCAATCAGCGGGTGAAGTGCGGGTCATGGTGGGCGGCGGCGATTGGGGAAAGGCCAATATCGAAGCCTATGTAAAACCGTTCGAGGCCGAAACCGGCATCAAGGTTCAGACGATCACCGATGACATTCTTCTTGCCCAAATGGAGCTAATGGCGCAAACAAAAAACGTCACTGTCGACGTTGTTGTTATCGGTATAGGCGACATTGGCGCTGCAGTTCGCAAAGACCTCGTCGAGAAGATTGATTATTCCATTTATAAGAAGGACGAACTTGACGGCATATCTGACGCTTTTAAGCACCCCTATGCCGTCGCTTCCTCAGTTTATTCGTTCAACATGGTTTATAACACAAAGGCATATCCGTCGAGTAAGCCAAGGCCTACCTCCTGGTCAGAGTTTTGGGATGCTGAGAAGTTTCCCGGGCTGAGAGTGATGCGGTCTGGGGAGTCCGGCGAAGGGCCCTGGGAGGAGGCGCTGCTGGCGGATGGCGTGCCTGCCGATAAGCTGTATCCGCTCGACATAGACCGCGTCTTTTCAAGCCTGGACAAAATAAAGCCGCACGTTCGAAAGTGGTGGGCTGCAGGGTCAGAGATTCAACAGATACTACACGACGGGGCTGCAGATCTCGCGCATTCCTTCGATGGTCGTGCCCAGTTGCTGGTTGATCAGGGGGCGCCGGTAGAGATCAATCGAAATCAGGCCAAGTTGACCTTTGACTATTGGGTGATCTCAAAAGGCAGTCCAAACGCTAAGAATGCCCAGAAGTTTCTGGAATTCGCTACTCGAGCCAATAATCAAGCGAATTTCTCGAAGCTGTTCTCCCTTGGCCCGAGCAATCTAAATGCATTTAAACTCATTCCTGACAACATCGCTCGCAAGCTTGCGAGCCACCCTGACTATAAGGCCAATAGCATTCCTCGTAATGCACAGTGGTACAGCGAGATTGGTGCGGACGGTCTGACTAACCAGCAGCGATTTGCGGAACGCTGGAAGGAGTGGTCACTTTAGCGCCCACACCCAGTATACTCGGCAAGGCGGCTTATTGCCGCCTTGCGCCCCTTTATCCCTATGGAGCCACAATGTCGGTTGTACCTGTTCATGAGCAGCGCGTACCCGTAGCTGATGCTCCGGCCAATATCGGGTCGGACAGCGACCGTCTTGCCCCGCCACAGATCGAATTTCGCAGCGTCACCAAAATGTATGGGAAGGTCACTGCGGTTAGGGATCTGTCGTTGACGGTACGTCGCGGCGAGTTTTTGACTGTCCTTGGCCCGAGCGGTTCGGGCAAGACTACAGCTTTGATGCTGCTCGCGGGGTTTGAGGCGCCAAGTCGTGGCGACATTCTTATTGCTGGGCAGTCGGTCGCTGCAGTGCCCTCCCATCGGCGCGACCAGGGAATCGTCTTTCAAAGCTACGCTCTGTTTCCGCACCTGACAGTGCGACAGAACCTTGCATTTCCGCTCGAAATGCGAGGTATCAACGCCGCTGAGAGGGCGGCTCGCGTCGAGCGCATGCTAGAGCGCGTGCATCTCGGTGATCTTGGCGGCCGCATGCCATCCCAACTGAGCGGCGGCCAACAGCAGCGCGTGGCCCTTGCCCGCGCGCTGATTGCCGATCCGCCATTCCTCCTGCTCGACGAGCCGCTCGGTGCGCTCGACCGCAATCTTCGCGAGCAAATGCAGATCGAGATGAAGAACCTGCACAAAGAGTTCGGCATCACCACCCTGTGCGTTACGCACGATCAGGAGGAGGCATTAACTCTTTCGGATCGCATCGTCGTGATGCGCGCCGGCCAGATCGAGCAGATCGACACCCCGGAAGCCCTCTACGACAGGCCGGCGACGCGCTTCGTTGCAAACTTTCTCGGAGAAGCCAACATCATTGAGATCCCGGATTTGCAGATCGACGTGGTGCAGCATCCGGGGAGCGTGGCGATGATACGACCGGAGCGTATTGGCATTGCCGCCCCTACGTCACCGAAGCCTGCCAACGCGGACCAGCGTCAGTTCGTGACGGGAATCGTCGACGACACGATTTTTGCCGGCCCGGTGCGTAAGTATCATGTGCGCACCGCGCGTAGCACTCTCATCGTTCGTGAGCATGTCGCGGCAGACCAGCAGGTCTTTCGGCCCGGCGACGACGTCCGGCTGGACTGGTTGCGGTCCGATGTCCGCTTTGTCTCGTTGTAGGGTGATGAAGAAGGCAGAGCTGATGAGAAAGTTTCAGATTTTTGGGCGAAACCCGATATGGCTCACCGTGCCGGCTTTGGCTGTCCTGCTCGTCGTCTTCTCCGTACCCCTCCTTCAGCTCTTCCTGACCAGCCTGAACGTGCCGGGATTCTCGCTAGCCAACTATCAGGCTTTCTTTAGCCGACCGGCTTATGTTCGGGTGCTCTTGCAAACTGTCGAGATAAGTGTCGTGGCTACGGCTATCTGCCTTATCATCGGCTATCCAATGGCCTATCTGATGGTGGCCGGTTCAAAGCAACTGCGCATGACGCTCATTGCGCTGGTCATCATCCCGTACCTGACTAGCGGTTTGGTCCGCACATACGCATGGATAGCGATCCTCGGCGATCGCGGTCTGATCAACAACCTGTTTCTCAGCCTTGGCATAATCTCCAGTCCACTTCCGCTCATATACAACCGTGCCGCCGTCTACATCGGCATGGTGCACATTATGCTCCCCATGATGATACTGCCGCTCGTCAGCTCTATGATTGGTGTTGACAAGTCGCTAGTGGCAGCGGCGCGCAGCATGGGAGCAAGGCCGTTCACCGCCTTCTGGCGCGTTTTCCTCCCACTCACCCTGCCAGGGATTCGCAGTGGCTGTCTGTTGGTCTTTGTTGTTTGCCTGGGCTTCTACATCACTCCAGCCGCTCTAGGCGGTTTGGGCGATGCAATGTTGTCAAACTTTATTTCATCACAAATGGCCACGTCCTTTAACTTTGCTCCGGCCGCGACTGCCTCCTTTATCCTTCTGGCGGTTGCCGTTGTGGTGCTATCGTTTGTTGGACTCGATCTTGCGGGGACACCAGCCGGAGGCGCGAAGCCAGGATGGAAGTCGTATTTTGGGCGGCTGACCGTATCCCATAGGTTGAAGCGCTACTTTGACAAGATTGGCACTCGACGCCGCGCGTCCCAATGGGCTGCAGGGCTGTATCGTGCAGGGGACCCTAACCGGTTGGCAAAGGTCGCCGGCTTTGTATTCGTAATACTTGTCTTGTTCTACCTGCTTTTTCCGGAGATTCTTGTTGTAGTAATGTCGTTCGGCGCAGGTAGTTTTTTGGAATTTCCACCTTCTGGGCTTTCTCTACAGTGGTACAGAAATTTCTTTGGTGACCCTTCCTGGAACGGCGCTGCCTTGAACAGCATTCAAATCGGCATCGTTGTTGCCCTCTTCGCGACCTTCATAGGGACAATTGCCGCATACGGTCTCAGCCGCGTACAACCGCGTGTACGCGGTTTGCTCAACATGGTCATTCTCACCCCGATCACCATCCCGGTTATCGTGGTCGGCATCGCAGCGTATCTTGGGCTCTCAGATTTTGGGCTAATCGGTTCAAAGGCAGGCATCGTGTTAGCGCACAGTCTTGGCGCCATTAGTTACGTTGTAGTGATCGTATCGGCAACCCTCACAAACTTTGACAGACGGCTTGAGCAGGCAGCGATGAGCATGCGCGCGGGGCCGGCGCGAGCCTTCTGGAGGGTAACTCTGCCACTAATAAGGCCAGGAATTATCGGCGGCGCCTTCTTTGCGTTTCTTCACTCCTTTGACGAGGTTGTGATCACGTCATTGGTTAGCGGGTTCGCGATCCGTACGCTTCCACTGAAAATGTGGGAGAATATCCGCAATCAGATTGATCCAACCATCGCTGCAGTGGCGTCATTATTAATGCTCCTCCCGGTTCTCTGGTTGGTCATTCTCTATTTCGCGTGGTGGCGGGCACAGCCGAGAGCGCGAGTAATGGAAACGATAGCAACAAACCATGGTGATGCATGACCGCGATGTCCGTCTTGGCTTCTGGTATTCCATTTCCCAAATCGGAATATGATCGTCGGCAGACGCAGGTTCTTCAGGCAGTGGAGAGGGCCGGGCTCGACGCACTGTTAGTGACCGCCCACACTCATCTCCAATATCTTACCGGATATGACGGGAAGGGCGGGTATTTCAGGCCTTTTCCCTTGATCCTTGTCCCAGGACGGGCGCCGACATTTGTGGTTCGAGAGTACGACGAGCAGACAGTCCGTGCATACAGCTGCATCGACGAAATCGTTCCGTATACTCATCAGGCAGACTTCGCCAAGGTATGTGGACAGGTTCTACGCCGGTACGGATTGCAGAACAAAGCGGTTGGATTTGAGCTTGGCTGCTGGGGTCTCGCGCCAGCCGATTTGAGCGCTATTGAAGCGGAGCTTCCAGGTATTAGGGTTGCTGACGCGACTCGGATTGTCCCGTCGATTTCGGCCGTGAAAAGCGAGCTGGAACTGGAGGCGATGCGCGATTCTATGACCATGACGGATCTTGCAATAGTCACATTTCAGAATTCATTGAAGGAGGGCATAAGCGAAACCGAAGTTGCTGCTGCCATCCGTGATGAAGTAGAAAGATCCGGCGGTGAGGGAGTTATGCTAAACTCCCTGAACTTTGGAGAGCGGACGAAATTGCCGCACGGAGAGCCGCGGCGTCATGCGATCCGAAACGATGAGCCTGCAACGGTTGAAGTTGGCGGCATCAGAAAAGGGTATGTGGCGGGGGTGTTTCGCAGTGCCGTACTTGGCCGCAATGTTGGGACCGAATCGCTCCACCGTTTGGCGGAGGCGGTGCTTGAAGCAGCAATTGCTGCCATCAAGCCCGGTGTACCAGCGGGAGAGGTGAACGCGGCGGCGCGAAAGGTGATCGACCGCGATGGACGCCCTAGGGTCCTTCGAAACCGCACGGGCTATCAAACCGGGATCAATTGGTCGGACCGTGGCGCGCTGAGTCTCGAGCCCGAAGCGTCGGATATTCTCAAACCCGGAATGACCCTGCACGTTCTGGTGATTCTGTACAGCGAAAGCGGGTACATGGTCGGGACCAGCGAGCAAATTCTTGTCACGGATCGCGGCGCTGATATCATGAGCAGCACACCGCATACTCTGTTTCGAGCGTGATCTTCTAGCAACAACCCACGTCAAGCGGTGACGCCTTTGAGGCGCCCATCCACTCTCGATAGAAAGAAGTGAGTTTTTATGATAGCGCGTCCGCGTTCTCTCGGAATTATGTGCATCGAATGGGTAGGACCAGATGGTAGTCCGCCTCCAGTTGTATCCGGCTCGATGCTAAATCCAGCAACGTATGACTTCCCGATAATCAAGGAAACGATCCGTGGAGCTTGGGCGGCTGATGTCGTCCGTGGCAATTCGGCACTTGAGCCGGCCTATATCGAAGCTGCCCAGCGCCTTGTTGAAAGAGGCGCAGTCGCAATAACCTCGGACTGTGGTTTTTCGATCCGCCATCAAACAGCTGTGGCCAATTCGGTGAACGTTCCTGTCGCAACGTCAAGCCTGCTTCTGGTGCCAGCCTTGCTCCGTCAATTGCCGTCGTCTTCTAAGTTGGCCATCCTAACCGCCGACTCAAGGGTCTGCGGCCTCGAGTTGCTTGGCGTTGACGATCTCGTGCAACGGGCAAGGCTGGTCATTGGTGGAGTCGAAGGAGGAAAGTTGTTGCAGAACGAGATGAGGCGTCCGCCTCTGCCAACCGACGTTGCCGATATTGAGACTGATGTCGCCGGATGCATCACACGAATCCGCGCCGAGCACCCTGAAATCGCAGCCATTCTCTTTGAATGCACGGGCTTTCCAACCGTATCTCACACAATGCGTCGCACAACAAAGTTGCCGATCTACGACGTCGTTGGTCTCTGCAAGATGATGATGGCTTCGATCGGTTGAGGGTGTCGCGTTATGCGACTTAAGGAAGGGTCTAAGCGACCGAGAACACGTTCAGGGGCTGGTGGGAGATGATCTCGTGGAGGGTGTACAGCGCGTTTGATAACTCGGGAAGGTCCTTTGGAGCGCCGAGGCAGACGCGGTACCGCCGGGATCGGCGTCGTCCACCATGGACGCGATGGGGGGGCGTGACCAGTATGCCGTGGCCGCGCGCGGCAGAGGCGAAGCCGACCGCCGACCATTCTGGGGGTAATGGCAGCCATCCATAAAACGGGGGGAACTTCAGCCTCTACCGGCAAGCGTTCGCAGTGGCACGATGATCAATCCGGCCTTGCCGGAGAGCACGTCGACCAAAGCCGTTAGTTACGCCACGTCAGTGGGCACGATCAGTTACGGCGTTTGAATTGTCATCTGCCCATCGCAGGTGAGCAAGCCGGGCAGCTCTATTGCACATTATGAGGAGAAACGATCATGAACCAACAACTTCACGCTGATGCGTCCTCCCGGGCGAATCCGTACACGGCCTCATCGTCTGGAGCGATGGAAGAGCAATCTTTCATTGACAAGTACCTGACTCCACGCGTCTTCGAGGTCCCAGTGCCACAAGGCAGGACCGTCCGCGCATATGAGGTTGGGCCGCCCGAGGCTCCGCTCGTTGTTGGAATCCATGGGACCCCCAGCACTGGCCTTGGCCATATTGTGAACTATGTGGCCAGCGGAGCGCTCTTCTGTCGCCTGGTTGTGTTCGATCGTCCAGGATACGGGGGCTCAACCCCTCAGCCCGGGCGTAAGATCCGCGACATCGTTCCAGTTGTTGAGGCCATCCTCGATCATCTGTCAGTCGACATAGCAGCGGTGTACGGTCATTCCGGGGGCGGCATGCTCGCCCTTGCCACCGCAGCGCTGCTGCCCAAGCGCATTTCGCGGGCTGTGTGCAGTGCCGGCAACGGCCCGAACTTTGGTCCCGGAGGGTTCGATTATGCTGACGGGCCTTCCCCCCTGATGCGGGAGGAGATCGTGGAGGCGCGGAAAGGCCCAGAGTCATCTCGCGAATTCTACAGGCGTGTCGCTTCCAAATTGCGCGATCCGGAAATTGAGAAACAGTTGTATTCGGAGAATGACCGTCGCGTAGCGTGTTTGCTGGCCCCGTTGAGGGACCAGATCGCCCAACAGCTGGCCTTGCCTGACTCGCCTTATTCTGAGGAAGATGCTTACGTTGATGACGCCCAATCATGGGTGTCGCCATGGGGTTTCGACCTCGGGTCGATAACGGTACCTACACGGATGCTTTATGGTCTCGAGGATCTCATGGCAGCGCGGCGCCACTCAGAGTGGCTGCAGACCCAGATCCCGAATGCGAGCTTGGCTCTCTTTCCCCACTTCGGGCACAACTTGAACCAACTGATGCCCCACATGTTGGCGTGGCTGGTGCAGGACGAGCTTCTGTTCTTACCCCAAAGTCGCGAGGCCCTCGTCGACTAGGTCCCGCGCGAAACGCGGTTCCATCGTCGGGACGGTGACATCGCTCAGCAGTTCCTCCCAGGAGGCTTGAACGGGAAGCGAGGACGCATGCTCGTGGTTCATCGGCAATTGCCGATGCTCGTTTTGGCTGCGAGGCGATCCGCCAGAAACTACAACGTGCAGTTCGTCGCGGCGGCCACACCGGTTGCGATGCTGGCCGAGGCTCACAACGATGCAACGATGGCTACTCGACAGCAGTTGACGATCCTATAGCGGCCGAAACTGCTCATCTGGACGAACTGGGATATTTGCCCTTCGGGGTCAATGCTGCCCACCTGTTCTCCCAGCTCGTGTCACGGCGCTACGAGAACACCGGCTGCGTGGGCGAATGGGGAAGCGTCTTTGGGGACGCTGTTGTCGCGACGGCGATCCTGGATGGCCTGCTTCATCATTCCACAGTGATCACCACCCCGACGACAGCTACCGACTCCGCGAAAAGCGCCGGTTCGGCCTTCTGCAGAAGGCCAGACCGGCATCCTAAAGGTAAGCGGTGCGCCGAGGCACCTTTCCTGAAACCGCTGGTGATATGTCTATGGCGGGTCGGTCGTTGGTCCGCGCGCCGGCGCCGATCACTCGTAAGCGGTGCGCCAAGGCGCCTTTCCCGAAATCGTCTGGTGCGCCTATAGTACATCAGCCGTTGGTCCGCGCGCCGGCGCCGATCACTCCGGGTCGTCATAACGGGTGACGTAGTGGAGTTCGCGGAGGGCGGGGATGACGAGGGCGATGTCTTTGTAGGCCTCGTGTTCGATGAAGTGCGCGGTCTCTGGCCCCGGCCTGGGCTTGCCGAGGACGGGCCTGCCCTTTTTGTCGACGCAGTAGATCAGGATCGGCAGCAACAGGCCGTGGTTGGGGTTGTCGAGGTCGAGTAGCGATTTCCAGCTTTTGATGTTGAGAGTCATGGCCGCATAGAACCCCTGGCACCACGGCCGGGGGTCGATGCCGCCGCTGGACTTTGTGGCGAATCGAGGCGCATAATCCTGCGGTCTGTCGAAGAGCGTCTCGTTGATCCGGTTGTGGATCCTGGCGACGCTGGCAAACACGGCGTGATCGGTTGCAGACCCTTTGGCCAGGACGTCGCGCCGCAACCCCATGAGCGGGCACATCCAGTCTTGCGGGTCCGGGTAGCGCGGCCCGGTGACCGCCGCCGTTACGAAGCCATCCAGCGCCGACATGGTCCGCACCAGCGGGCGGTTGGTCTTGGCAGCCATCCAGGCCTCGAGCGCCTCGTCCGACAGCGCCATGTCATCGAGCGCGCTCATGCCGCCAAGGAGAGCTGCATCTCTTCGCGGCGCACCCAATTCCACGGCATCAGTTCGTCCCAGCGCGAGGCTGGCCAATCATTCTGGATGCGCTCGGTGACGTCGGCCATGTAGGCTTCGGCATCGACGCCGCAAAGCTTGCACGTCTCAATGATGCTGAGCACGACCGCTGACCGCTCTGCCGCGGCGAAGCTGCCCGAGAAAAGCCAGTTGCGTCGGCCGACTGTAAATCCACGAATGGCCCGCTCCGCGATCAGGTTGTCGGGCTCGAGCTGGCCATCGTAGAGGAAGCGATTGAACGCGCGCCATCGTCTGGTGCCATAGGCGAAGGCCTTGGCGATATCGGCATGGCGCGACAAACCGTTGCCCTGGCGCGTGAGCTGTCGTCGCAGCGCGCGGACCAGTGGTCGGGTCCGACTTCGTCGTGCGGCCAATCTCTCGGCGGGCGGGAGCCCCCGTATCTCTTCCTCGATCCGGTAGATCGCCTGGATACCGGCCATCGCCGTCGTGCTGAGCTCGGTCGGCTGGCTGTCGTGAACGTCGAATATCTTGCGACGCAGATGGGCCAGGCAGGCAGCTTCTCGAATGGCGCCGCCCTTGTAGATCTGGTTATAGCCGCTGAAACCGTCGGCCTGGAGCGTGCCGGCAAATCCGGCGAGCTCGGTCATCACGCTCTCGCCGGCGCGGCCCATGGTGGCGCGATACCAGGCGATCGGCGGCTCCTGCGAACCCGAGTTGCGGTCGTCGGCGACGTAAACCCAGAGCGCGCCCTTGTGTGTCTTGCCGTTGCCGGGCGCCAGGATCGGAAGCCGCGTGTCGTCGGTGTGGATCTTGGTGCGGGTACGGCCGATCTCGCGGATGCGGTTGTAGATCGGATCGAGCAAGGCGGCGGCGTAGCCGGCGCTGCGCGCAAGCGTGGAACGCTCGATATCGACGCCCTTGGCGGCCATCATCTGGGCCAGACGGTAGAAGGGCAGATGATAGCCCCACTTCGCCATCATGATATGGGCGAGCGCGGCATAGCTGAGCTTGCCGCGTGCAATGGCCTTGGCTGGCGCCGGCGCCTGGATGATTTTATCGCAGGTCCGGCAGCTGTACTTGGGTCGAATGGTCTCCATCACCTGCCAGGCCTGGGCAACCAGATCGAGCATCTCGTCGCTATCTTCGCCCATGGCGCGCAGATCGCCGCCACAGCCCGGGCAACATGCGCAAGACGGCTCGCGAACGACCCGCTTGCGCGGCAGGTTCGGGTTGAGCTTGCGCACCGGCAACACCCGCACCTTGTCGGTGTCAGCGACGATGGGCAGCTCGATATCGGGCACGCGGGCGGCGAAATCGGTCTCGAGATCTTCGAGTTCGAGCCGCATCTGGCCCAGCTTCTCGGACGAACGGCCGAAGGCCTTGCGGTTGAAGCGATCGATCCGCAGCTGCAGGCGCTGGATGCGAAGTGCGGCCTCGGCGCGCTCTCTTCGAAGCTGCTCATCGCGTTCGGCGATGGTGATGTCACGGGCAGAAACGGCCGCCTCCAGAAGGGCGATCCGAGCGAAGAAATCAGCGATTGAGGGAGCTTGTTCCGACACCCAAAACCTATACCCGAAAGACCCTCGTTACGGAAGAAGAATCAACACAAAATCAATAAGAAACATCAAAATCAGCCAGCCAAACGCGGTCGATAAATCTTGCTCGGCCGGCGCCAATCGATCCCGTCCAAAAGCAGCGAAAGCTGCGCCTTGGTGAGCGACACGGCGACCTGATCCTTGGTGGTTGGCCAGGCAAAACAACCATCGGTAAGCCGCTTGTAACTCACTTGGAAATGCAGGCGGTTCATCGTCCCCGTTGCAGTTTGTGATGGTGACTCACCCCTTTCATCCGTATTCCGGGCAGCACGGTGCCTGCGTTGGGAAGCGCGGTAACCGAGCGGGCAAGCTGTTGCTGCTGCGCTTTGACGATGGCCGGATTTGCTCTGTTCCGCCGCAATGGACCGATGCAGCCGTGCCCAGCCTTGAGGTTGTCGCGGGAAACGGGCGCGCACTGTGCAGCCTCACCGACCTACTGGAACTCAGCAGTCTCGTAGAGCGCCTCATATCGCAAGGGAGATGCGCAACGCCGCAAGATTGTAAAGGAAATTTCGCCGATGTTGTAAGGAAAATAACGCCGCAAAATCCATGGGGGCTTCGCTGAATGTGCTGTATTAGTAGAGATTATATGCGATTGGTTGGCAGATACACGCTTGACAGTTTAATCATACGCGGCATATTTATAATTACGATAATTGAGTCGACATCGGGGGGCAGCGCAGGTGTCGGACAGCGTCAAACACAGGCAATCGAAAGCCAGCGCTTTGGCCGAGGATGGCACGCTCAATCCAGCCCCGGAAAAAATCGGCGATCAGAAGTTCCGGGAGGACGGCTTCTTCGATCCGCGCGACATCGTGCAGGTGAAGTACGAGATGCTGCGGCGCGTATCCGTCGACAAAATGTCGGTAACGGAGGTGTCCGACGAATATGGCGTCTCCCGCCCGACCTTCTACCAGGCCAAAGCGGACTTCGAGGACGCGGGTCTGGCCGGCCTAGTACCGAGGAAGCGCGGCCCGCACGGCCCGCACAAGATCCAGAGCGAAGTGCTGGCCTTTCTCAGGGCCCAAGTGGTTCCAGGCGAGCCCATTCGGGCACGCGAACTGACGAACCGGCTCTGGACAGAGTTCGGCCTCGATGTCCACCCCAGAACAATCGAGCGTGCGCTCGGCGTAAAAAAAACGGCGTAACCATCAGTGGTGGTGCGCAATTGCATTGCGCGATGCAGTCCCGCGCCACGGAGCGATACGAAATACTGCGCGCCGCCGCGCTTGGTGCCGCGCTCCCTGTGGAGGCACGCAGTGGTCTTAGCATCCTTCTGCATCGCGGCATGTGGGCCTGGGTTAGCGCGATCTTGCGTGCGCCGGGCTGGTCCCCACCCGCGGCTTCGCCGCCTGTAGCCGAGCTGCCGATCGCGGACGAAACGTCCGAGCGACGCACAATCATCCACTTGCTCGCCGCCATCGTGATGGCGGCCCCTGAACGGAGAACAGCATGAACGAAAAGCTCAAGGTCCAATCGCATCATCTCGAGCGGAGCGCTTACCTCTACATCCGACAGTCATCGATGCGCCAGGTCATGGAGAATGTCGAAAGCACCAAGCGTCAATACGATCTTCGTGGTCGCGCGATCGGGCTTGGATGGCACGACGACCAGATCACCGTCATCGACAGCGACCAGGGCGAATCCGGCGCTTCAGCGTCGTGGCGCGAAGGCTTCCAGCGCTTGGTGTCCGATGTCGGCATGGGGCGCGCGGGGATCGTCATGGGCCTGGAAGTCTCTCGCCTCGCCAGAAACAACGCGGACTGGCATCGGCTGCTGGAGATCTGCGCTTTGGCCGACACGCTCATTCTCGACGAAGATGGCGTCTACGATCCGGCTAACTTCAATGACCGGCTTCTGCTGGGCCTCAAGGGCACGATGAGCGAGGCCGAGTTGCACGTTATCAAAGCCCGGTTGCGCGGTGGCATTCTCAACAAAGCACGCCGCGGCGAATATCGCTGTCCCCTTCCGACCGGCTTCATCTACAACGAGGTTGGCGATGTGGTCCTTGATCCAGACGCTCAGATCCGGGAGATGATCACCCACTTCTTCGAGACGTTCTCGCGGGTCGGGTCGGCCACGCAGACCGTCAAGGCGTTTGCCAGGGAAGGTCTGCTCTTCCCATCCCGGTTCCGCAACAGCAAGCGGGTGGTCTTCCAACCGCTGACCACATCGGCGGCCTTACGCACGCTGCACAATCCTCGCTACGCGGGCGTCTATGCCTATGGTCAGCGTCTTTACCGCAGAACCGTCGACGGAAAGAAACAGTTCCGCAAACGTGAGCCCAATGAATGGCTCGCATGCATCCCGGACGCACATCCCGGCTATATCAGCTGGGAGCAGTTCCAGCACAACCTCAAGGCGCTCGAGGCCAATGGCCAAGGCTACCAGACCGCGCGCATCTCGCCACCGCGCGAAGGCGCGGCTTTGTTGCAGGGGCGCGTCATATGCGGGCGGTGTGGCTGTCACATGAGGGCCCGTTACGTCACCCGGCGCGGTCAGGTGGACACTTGGTACGTCTGCAGCCGCGCCTACGTCTCTCGGGGTGAGCCTCACTGCCAGTCGATCGCAGGCTGGCCCGTCGACGCGGCGATCGGTGAACTGATCGCTGCGGAAATGACGCCCGCCGCCGTGGAGTTAGCTCTGGAGATCCGAAAAGAGATCGAAGCGCGCTATGACGAAGCGGACAAACTCCGGCTCCGTGCCGTCGAACGCGCCCAAATCGATGCCGATCTTGCACAGCGGCGGTTTATGCTGGTCGATCCGAACAACCGCCTGGTCGCCGACACCCTTGAACGCGAATGGAACGACAAACTGCGCATGCTGTCTGATCTACGAGAAGAAAGAGAGAGTGCTCTGCGCGCAGACCGAGCGACACTCGACGATGCAATCCGCGATCGATTGATCGCCATGACGGCCGACTTCAAAACGGTCTGGCGCGACCCCGCCTTGCCGAACCGAGAACGCAAGCGGCTCCTTGCCTATCTCGTCGAAGACATCACATTGCTCAAGTTCCAGGCCGAGGGAGAGACACGGATACACATCCGCTTCAGAGGCGGAAAGACCGAAACATTGATCACTCAGAACCCGAAAACCTCCGCACAGCAGGTAAAGACCCGGCCCGAGGTGGTCGAATTGGTCGACAAGCTTCTCGACGAGCATATCTGCGCTGAAATCGCTGACATCCTGAATGCAAGGGGAATCCGTCCCGGCGGCTCAGCGCGGCGCGGTAAGGCTGACACCCAGTTCAGCGACTTGCGCGTCATCTATCTCGTCAAGCAATATGGTCTGCGCTCGCGCTACGACCGGCTGCGCGAGCGGGGAATGCTGACAAAAGCAGAAGCCTGCGCAAAACTTGGAATCACCGAATGCACCCTGGTCAGATGGGCGAAATACGGCATCGTGAAAAGACATGCCTACAACGGCTATATCGGCCTCTATGAACTGCCCGGACCGCACGTCCCAGCCAAACAGTGCAGCCGATGGAACCAGCTTGCCCATCGGGCAGAGGCCATCCGCCAACTCAACTCCTCAAAATGCTCCGATCTCAAGGAAAGGGCTGTAGTATGAAGCCAGTTAGTTGGTGAACAGGCAGAACCCCTGGTCGTCATGCGCCAGAATCTTGATGATATGACCCTTGCGTCCACGGAAGCAGAAGATCGCGCCAGTGTGCGGGTTGAGCGCGAGCACCTGCTGCACCATCCGCGCCAGGCTATTGATCCCGCGACGCATGTCGGTCGCGCCGCAGCACAGGTAAATCCGGTCGGTCGGCACAACCGTGATCACCTGGTCAACTCCGCCAGGACGATACGCAGTGCTGTCGGATCAACGGTGCCGTCGATCCGCAATCGCGTGCCGTTCGGAAAGGCCACGACGATCCTGCCGGCCGGGTCCGAGCAATCGGCGACGGGGCGTTCGACCTCGGGCAGATCGCTCACGTCGATGCGCGCGAAGGTCGCCATCGCCTGATCGGCATCGAGTTCCCCGCCGGCCATCTGCTTGCGCCACGCATAGAGCTGTGACGGAGCTACGCCGAACGCTTCCGCGACCTCGGTCACCGACGACCCCGCCGCGCTCGCCAGGTCGACCAACGCGCGCTTCTCAGTGCAACTCCACAGCCTTCGTGGCCGCACGCGCCCGGGCACCGTTGCAAGATCTTCGGCCGCCGCCGCGGCACCCCTTAACTCGGCGACCATATCGCCCCTTGCATGTTCCAATGTCATGGCCCGAAACCTCCATGTTCATCGGCCTATTGCAAGGTGCTTTGGCGCATCGCTTACTCCTAAAGTAAGCGATGCGTCGAGGCACCTTTCCCGAAATCGTCTGGTGCGCCTATAGTACATCAGCCGTTGGTCCGCGCGCCGCCGCCGATCACTCCGGGTCGTCATAACCGGTGACGTAGTGGAGTTCGCGTAGGGCGGGGATGACGAGGGCGATGTCTTTGTACGCCTCGTGCTCGATGAAGTGCGCGGTCTCGGGCCCCGGCCTGGGCTTGCCGAGGACGGGCTTCCCCTTTTTGTCGACACGCAGTAGATCAGGATCGGCAGCAGCAAGCCGTGGTTGGGGTTGTCGAGGTCGAGTAGCCGTCTCCAGCTTTTGATGTTGAGATTCATGGCCGTGTAGAACCCCTGGCACCACTGCCGAGGGTCGATGCCGCCGCTGGGCTTGGTTGCGAATCGGGGCGCATAATCCTGCGGTCTGTCGAAGAGCGTCTCGTTGATCCGGTTGTGGATCTGTGGATCCTGGCGACGCTGGCAAACACGGCGTGGATCGGTTGCAGACCCTTTGGCCAAGACGTCGCGCCGCAACCCCATGAGTGCGGATTGATCGGGATAGGGGGACGCCTCGCGACGCCACCCCTCCCACACCACCGGGCATACGGGTCCGTACCACGGCGGTTCGATCGGATTAAGCTTGGGCAGAGACATGGAGTCGAGGGAGGCCGAGAGACTCGAAGTAATGGTTGCGCAGGGCCTGTTGGACCGCCGGGTGTCCTGACATGCGCCAGAATTCCGTCGGCGAACCGGCGGCAGCCGCAGCACTGAACTTTGGGACGCCACGATGGCGCAGTTCCTTGAAGCGGTTGTGCCCGTTCCCCCATTGCCGCCAGAGATACATGCGTAGTCTTCGGCGGATCCACGCTTCCAAGTTCGTAAGCACCCGTGGGGTCTGGCAGAAGCCGAAGTAACCGCGCCATCCGATGAGGTATGGCTTCAGCTCTTTGATCAACTGCGGCAGACTGATCCCCCGTGTCCTGCGTGTCATGTCCCGGATCAGCGTCTTGAATTTGTCGAGGGCCTTCGGCGCGATGCGCCGCTCGCTCCCGTCATTCGAGATGCTGAACCCCAGGAACTTCCGCACCTCCGGTCGCGCCACAGCGCTCTTTTCCTCGTTGACCTTCAGCCGCAGCTTCTTGGTCAGGAACCGGCTGACGGAAGCCATGACCCGTTCGCCAGCGCGGCGGCTGCGAACATAGATGTTGCAGTCGTCGGCGTAGCGGCAAAAACGGTGGCCACGTTGGGTCAGTTCCTTGTCGAGATCGTCGAGCAGGAGGTTGCTTAGGAGGGGCGAGAGCGGGCCGCCTTGCGGGGTCCCCTCGTCCACCGGACGGACCAGGCCGTCCTCCATCACCCCCGCATTGAGGAATGCACGGATGAGTTTGAGCGCACGCTTATCGGACACCCTGGCGGCAACGCGCGCCATCAGGCTATCGTGATTAACCCGGTCGAAAAATCTTTCGAGGTCGAGGTCAACCACGTAGCTGTAACCCTCGGCAATGTAGCATTGCGCTTGGGCTACTGCCTGATGGGCGGAGCGTCCCGGGCGGAAGCCGTAGCTGTGCTCCGAGAACGTCGGGTCCCACTGCTCTTGGAGGACCTGCAGCATGGCTTGCTGGATCAGTCTGTCGACGACGCAAGGTACGCCGAGTTTTCTGACCCCGCCGTCCGGCTTGGGGATTTCGACCCGCTTGACCGGCTGCGGCTGATAGGTTCCCTCAAGCAATCGAGACCGGATGCTTGGCCAGTGCTCACGCAGGTAGCCCTTGGCATCGTCGATGGTCATCCCATCCACGCCTGGGCTACCCTTGTTGCTTCGAACGCGTTTCCACGCTGTTTCCAGATTCTCTCGGCTACATACCGTCTCCATTAGCTGTTCTGTCCAAACCGGGCTTTCGGGTGCCGACTTCGCCACGAGTGGTTCGGCCCCTTGGTAACCGTTGACAGGGGCTTCACCCCGATCCCTCGGTGCCAGGGCCAGTGAACACTGGGTCTTCTGCCGCTTTCCACTCATGAGTTGCCAGTCCTACTTGCCACTTCCAGTCGTTCGGGCCTTCGATCATCGTTTCCGGCTCGGCCTATCCATTTGCTCCGCCTTTCGGCCTTGGAGTGCCTCACTAGCCTTACCGACAGCATCACCTACTATGCCCTCTGCTGACTCCTGCATCACGGTCAGGTCACCTTGCGGTTCCCTCAGTTCCGAAGTCGGAACATGACGCAGGCCTCCCCAGGTAAGTTCAATCGCCTTCCCCGCGCACCTGCCGGATCTACAGCCCTGCCCCTTGATGGATATGGACTTCGCGACACGTTGCCCGCTCGTCCAGCCAGGGATGCCTCATATCCGGTTTCTGTTCGTCAGGTCGCGGTTTTGCTCCACGCTTCCTTCAGACACCACCTCGCGGTAATGCCCTTGCGCTTTGCTAAGCCTTCACCTCCATCAGGTTGGCTAAGGGACTCTCACCCCCAAGCGGTTGAACATGCTGGGCACACAACTAAGCCGCTAGTCGCGGCAATTGGTGCCCGCTTTGAGAGACGCCTCCTGTCTGAGAGGATTTGGGTGTTGCAAACCCATCCTTCAGACAGGAGATCCAGATGGCTGAGATGAGCCCTCTGCGTCGCCGGATGATCGAGGACATGACAGTCCGCAATCTATCTCCGGCCACGCAGCAATCCTACCTTTATGCAGTCGCAAAGTTTAGCCGCTATTTTGGCCGATCGCCCGATCGGCTAGGCCTTGACGATATCCATGCCTTCCAGGTTCACCTCGTGTCGAAGGGCATTTCCTGGTCGGGATTGAACCAGATCGTCTGTGCACTCCGGTTCCTCTATGGCGTAACGCTCGGCCAGGATACAATCCCGGAGCATATTCCGTATGCGCGCGAGCCTCGCCGGTTGCCGGTTGTTCTTTCCAGCGACGAGGTCGTCGAATTTCTTCAAGCTGTCTCCAGCTTGAAGGCGCGGGTGGCTCTGACAACAGCTTATGCCGCCGGTCTCAGGGTCTCGGAGGTCTGTGGTCTTCGCGCCAACGATATCGACAGCTCAAGGATGGTGATCCACATCACGCGTGGCAAAGGCGGCAAAGCCCGCTACGTCATGCTGTCGCCGGAACTGCTCGGTATCCTGCGCAGCTATTGGCGCTTGGCGCGGCCCAAGGACATTCTGTTTCCTGGGCGCGATCCTGACAAGCCGATCGAGCCGTGGGTGCTGCATTCCGCCTGCCGTTCGGCGGTTACGGCGGCGGGTCTTTCCAAGCACGTCACCGTCCATACGCTGCGGCATTCCTTTGCCACTCACCTGCTCGAGAACGGGACCGATATCCGCATCATCCAGGTCCTGCTCGGCCACGCCCACCTCTCGACAACAGCGCGCTATACGCAGGTCTCCACTGACACGATCCGGTCGACGGCCAGTCCGCTCGATCGATTACGACTGGAGGTGACGCCGCCGGAATCGTAATCGGTTGCGCCCCACCTTCGAAGTCGCCGACATCTTTCGACGACATGGGAGCTCCTACAGGCGTGAGAACGCCGGCCATCTGGGCCGCGGCGAGCGACGCGTCATGGGCGCGATCGAAGCTTGCCGGACACCCAGGCTCGGCGGTCACGTCAATGCCTGCGACGATTGCGGCAGGACCCGCATCTCCTATAATTCCTGCCGCAATCGCCATTGCCCGAAGTGTCAAGGCGCGGCCCGCAAGGAGTGGGTCGATGCACGCGTCGCCGATCTGTTGCCGGTCCCGTACTTTCATGTGGTCTTCACGCTACCACCTGGCATCGCCGAGATCGCCTTTCACAACAAGGCGGTCGTCTATGCATTGCTGATGCGGATCGCAGCCCAGACGCTGCAGGCCGTTGCCGCCGACCCCAAGCGGCTGGGCGCCGAGATCGGCATCGTCGCCGTGCTTCACACCTGGGGCCAGGCCATGACCCATCATCCCCATGTCCATTGCGTCGTGCCCGGCGGCGGTCTCTCGCCCGGCAGGTCAAGATGGGTCGCTTGCCGGCCGGGCTTCTTTCTGCCCGTGCGCGTGCTGTCGCGCCTGTTTCGGCGGCTCTTTCTGACTGCCCTTGCCGACGTCTTCGCTCACGGTGAACTCCGCTTCTCCAACGAACTCAGCCATCTCAACGACGAGGCGTTCACCCGCCATCTCGCGCGTGCTCGCCGCGTCGAATGGGTTGTTTATTCGAAGCCACCGTTCGGCGGCCCTGACCAGGTGCTCGCCTATCTCGGCCGTTACACCCATCGTGTTGCCATCGCCAACAGCCGCATCGTCGAGGTCGATGACGGCCATGTTGCCTTCAGATGGAAGGATTACCGTGGCAATGGTCGGGACCGCGAGAAGATCATGCGCCTTGACCCGCGCGAGTTCATCCGGCGCTTTCTTCTTCACGTGCTTCCCGCCGGCTTCCACCGCATGCGTCACTTCGGCTTTCTCGCCAATAGCCACCGACGGGATCGGATCGGTCTCTGCAGGCAGCTCCTCGACCAGCCATCACCAGCAGGCGGGCAGCAGCAGGCCGGCAAATCACAGCACAGGCAGTCCTACGAATGCCCTGACTGCCGGCGTCCCATGCACAGGACAGGGATCACTGTTGCGCCTGTTTCGCCGCCCCGGCCATCATCTTTCTGGTGCGATACATCATGAACTCCGACAATCCGCACCCCCTCCGATATGCCCGCAAAACCAAGCGCCCCGCCTGCGCGCGACACCGCTTGGCCCTGGTCACACCGAAAGACCGACAGTGTGCATTGAGAGCGCAAAAATCGCCACCGATCGCCCGCCAAGCTGCTCGCGAAGGTCGCCGGATCAAGCCAAAATTCGGTCGTGCCACCGCTGCACGCGACGAATTCGCTATCGCCGTCAAACAGCGTGCCCTACTATCTCCATAACAGCGGCTAACAACCCGCGCCTTACTTCAATCCGGCTTATGTGAGGTCGCTCGAGCTCGCCGCGACGACCGATGCGACCTCACATAACCCTCCAGATTCCAGGGAATGACCGGACGGGATTCCGATCAAAATCCGGATCGTGTCCGGCATGAAATCGGAATACCTGTCCGGCTTCAGATTGGAATAGCCGTCCGGCATCACCGGAATACGCACCATGAGCGGGCACATCCAGTATTGCGGGTCCGGGAACCGCGGCCCGGTGACCGCCGCCGTTACGAAGCCATCCAGCGCCGACATGGCCCGCACCAGCGGGCGGCGGTTGGTCTTGGCGGCCATCCAGGCCTCCAGCGCCTCGTCCGACAGCGCCATGTCATCGATCGCGCTCACGCCGCCAAGGGGAGCGGCATCTCTTCGCGGCGCACCCAGCTCCACGGCATCAGCTCGTCCCAGCGCGAGGCGGGCCAGTCGTTCTGGATGCGCTCGGTGACATCAAGCTCGCCGCCGTGCCATTTGCTTGCGCCAGGCATAGAGCTGTGACGGAGCTGCGCCGAACGCTTCCGCGACCTCGGGCACCGAACATTGCGCGCAACTCAGCCACTAGAGCACGTCCCGCGATCGATGAATCGATTGTGATGTGACGTCGGGCTGCATGGGTGATTCAACATCCCCTTTGATGAGGTGGATGATGACAAGAGCACTGAGCGGCGATCTTCGATCCCGGGTCTTGAAGGCTTCGGACGCGGGCATGTCGGCACGGCAGGCGGCGGCGCGGTTCGGCGTCGGCATATCGAGTGCGATCCGGTGGATCGCACGGGCGAAGATCGGCGAGCGGATGCCTCGCCCGCAAGGCCGCCGACGCGCGTCCAGCCTTGATGCCCACGAAGCCTTCATCGTCGGGCTGATCGATGAGCGCAAGGACATCACGCTGAACGAAATGGTGGAACGGCTGGAGGACGAGCGGTCGGTACGGATCAGCCGCAGCGCCTTGAGCGCATGGCTTCGCGGCCACGGGTGGACGTTCAAAAAAAGTCCGCACACGCACTGGAGCAGGACCGCCCCGACATCCTGAAGCGCCGTCGCGCCTGGTTCGACGGCCAGCTCGATCTCGATCCAGCGAAGCTCGTCTTCATTGATGAGACCGGGCTGTCGACCAAGATGGCCCGTCTGCGGGGACGTGCGCCGCGCGGTGAGCGCTGCCGGGCCGGCGTGCCGCACGGCCATTGGAAGACCACCACCTTCACCGGCGCGTTACGGCTGACAGGAATGACCGCTCCGTTCGTCTACGACGGCGCCATGAACGGCAACGTGTTCCTGGCTTATGTTGAGCAGGTTCTGGTTCCGACCCTGTCGGAGGGCGACGTCGTCATCATGGACAATTTGCCGGCGCACAAGGCGGCCGGCGTGCGCGAGGCGATCGAGACGACCGGCTCGAGGCTCATGTTCCTGCCGCCCTACAGCCCCGACTTCAATCCGATCGAAAACGCCTTCTCAAAACTCAAGGCTCATATGCGCGCCAAAGCCGAGAGGACAATCACAGCCCTGTGGAACGCCGTCGG
Organism: Mesorhizobium sp. AR02; assembly: GCF_024746835.1. NCBI lineage: Bacteria > Pseudomonadati > Pseudomonadota > Alphaproteobacteria > Hyphomicrobiales > Phyllobacteriaceae > Mesorhizobium > Mesorhizobium sp. AR02. Next base: position 14,510 of record NZ_CP080530.1, on the reverse strand, counting down.
ATCGCTCGTTGACCTCTTCCCCCCAGCCGAATGCCAGAACTACTTCAAGGCCGCAGGCTATGACCCGGATTAAACCGGACGTGCTCTAGGCGACTGAGAACACGTTCAGGGGTGGGTGGGCGATGATCTCGTGGAGGGTGTACAGCGCGTTTGATAACTCGGGAAGGTCCTTTGGAGCGCCGAGGCAGACGCGGATACCGCCGGGATCGGCGTCGTCCACCATGGACGCGATGGGGGGCGTGACCAGTATGCCGTGGCCGCGCGCGGCAGAGGCGAAGCCGACCGCCGACCATTCTGGGGGTAATGGCAGCCATCCATAAAACGGGGGGAACTTCAGCCTCTCTACCGTCGGAAAAATGTCGGAAAACACACGATAGCGATCGAGCGCCTGCTGCCTCCGCTCGCGCACCAAGTCGTCCAGCTTGCCGCTTCCTATCAGTCGCACCGCCAGCTCGCTGAGCATGGGAGCCACGAACCAAGACGAGGCGTGCAGGAGAAGTTCGGTCTGCTTGGTTAAGGCCGATGGCACCGTCAGCGTGCCAAGGCGGAACCCCGGTGCGACGCATTTGGAATAGGACGTGATATAGAAGCTGCGGTCGGGAATGAGCTCCGTGAGCGGCACCGGCCGCTCCGGTAAGAAGAAGCCATAGACGTCATCCTCGATGATCGTAAGGTCGAGTTTGTCAGCCAGTTCGGCGATGCGCCGCCGGCGGGCAAGGCTCATGGTGCGAGCCGTGGGGCTCTGCAAGGTCGGCGTGGAATAGAACACCTTCGCGCCAGAAGTCCGGCTGGCTGTTTCCAGAGCGTCAGGATCGGCGCCTTCGTCGTCCATGGCTACGGGGACGAGCGTGAGATGGTTGGCCGCGGCGGTAGCCTTGAAGCCGGAATAGGTGAGGGTATCGACTAGGATGGAATCACCGGGTCGCGCCACCAGACGCAGCGCAATGTCGATCGCATGCTGAGCCCCGTTGCACAAAAACAGGCGCGCGGGGTCTGCATTGAAAGAGCCGTCGGAGACAGAGGCGGCAATGATCTCGCGATGCTCCACGATACCGCCGTGGGGATGGTAGGCCAGGAGGGGCGCGAGGTCACGGATGCGCGCCACTTCAGTCAGCAGTCCCGACAGAATCTCGGTCTCGCGCCCATCAGCCGGCACGTTCAACGCCATGTTCACTGGGCCCCGCGCATCGGTTGCCCCGCCGCGGCCGAGGGTGCGACGGCGCACAAAGGTGCCTTGCCCCACGTGCCCACTGATGATGCCGCGCTGCTCGGCCTCCTTGTAGGCCTTGCTCACGGTGCCGACGGATATGCCGAGCTGCTCGGCCAACTCCCGGTGCGGGGGTAGGCGGGAACCGTCAGTCAACCTGCCCCCGTTGACATCCTGTTCAAGCGCATTCACCAGGGCTAGATAACGTGGCCCCTCGGCTGACAAGTGCCGTGGCAGCCATCCGGAAGACTTCATCCTGTCCAAGCCCATCAGCCGACGTTTCCCTTTTCAGCTCTCATCCATAAATGCGGCCTTCCAGGGCCCCTGCCGAGCTGCTGTCGAAGCACGTTTCGGGTATCGTGACCACCATCGGATTGATGCCGATGACGCCATGGCCCCCCCTATTCGCCGGCGGTTGGAAATGGTGTGATCGACCAACTGATCAAGTCGACGGCACGCTGAAGTATCTCCTGGGTCTCAGCATGGTTGGGTGAAGCGGCGATGATATGTCCGATCCAGTCTCGGTAATCGCCTTTCCTGTCGATCAGCGTCTTGGCTTTGATATTCAATTTGACCTCGGCGACGCCAGGTACAGCAGCAGCCTGATCTTCGCCATCGATCCAATCGAGGGTGCCATCGCGATCGGGAACCAAGTGTCGCGCAGCGGCCACCCGCGAATGCCTTTTGCGCAAATCCCATTCATCGCCGATGACAAGTTTGATGTGTTCCTTGATGAGATCGACACCATATGCCAGCTGAGCCAGTTGAGGTCCGGGCGTGCCACCAAGTCGCGGATTGACTTCAATGACGACTGGGCCACGCTTTGTCCACCGGAATTCAATGTTCGTCGGTCCCCAGCCCAGATCGAGAGCTCGCAAACAGTTCAGCGAAATAACGGCGATACGCTCATACTCGTCCTCGGTCAGCACGGCCGGATAAGTCACCTCACGAAAGACGAAATGCGGTGGAGGACCGAACTCAGCGGCGATAATTTCAAATACCTCATTTCCCATTATTGCAGCGCAATAATAGGGGCCTTGTACGAATTCTTCGACGAGTATCCTCGGCTGCGACCGCCATATGTGCTTCCCGCCCAACAGATAGGTCGTATGTTCGGCTAACTCATCGACGCTGCGGCACAATCGGACACCGTAGCTGCCGTTGCCTACGGCTGGCTTAACAACTACCGGCAGCCCGATTTCCGCAGCAGCGCCTTCTACTTCCTTCGCATTCGCTGCCAGGCGATAAGCAGGTGATGGAATGCCGGCCTCCGCGAGGAGCTCACGTTGAGTGAATTTATCGCAGCATTGTTCTATCGATGCAGAGTTCGGTCCCGGTAAATCGAAATGCCGGCAGAGCTTGCCAAGTGTCGCATAGACCGCCTCCTTGGCGCTGGTAATGCCACCAATGTCGTAGGCCGCAAGCAGTCGGGAACATTCGCGGATCAGCGCATCGAGATTGTCTGTATCGACACGGATTGCCTCAATCCCTTCCGTCGCAAGATAGTCGTACTGACCAGGATCGGCCGATAACGTAATTGGATGAAGGCCAAGATGCTGCGCCGCTTTGATGTATAGTAGACCAGTACCGTTGTCATTGCCTTCAATCAGGATGAGAACTCTTCTTGCCATGATCGTTACTCCAACCGTGCTCGCGGCTGGCCAGGCGCAATCGCTATCACTGACCACCGACTTGGCGATCAATGTACCACTGTGCGCGATTTCCAGTCGTAAAGACTTTGTAAATTTATATGAAGGATCTGTTGCTACGCTTTGACTGGGCGGCAGTGTGGCACGGGTCAGGCGACCAAGACTGCTCTCATCAGCGACGGCGGTTCGACCAGTCAATGACGCGACGACACTTTGTCTGGATAAGAACGCGAAAAGGCGTCGCTGATTTCACCCCAGCCACGGCTTTGCGCTCCGCCGGGACGAAGCTTGGCATCATATCCGCTGCCAGGCTCAGTCCGGGCCGAATTTCTTTGCCAATGGCGGATCGTTTCGTAGGACACGACAATGCCGCGTTCCATTAGCATCAAAACCGAAGGTAGAGTCAAACCGCCTGGGCGATGCTCTGCGGTGGGACGATAGCGCTTGCAGCTGATCGGCGAGGTGCCCCCTCAGACCTGAGCCCAACGGGCGAGCCCGGCGTCGGCGATAATCTTGACGATCGCGGCTTTCTGTTCGTCTGCCAGCGGCAACAGCGGTAGGCGCGGGCCACCAGCGTCGCGGCCAAGCTGGCTCATTGTTTCTTTGATGGCCGCGTAATAGGCCCCGGACTGGAAGCAACGGTAGAAGGCGAAGACGTCGCGGCCGAGGTCATGCAGTGCCTTGTCGCCTGTGAGCGCCTTGTCCCAGTAGTCGCGGATCAACGGTCCGGCGATCTGGTGCGCCATGGCGACGACCCCATGAACACCAACGGCGCGGGCGGGCACGATCATTGTTTCGTAGCCGACGAAGACGCGGAGTTTGTCACCCACGCGCTGCACAAGCTCACTCACCTGAGTAATGACGCCGGAGCTGTCCTTGATGGCGACCACAGTTGGCAGGGCGGAGAGTTGCTCCATCAACGCCGGAGTGATGTCGATGCCTGCGCGGCGCGGGCTGTTGTAGAGCATCAGCGGCAGCGACGTGTTGCGGGAGATGTGCTCGAAGAAGGCCACGATCTCACGCGGGCTCGGCATAGCGTAGATGGGTGGCAGGATCATGCCGCCAGCGCAGCCCGCCGCCGCGGCCGACTGACATGCCTCCAGCACATCCACGACACGCAGGTCGGAGACGCCCGCCAGCACGGGCAGCCGGCCGGCCACATGGTCAACCGCCATCTTGTAGAGGCGTGTGCGCTCGGCCCTGGTGAGAGCATAGAATTCCCCGGTGCTGCCAGCCGCTACGACGCCCCGCGCACCATTGGCAATGGCGTCGTCGATAAGCGCCTTGTATCGGGTCTCATTGACGGAGCCATCAGTTCCGAAGGGAGTGACGAGAACGGGAAAAATACCGCCCCAGTTTACATCGGCCATGGTCTATTATCCTTTGTTGGGAGATGTGTTGAAGGTGCGCAAGCCGTAGGCGCCAGAGCGCTCAGAAGGCGGGCTTGTTCAGTGAAGCGGCCGACGAAGGCCGCGAGTCTCGGGTTTGCGCCCGACAGCAGGAGTTCATGCGGAGCGGCGCTGGCGGCGACAACGCCTTTGTCCAGGAAGACCACCCTATCGGCCAATTGATAGGCGAAGCCGATCTCGTGAGTGACGATAACCATGGTCATGCCTTCGGCGGCAAGCTGCCTGATGGCGGCAAGCACTTCCCCCACCAATTCGGGGTCGAGCGCCGAGGTTGGCTCATCGAACAGCATGATGGTGGGTTGCATCGCAAGCGCACGAGCGATCGCGATCCGCTGCTGCTGGCCGCCCGACAGCTGTGACGGGTATTTATGTCCGGCGTCGGGGAGTCCCATGCGGGTGAGGAGCTCGCGAGCCCGCGCCTCGGCTCGGGCGCGCGGCACTTTCTTCACCACCCGCGGGGCTTCGATGATGTTTTCCAGTGCGGTGCGGTGGGGGAACAGGTTGAAGTTCTGGAACACCATGCCGGTCTTGAGGCGCACGGCGCTCACCTGCCTGCTGGAGAGCTTAAGCCACTCGGACTCGGTGCGGCGAAAAAGAGGCGCGCCTTCGATAACGATCTCGCCCTGGTCGGGCTCCAACAATAAGTTCATGCAGCGCAGCAGCGAGGTTTTGCCCGAGCCGCTGGAGCCGATCAGGCAGACCACCTCACCGCGGCGGACGTCAAGATCGATGCCGCGTATAACATTGTGCGTCCCGAAGGACTTCTGGATGCCGCGTACGCTCAGAACGACTTCGGTAGATGTTGCCGTCATTCCGCGGCCTCCTTGCGCTCGAACCGGCGCGATAGAGCGCTGAGGGGAAACAGGATGACAATGAAGATGGTGGCGATGACGGTGTAGACCTCCATTGGCCGGTAGGTGAAACTGGCGATGTGGCCAGCCTGATAAAGCAGATCGGGGATGGTCAGAACCGAGAGGAGCGTCGTGTTTTTTAACTGCATGATGGTTTGGCCTACCAGTGGCGGCACCATGCGGCGGAGAGCCTGCGGCAAGATGATCCGCTTCATGCGCGGGACGTACCCCATGCCCAGCGCAACGGCGGCGTCGGTCTGACCACGGTCGATGGATTGGACCCCCGCTCGGAGGATCTCGGCATAGAAGCCGCTGGCATAGAACCCGAGACCGAGGATGCCCGCTGTTTCCTTGCCGATCTGGATCTGAAAGAAGATTGGCAGGGCATAATAGATCCACATGAGTAGCACAAGCAGCGGGATGTTGCGGAAGAACTCCACCCATATTCGGCCGGCCCAGCGCAATAGTCGCCAGGGAGTGAGCTGGAGCTGCGCCACAAAGAGACCGATCGAGAGACCGATAGCGCAGGTATAAACCGTGTATTTCAGCGTGACGAGGAGACCCCACGCTAGAATGTCCCAATTCTCCAAGACGACGGAAGGGTCGAATTTCACAACACGCTCCGTTAGCTGGGAAGGAAACCGGCGGGCAGCGGATCATCCGCTTCCAGCACGAGGGTGGAAAATGCACTGATATGCGCCATGCCGCGCACTTCTGGGATAACGGCGGGTTGGCCGTCCTTGCCTTGAGCCACCTCCGCGACCTTGGCCATGAATGGCACCCCAAGGATATTTTCGGCCCGGTAAGAGGCGCCAATCGCCAACTCCCCACGAGCGTGAAGCTGGGCCAGCCGTGCGGAGGTACCGGTGCCGCAGGGCGAACGGTCGAACTTGTTGCCTGCTAAAATCACCAGATGGCGGGCGCCACCCTCGATGGCGCGATGGAATAGCACACTGCCTACCTGGTAACTGCTTGCAGCGTTGAGCTCCTCCTTGATGGTCATGCCCGCCCGGGACCAGCGGCTGGCGTGGTCGATGTCAAAGGGAAGATCGATCTGGCTCGCATCGACCAGGGCATACATTATGCCGCCATGAGCGATATCGCAGGTCACCGTGCCGAGGCCCTCGACCTCGACGGCTACATCGGCGCAGGCGAGATAGGATGGCACGTTGCGTAGCACCACTGAGGTCAGCCGCCCCGCCTCGAAGGTACCGGTCACATGGACGATACCCGCCGGGGTCTCGACGGACATACCGTTTTGCTCAAAGCCCTGCGGCAGTGCCCCGGTGGCGGCCAAGCTGGCGATGTAGCCGATAGTGGCATGGCCGCACATGTCGAGGTAGACGTAGGAGGAGATGAAGAACAACCCTTGATCCGCCTCGCGGGAGGGCACGGGCACCGCTGCCACCATGGCGGCATGCCCGCGAGGTTCGTGAAGCAGCAGTCCCCTCAACCCATCATGGACCGCGCGGAAATCGGCCCGCTGGGCGAGCACACTCTGTCCGCGCAACAGAGGGATGCCCGAGATTACCGTGCGAGTCGGGTGCCCTGCGGTATGGCTGTCGATGACGGAGAAGAGACGGGTCGTGCGCATGGCGGTCAGCAGTCCTTGTCGGACTGGGGAACCACCTTCATGTCAATGCCGCGCTCGAGCATGTAACGGGAGATGCGCGAGCAGGCGAGACTCAAAGAATTCTGCTGTGACATCCAGTTCGCCAGAAAGTTGGCAAACCCGGCATTGCCTGGCTCACGGCGGATGCCGATGGTTGAGGGATTGCGCAGCACCGGCATAGGTACCACGGCCTTGCCGATGCCCTTGGCATCGAGGAAGGCGGCGTCCTGGTCGGCGACGATTATGGCGTCGACCTTGCCCGACTGAAGCTCCAGGACAGCTTGGTTGCGCGAGGGGATAACGACGATGGTGGCATTGGGGATGACTGACTCGGCGATGATCTGCATGGTACCGCCCTTCTGCACGGCGATGCGGGTTTCCTTGGTGTTGATCTCACGCCACGTCTTCGGCTCGAAGCCAGGTCGGGCAACGAGCGCCCACATGCCCTCGACAATAGTGCCGGGCACATAATCGACGACGAGGCCGCGACGGGGGTTGGGGTTCAGTGCCACCGCGAGGTCAATCTTGCCAGCTTGGAAGTCCGCAGCGAGGTTGCCCCAGCTTGTCTCATAGTACTCGATCTGCACACCTAGCAGACCGGCGATATCCTTGCCCCAATCTACGAAGAGGCCACTCCATTCACCGGTGCGCGGGTCCTTGATGTAGCCCGGCTCCTCCGCGACCATGACCGGGAACTTCAGCTTGCCACTCGCCTGGATGCGGTCGAGCACCAGGGAGGGGTCTTCTGCTCGAGCCGGCACCGAGGCCGGACCGAACAAGGTCGCCGCGCCAATGGCGGCAGCGACAATCCCACTTATCCAACGTCTCATTGAATCCTCCTATGTGCCCGTTGAATTATGTCGAAAAGCTCTCCATTCTTTTCAAACTAAGTCCAGGATCGCCTTCACCTTCTGACGCCCTCTACAGCACAGCGTTCCGGACCAGATGCAGGTCATGTTGCGGGGGGCGCCCGCAGCGGATTGTGGAGTCAAAGAGAGGCGCGCCAGGATCGCCCACTCAGCATCACTGAGGTCAGTGTCATACGATGGGCTGTCATGCCCCTTCGAAGGGCTCAACGGGCTCAACCCGATTCTCCAGACATTCTTTAGTAGGATACGATCCTTTAGTAGGATACGATCGTCCCTAAGCCGTTCTGCTCTGCGATGTCGAGTATTGCAGAACCTATTGCGACATCATGTATCGCGAGCCCGAGATTGAACACTGCAATGCGATCAGTGTTGTGAATTCTGCCAGCGAGCCGTCCACCGATGACATCGCTGACAGATCCTACAACCCTGGAAATATCCCGATAAGGAGAGCCTGTAGCAGTGATGTAGTTTTTGAATTGCTCAACGTCATCGGTCAACAATACATCCGAAGCCGTCGTTATGTCCTGTGACCATCCGCGGACATGGACGGGCAGAACCAAGCTGCCTTCCTTGACCCATGCGAACTGGAATGCCACGCCCGCCAATCGACTTGTCGCTGTCACTACGACGTCAGCGGTGCGGATCGCGGCCTCAGCCTCTTTGACGTGAACTATTGTTGCTTTGGAAGAAGTCTCTTCAGCCAACCGGCTCGCAGCATTTTCATCGATATCTACGACATGGAATTCTGCAGCGGGGTGAATCATCGACAGAATTTTTACGTGGTAGAGGCCTTGAAGACCAGCACCGATCACCGCTATCCTGTCCACGCGACGCGGCGACAAATACTTGCTGGTGATAGCCGACGCCGCCGCTGTGCGAACTGCCGTCAGGTAAGCAGCATCCATCACGCAGACCGGTAGGCCCGTGTCCGGGTCGTTTAAAATCAAAAGCCCTGTAAAGTTTGGCAAACCAACTTTACGATTGCTGGAGTAACTGGCAACCCATTTAAGACCGCCTCGGCGTTGCTTGGGAAGCCAGCCAGCCATTGCGTGAATGAATGCTTCGTGCCTCGGGTGGATCCCGATCTTGGTCGGGTTCTCGAAGGCGCCAATGCCGTGATCACGAAGCGTCGCTTCGACAACATCTAGTGCTGAGGCGAATGGCAAATTCGTCGCTGCAACGTCATTTCGACTCAGCCATCTTACAATAGGCGTCGTCATATTACCTCGTCTCCTGGTGTTGAGACCGGCGCTGGAATAGTCCGGTCCTTCTGTTTGGAATATCGGTATCCAAATGGGGCGACCCGACTTTCAAATGGTCTCTCGTGAACTGCCGCATCATGCAAAGATTTCGTGAGTTTGCTCCTATTCCGCGCGTGCAGATCCACGAGCGAACCAAGTGATCAGCTTCAGCAAGAGTTAGCGCCTCCATCAAACCACACTCCCAGAGCCTACAACCTGAGGCGGGCTGTTCGCCGGATACTTTCAGTGCCGTGAGCACCATTATTCTCCCGTTGCCGAATCGGTGTTCTTCTGTATCTGCGCCGTTCGGAGTGTTGCCTCTATGTCGGAACACAAGAGCGGCAGTGTCGGAGCCAACAACCTATTATTTTGATCGATGAACCGAAGAAATTCTTCGTTGTACATGCTCACGTAGTTGAGTTTTCTGACTGATTCGGCCGATAGCACCGGGATTGACGACAGATCCACAATGGTGCGCGGCTCCAACCGCAGAAGCGCGTTCCGAAGAATTGCTTCATATTCGTCATTGACATCGGCGGTTGCGATGACAACGATCGAGCGCGGTTCGCGTGCGTGCCCAATCTCTGCCGGGCGCATGAGCGCGACTTTTATGTCAGTGCGGCGGAGACGTTTGCGAAGGATCTTAGGATTCCGCGTTACGACTACCGTGGAACGGAATCGCTCTCCCACACCACTCCTGATGAGCCCACGACCCAGCATACCCGACCCGATGATGTAAAGGCGGTCGGGCAGCTCTCCATTCGGAAATCGATCAGCTATGATGTCTCGGACGATCTGATCGTAGTTGAACGACGCAATGAACCGCCGTCGCTCGCGTGCGGCACGACCTATATCAATTGCCAACTGTGCGATCTGGAAAATCGGACGTTTTGGATCAACAAATTCGATGGCCTTCACGAGCTGATGGCCGATGTAACTCTCACCGAGGATCTGAGAATGAGCGCCGGATGCAATCTCGCCGAGACGTTGAGCAATTGCGGCCGCACCTTCAATGCATCCGTATGAAAAACGCGAAAATATCGCGCTTTCGATATTTCTGATTGCGGGCTCATCACCATAAACCTCAACTCGTACACAGGTTGTGACCAGTAGAACTCCACTTCTCCCTAGTTCGGTCGCAAGTGGTTTAATCTTCGCCGAATGCTGCGCCACTTCGAAGGGTGACGTCATCTGGTGATCAATATAGAGACCAATTAACTCGCTCATCCATCCCTCCTGATCTTCATCGAAGCCCACGCGGCAGTTGACGCGGGGCGTTGCCCTCGAATTCGAGATCTTTCACCGAACCTTCCTTTGCCGCGAGATGCAGGACCGTGTCCTGCGCGTTCGGGTACAGGCGGGTGGGTCGGTTTTGGCGTCGCACCCGGCGATGAGGATTTCCTGCTGAGGTCGACGAGGACAGCGAGTGTATTTTGGGAGGTGGCGGAGTTGCAGACCCCTTCCCGGAGAATGCGGATCTGATGCAGACCTAACATATTGCTTCCTTTGGTCACTCGAATGATGTCACGTCGGTTGGCAACCCGGGCCGCCTTGCGATGAGGAAGCAGCGAAATTCGTGCCAATTCTGGACAAAAGCCGCAGAACAATTGTGCTGCCATATTATTCAAGAGGTTCAATGAGAGTATGGCAGGACCCTGGCCGAACACGCCCGCGTCGTGAGCCCGACAAACCCGACAGTTGTCGACTGTCAAGCGAACCGAGACTTGACCCACACACGAGGCGGAATGCTCTTCCTTTCCACCGTCGTTGTCGAATTCGAATGCCAGTTGCCGGCAGTCTTCCCTCAGCTTTTGCAGCGCTTCGGGATCGGTCTCGGTTATGACAAGGGGCTCGTCACAGCGCCAGCGCTCGTAATCCTGTTGATCGCCTCGGCGGCGCGCAACCGTGGTCCCGCAGCCGTTCCAGTGAGCGCGCCACCAGCGGTTCTCGGGCTCGACCGGCTTCACAGCGGGCCTGGTCGCGCCGCAGAGCCCATTCCCGCTCGGGTTGTCGCGTTTCTTCTTCGACCTGGGCAAGCACCGCAATGGCGATGGCGATCCGATCGGGCGTCGAGAAGCTGCTTTTCGACCGCCGCATTGACCTGCGGGGCGCGCGTTTGCTCTCGGTACTCACGCACGAGCCCAGCAACAGCAGCTTACTTTGGGGTGCTGTGCGCGTCATGGGGCCGACACCTCATATCAGTCGGTGGCGCCGGTTCGTCATGGCGCAGTGCCGCGCAGCCAAAAGCGCACCTGCAAGATCCAGTTCACACGCGGCCAGCCCAATCGCGTCCAACTCGGCCGCGAGCTGATCGCTATCACCAGCACGAACTTGGCCTACCTGAAGCAGGCGAGCGAACGTCGACCGTAGCGAGCACACCGTCCATTGCACTGTGGCAATCCAGGACCACCACTATCGGCCGCTGGTTGAACGCATCATAAGCCGGCGAGAGAGCTTATCAGCCTGTTCGAAGAGCATGAGATATCATCGGCAAAGGCACCCGCGACACCCAGTACATCGCAGCTGTCGCGCCGGCAGCGCCGGAATACGCCTGACCGTCGCAGAAGCACGGCATTTTTTCGATGGTCAAGACTTCCTGAACCTGCCCATACCCGTTAACATCCGCCGTCTCGCTGGTAAGGCGAGAATGAGTGGTCTCAGATTTTTCCTATTCGCGCGGGGTCGGGAAAGGTATGATCGACCAATGAATTAAATCGACCGCTTGCTGAAGTACTGCCTCGGTCTGAGCAAGGCTAGGTGAAGCAGCGATGATATGTCCGAGCAAGTCTCGATAGTCGCTTTTCCTGACAATCGGAGTCTTGGGCTCAACATAGAATTTGACCTCGGCGACACCGGGTATGGCAGCCGCTTGACTGTCGCCACCAATCCAGTCGAGGGTGCCATCGCGATCAGGAACCAGGTACCGCGCGGCCGCAGTTTGCGAATGCTTTCTGCGCAAATTACATTCCTCGCCGATGGCAAGCTTTACGTGTTCGCTGATGAGATCGACACCGTAAGCCAGATGAGCCAGTTGAGGTGCGGGCGCGCCGGCAAGCCGCGGATTGACTTCAATGACGACCGGGCCACGTTTTGTCCACCGGAATTCAATGCAGGTTGGTCCCCAGCCCAGACCGAGAGCTCGCAAACACCTCAGCGAAAGATCGACGATACGCTCATGCTCGTCGTCAGCCAGCGGGGCCGGATAAGCCAACTCACGAAAGACGAAATACGGTGGGGGGCCGAACTCACCGGCGACAATCTCAAATACCTCATTTCCCATTATGTCAGCATAATAGAAGCGGCCTTGTGCGAATTCTTCGATCAGTATCCTCGGCGAGGACCGCCATATGTGCTTCCCGCCCAACAGATAGGTCGTATGTTCGGCTACCTCTTCGGCGTTGCGGCACAATCGGACACCGATGCTGCCGCTGCCTATGGCCGGCTTAACAATCACCGGCAGGCCGATTTCCGCGGCAGAACTTTCTACCTCCCACGCATTCGCTGCCAGGCGATAAGCAGGTATTGGAACGCCGGCCTCCGCAAGGAGCTGACGCTGAGTGAATTTGTCGCCGCATCGTTCAATCGATGTGGGGTTCGGTCCCGGTAGATCGAAATGCCGGCACAGCTTGCCAACCGTCGCATAGATCGACTCATCGACGCCCGCAAAGCCAGTAATGCCAGCAATGTCATAGGTCGCACGTAGCATGGAACATTCGCGGATCAGCGCATCGAGATTGTCTGTATCGACACGAATTGCTTCAATTCCTTCTGCCGCAAGATAGTCGTACCGAGTTGGATCCGCCGACAGAGTAATTGGATGAAGACCAAGACGCTGAGCTACATCGATGTATCGAGGACCATTACCTCTATGACCTTCAATCAGGATGATAACTCTTCGTGCCATTGGTAGTTAACCTCGATGTTGCTGCGCGGCGATGCGAACGCAAATTTAGATAAGTCTTGTAGCCGTGCATTGCTCAGACCTGCCGCGAACGTACCATTGGCAGCGATTTGCATTTGCAAAGGTTCTGTGAAATTATTTGAAGTATCGGTTACAAACGACTGAAACAGTCCCGAGGCCTCATGTCCTCGGTGCCAGTGTGCGCCTCATCAGTGGTACCGCTCCCGGCCATCGATTCAGCACTGGGCATGTTCAAACACAATTTTACAAAAAGTTCATCCCTATCATTTCCGCGAATGATATTCTCCGGGCAGGTTTCGGAGCAAAGTTTCTTGGGAGCAAAGAGCTTTGCCGGAGGCCGCGGTGATTGCTGCGAACGATGGTCAAGCGACCGGTAGCCGCCCCGGACAGGAGAAACACCTCTTCAGGGCAATGTGGCGCATTGGGCGGCTCGCTCTTTCGGCATCGCAGGATCTGAGGCGCCGGAGTGCTTAACTCTTTGAAGATTGGGTGCGAGGCGATGATGGTGTTCGATCGGGGAATTCGGATGGTCCATGATAGTCAGAGATTCTTTTCGCGATCCGACGGCCAGTTGGCGCGAGTGACATTCCGAAAGCCGACGGAGAATGCTGCAGCCGATGTATGGGAACTCATCGCAAAGTGCCCGCAACTAGACCGCAACTCGCTGTATTGCGAGCTGCTGCTTTGCAGTGATTTCGCCGACACCTGCGTTCTCGCTGAGCGTGCCGGGGCGGTGGTTGGCCGGTTGTCGGCCTACCGGCGGCCGAGCGACCCATCCACGCTTTCCATTTGGCAGATTGCTGTGCATCCTGAGGTACGCAAAACAGGGCTAGGGCTCGGTAAGGGACTGATCGTGTCAGCCCTGAACAGACGATCTTGCGACGGCGTGACGCACATCAACGCCACGGTGACGCTCAGCAACCCAATCTCCGGATTGTTTTTTGCCGCCGTGGCGCGGGACTTAGGCGCACCAATCCGGTTCGATCGCCAAGCCCATTTCAAGGGGAGGCATGATAGCGAGTACATGATAGCAATCGGCCCTATCGAACGCTCCCTTAGGCCCGCAACCGTTCGCGGGGATCTGCCAAGTCAATTTTCAAATGAGGAAGCAATGATGACTGACCAAAGTGCACCGGATCGCGAGGAGGAATTCGCGATCTTCAATCATCTTGAGTCCGAAGTGCGCAGCTACGCCCGTAGCTTTCCCGTCGTTTTCGCGAAGGCACGGGGTGCCCAGCTGTTTGCGCGAGGTGCATGATGGAAGCGGCGCCTATCCTCTCGACTCCTGGACGATCTGATTTCGCCAAAGTGAAGCTCAATGCGCGTCGACAGCGAGAGTTTCGGCTCCTTCACCTCTCCCGCCCTCGCTCGTCATGCGGGCCCCTCTAGCAAACACCAGACACCACTAGCAGGCTGTTGAAGAAGGATCACGTTTGGCCTTGAGGATAGCCTCGTCGCCGTTCTGATAGGCGAAGGTGATGTCGATCGAGCCGTCGTCGAGCAATTCTGCGGAGCCGTCGCCGGTAACTTCGTCCATCTCATCGAAGCCGGCCCATGTGAAGAAGACCATTGACGGCCCGTACCCGAGATCGAGGCCGGCTAGCAGGGCGCCAAAGGCGATCTCACCGTGGTTGTCGGCCCCAATGGTGACCGTGGCGGGTCCGCCGAGGTCGAGATAGCCGCGATCCCACAGGTCAGCTTCGATGATCCGCCAGCGGCCGATCAGTTGACAGCCCGCGGGCGCGGTCAT